>DLGN01000015.1:8558-37635 GCA_002482715.1 Oxalobacteraceae bacterium UBA7693
GTATGAATGTATTCTGCAATGGGTGTTGATCCAACGAACGAAACCGCAGCGACATCAGGATGCGCCAACAAAGCATCAACCGCAACTTTATCTCCATGCACCACGTTAAAAACACCATCAGGCAAGCCCGCTTGTTGGAACAAATCTGCAATCAATAAGGACGCAGAAGGATCGCGTTCCGATGGTTTGAGAATAAAGCTATTGCCACAAGCAATTGCCAGCGGCGCCATCCACATCGGTACCATAAAGGGAAAATTAAAAGGCGTAATACCAACGGTGACTCCCAGCGATTGACGGATATTCCAATTATCAATGCCGCCACCGATATTGTCGGAAAATTGGGTTTTCAAAAGCTGCGGCAAACCACAAGCAAACTCCACCACTTCGATACCGCGCGTCACCTCACCCATTGCATCAGAAAAAATCTTGCCATGCTCACGCGTAATCATCGCGGCTAATTTTTCTTGATTTTGTTCCAGCAGCTCTTTGAACTTAAACATCACACGCGCCCGACGTAAGGGTGCGGTTTCTGACCAAGCTGGCCACGCTGCTTTGGCTGATGCGACCGCTTGATCCACTAGCTGTTGATCTGCGAATTCGACTTGCGCGATCTCCAAGCCACTAGCTGGATTAAACACCGCTTGATGACGCGCATCTGCCACTGTTACGACTAGGCCATTGATGTAATGTGAAATGATAGACATGATTACCCTTCTGCTATTCTCTAAAGCAAGCGTCTAGATTATCATGTTGCAGCATCGCGATACCAGTACTCATCGCAGATTCAGATTATTCAACCCTGTTTTCACTTGAAAGTTTTCATGGCACGTTCAACCAAAGCCAGTAATGCCGTACTGCGATTACAACAACGCAGCAACAACGCGCCGTACTCGATGGTGACGACAGCTAGCGGGCATTTTTTTCTGGTTCTAGGACATGATCCAGATACCCAAGAAAAACTCTGCGCACCCCTAGAGATCGATGAATTTGTCCGCTTCGTCAATGGAGTGAATAAAGAAGCTCCGCGTAAAGCCAGCAAATTGGATATCGCTTTTGAAGCAAAACTAAAACGCTCTTAGACAAAATCTCACTCAATTACAATCAATCTACCTAGACCAATAGGACATCAACAATATGAAATCTCCACTCTTGATTAGCCTCGCCCTCGCTGCAAACGTTTGCTTGATTCCTGCACATGCGCAGGAACAAAAGACAGAACAAAAAACCGAGCAAAAAGTTGAACAAAAAACACAGCAAGAGAGCGTAGCAAGTGCCACCGCAACCAGCGCAAGTAACCCTGCGGTAAGTCAAGAAGTTACAGCACCAGTAGCAGCACCAATAGCCGCACCAGTAGCAGTTCCAGTTTTAGAAAAAATCGACACCGTAGTCGGCACTGGCGTTGAAGCAGTTATAGGTAAAACAGTCTCCGTTCACTACACCGGATGGCTGCGTGATCCACAAGCAGAAAACCAACGCGGCAAAGCTTTTGATAGCTCAGTTGGTCGTGCGCCATTCAACTTTAATCTCGGCGAAGGTCGCGTCATTCGTGGCTGGGAACAAGGCGTGCCTGGTATGAAAGTCGGTGGTAAGCGTACCTTAATCATTCCATCTACACTCGCTTATGGTTCCCGCGGTGCTGGTAAAGGTGTGATTCCACCTGATGCCGATTTGATTTTCGATATCGAATTACTCGATGTCATCAAAATGCCCGAAGTCGAGAAGATCGACAGTAAATTAGGCAAAGGCGATGAAGCCAAGAGCGGCAACACCGTCACTGTGCATTACACAGGCTGGTTGCGCGATCCAAAAGCCAAAGGACAAAAAGGTAAAGAATTTGATAGCTCAGTCAAACGTGAACCGTTTAGTTTTACCATCAATGGCGGCGAAGTGATTCGTGGTTGGGATCTCGGTGTACAAGGTATGAAAATTGGCGGTAAGCGTACTTTGATTATTCCAGCGGCACTTGCTTACGGCGCACGTGAAGTTGGTGATGGTTTAATTCCAGCAAATTCTGATTTGATATTTGAAGTGCGTTTGTTAAAAGTCAGCGCCGCAAAAAAATAACGTGAATTCAGAATCAAATAAATTGACTTACTTAACAGCCTATCCTGAGCACTTACAAGCCCAGGTTAGGCAGTTAATCGCCAGCGATCAATTGGCGTCACATCTGCGTAAAAAGTACCCACAAACACACGCCATACGCACCGATAAAGCGCTGTACCAATATGTCCAAGATTTAAAGAATGCCTCGCTGCGCAATGGCGATCAGATCAGTAAAGTTGTCTACGACAATAAACTCCATGTGATCAAAAACGCACTCGGCACACACACTTATGTCTCCCGAGTTCAGGGTAGTAAACTCAAAACCAAAAATGAAATTCGTATCGCCAGCTTATTCAAATCGGTACCCGAAGAATTTCTCAAAATGATCACGGTACACGAGCTCGCGCACCTAAAAGAAAAAGCACACGACAAAGCTTTTTATCAGCTTTGCTCGTATATGGAACCGAACTATCATCAGTACGAACTTGATTGTCGTTTATATCTGACCCAAATCGATATTTTTGGCGGTGAAGTCTGGAGCAGTTAGATACCGTGGAATAACTGAACACAAATCGAATGGAGCGCAAACATGGCTTACTTACTCGCACTTGATCAAGGTACTTCCAGTTCGCGTTCTATCCTCTTCGATCATCGTGGCAATCTGATCGCCTCCGCGCAACAAGAATTCACACAACATTTCCCCCTACCGGGTTGGGTCGAACATGATGCGATGGAAATCTGGCAAAGCCAGCTCACCACCATTCATCAAGTGCTGAACAAATCTGGCATTCAGGCACAGGATATCGCTGCGATCGGCATCACCAATCAACGTGAAACGACAGTAGTTTGGCATCGTAAAACAGGGCAACCTATTTGCCGCGCAATCGTCTGGCAAGATCGTCGTACCGCGGATTGGTGCGACGATTTGCGGCAGCAAGGCTACGGCAAAACCATACAAGAAAAAACCGGTCTCCTGCCGATCCCTATTTCTCCGCCACCAAAATCGCTTGGATACTGCGCCATATTCCAAATGCCAGAGAACTTGCGGAAAACGATGAGCTGGCATTTGGTACGATCGATAGCTGGCTAGCCTACCAACTCAGCGGACAAAAACTACACGTCACCGATGTCACTAATGCCTCGCGAACTATGTTGTGGAATATTCATACGCAACAATGGGATGCCGAACTACTCGATCTGTTTGACATCCCACACCAACTCTTACCTGAGGTTCATCCATCCTGCCATCATTTTGGTGATACCCAATTGTTCGGAAAGCCCATTCCCATTGCTGGCATCGCTGGTGATCAACAATCTGCGTTATTTGGTCAAGCTTGTTTTAACTCTGGTATGGCGAAAAATACCTACGGCACTGGTTGTTTTACGCTCTTACAAACAGGTGGTTTTTGTAGTCAATCACAACATGGCTTAATCACCACCGCGGCTTGCCAGGTCAATCAACATCCACAATATGCTTTAGAAGGCAGCGTCTTCGTCGGTGGTGCGGTCGTGCAATGGTTACGCGACCAATTGCATCTGGCACCGACCGCGACAGCTATAGGCGAATTAGCAGCGACGGTTGAAGATAGCGATGGTGTCGTCTTCGTACCCGCGTTTACTGGGCTAGGCGCCCCGTATTGGGATGCCAATGCGCGTGGGGCGATTCTCGGCCTGCATCGTGGCAGCACCGCTGCCCATATCGCCAGAGCAGCGATTGAGGCGATTGCTTTTCAAACTGCTGAATTGCTATTCGCGATGCAAAAAGATAGTCCGACACCGATTATTGAATTGCGCGTTGATGGCGGTGCTGCAAGCAATGACGCTCTCCTACAATTTCAAGCAGACTTGCTCGGCATTCCCGTCATCCGACCCAAGATCATAGAAACAACCGCACTGGGTGTTGCCTACTTGGCTGGATTACAAACGGGTATCTATAGTGCACCTGAAGAATGTGCTGCTCTATGGCAAGAACAACAGCGTTTTTTACCACAGATTAGTCGAAGTCACGCCGCAAATCGCCTCGAAAATTGGAAGAATGCCGTAAGTCGCTTGCTTTCAAGGAGTTGACTCAAGCACAATCAGAAGCTTCAATTATTAGAACCAAATCCGGAGTTGCTATGAAAATCCTCAAGCGCATATTGATCGCCTTGGTGTGTCTAATTGCTTTAATCATCGCTCTTACTTATTTAATGCCGAATCACTATGGACTCATCCGCAGCATACAAATCGAAGCTAGTCCGGAAAAAATATACCCATTGATCGCTAGTCCCAAAGAATGGAAAAAATGGTCTGTCTGGAATCAACGTGATCCGAATATGGAAATTCTGTTCTCTGGTCCTGAAACAGGTGCCGGCGCAGGCTGGGATTGGAAAAGCAAAAGTGAAGGTAATGGCGGCATGAAGCTCACTAGAGTCGCAGCCAACCAAGTCATCAATTATGAATTGCGCTTCGAAGGTATGGGCAAGCCATCCAATGGTGCACTGACTTTAGAACCTGAGGGTACCGGGACCAAAGTCACCTGGTCTATGGTAGGCACTAGCGAGGGTAACTTCATGATGAAATTATTCGCACCATTTATGGATAATATGGTGGGGCCGGATTTTGAAGATGGTTTGAAGAATTTGAAGGCGGTAGCGGAGAAAACCGCTACAAACTAACAGCTGATACCGATACGTTCTCACAAAAAAACAGGGCAGATAGATTTACGCTATCTGCCCTGTCTTTTTATCTGAATCGTTCAACACAAATCCATATAACTTGAAATGTAACTATAACTGTTACTGTTCAGATTTTCTCCAACGCCTTAATCGCTTAGCTGCATTGCTATAAGGTGACGATGTATTCAACTGAATCATTTTTCCCATCGTGTATTGCTTGTACCATGCTTGACCGTAAAGCCTAAAATCGTCTTCGTCCTCTAGCAATTCAACAATCCTATTCTTCGCAGAACAAAGCTGAACAACTAGATCAGCAAATGGAATACCCTCGTAATCCTTATAAAACTTTTCTGCTAAGAGTCCTAATTGGTTCCAATTAAACCCAGTATCTGGAAAATCGACAGATTCCCCCACACCTTTTTTAGCGTGCCATTTCAGAACTAGCTCATTCCAGCCGACTAAATAAGAAATCAAATTATGGACAGTCATCTTACTGTCTTTGACATGTCCGGCTAAAGACTTGTCAAAGACATTTGCCGCAGGAATTAAGGCGATTTCTTTACTCAAACAATCAAATTCTTTCTGAATCGCAAACAGTAACTCTGCTTTGCATCCCGGTACTGGCATAAAAAATTTAAGCTGTTTGCTGACGCATAGTAGAAAACGCTGCCTTCATCTTTTCCGACGCTGGCGCACCAAATTGACTGCCAATCCAAACTGCAGCGCAACCAAAGAAGAAGCCTGGTACCAATTCATACAAGCCAAACAATTTAAAATGTCCCCACACCAATACGGTCAAGGCACCGACAAACATGCCCGCTAAGGCACCGTTGCGGTTCATCTTAGGCCAGACCAAGGATAACAAGACCACAGGGCCAAATGCTGCGCCAAAACCTGCCCAGGCGTTACTGACCAAACTCAAGACGCTGCTAGTTGGATTAGCCGCAATCGAAATCGCAATCACTGCAACCACCAACACCATCATGCGACCGAACCAAACCAATTCGGTTTGTGAAGCATTTGGACGGAAGAAAGGTTTGTAGAAATCTTCGGTCAAAGCAGAAGAACAAACCAATAATTGGCAAGACAAAGTACTCATCACCGCTGCCAAAATTGCAGACAACAAAATACCGGCAATCCAAGGATTAAACAAAATCTGAGACAAGGAGATAAACACAGTTTCCTTATTTGCCGTGACCGCACCCGCTTGATCAGGGTGCATCGCGAAATAAGCGATGCCAAAGAAACCCACAGAGATTGCGCCAAGCAAACACAAAATCATCCAAGTCATACCAATGCGACGTGCATTTTTAATTGTCGCGAAATTTTCTGCAGCCATAAAGCGCGCCAAAATATGCGGTTGACCCATATAACCCAAGCCCCAAGCCAACAAAGAAATAATGCCGATCAAAGAGGTACCACTAAACAAATCCGTATATTTTGGATTGATGTTTTGAATCACTGTAATCGCTTCACTAAAACCACCAACATGCATGATCACCATCACAGGCGCCAATAACAAAGCAAAAATCATTAAAGTCGCTTGCACAGTATCTGTCCAGCTAACCGCTAAGAATCCACCGATAAACACATAAATAATCGTTGCCGCAGCACCAGCCCACAAAGACACGTTATAGCTCATGCCAAAAGTTTCTTGGAACAAGCGCGCACCAGCGACCATGCCAGAAGCGCAGTAAATCGTGAAAAACACCAAGATCACAATCGCAGAAATAATGCGCAATAACTTACTAGTATCTTCAAATCGATGCGTAAAATAATCTGGCAAGGTCAAAGCATTATTCGTCAATTCGGTGTACACACGCAGACGACCTGCGACCAAATGCCAGTTAAACCAGGCACCTAAAGTCAAACCAATCGCAATCCAACTTTCTGATACACCAGAAAAATACAAAGCGCCGGGTAAGCCCATTAACAACCAACCACTCATGTCGGATGCGCCAGCACTCATCGCGGTGACGAAAGCGCCTAGACTGCGACCACCTAAAATATAGTCAGATAAATTATTGGTAAAACGCCAGGCGGCGAAACCGATGCCTAGCATCGCTAGAATATAAATAATGAATGTGATGCTGGTAGGGTTACTAAAATCCATCTCCGTACTGCCTTTCTTTTTAAGTGTAATTATTGTGTGTGCGTATCGCTTAGGAGGACAAGCAAGCACGCAGTATCGCTCAAGCCTGCCAATCTCACAAGGACAGAAAACGCCGAAATTGCTGGTTCAATGAGACTAAAATTCAGCCTGGCAGTTCCTGATTCATCGACACAAAAAAGCAAGTAAATACAAACTTACATTGCCCACTAAATTTGGCAACTATTGTTCTTAAAATTTCTAAATAAGTAGCTGCTTATTCTGAAAAAGTGATTCAGGTAAATTATTCTTCAAAAATTCTTGGCTGAAAATAGACCTAAACAAGACTCAAATATAACTGATACTCGCTTACAATTCTCTGCGTAGTAAATTGGCAAATGCAATTTTTTAAGTCAATACGAATGATGGGATGGACTTGGTAAACGAATTCCCTTCAATGAAAGGCAGCATGCAATTACATCGTTTTACTCGATACCTGACTTTCTTCTCTATTTTTTTGGTGCATATAGGGATGATTTTAATCTGGCAGGGAGCATCACCGTCACCAAATAGTATCGCCAACACTGATAAAGTATTGCTACTACTCGCCTTGCCACAGCAAAAACAAACTATCGAGATTACTCAACAAAAAACACCCAAACAAATTAGTCCAACATCGACCATTGCACGCGTTAACAAAAAAACGATCAATACACCCGAACCCATTACAGCAAAAATTCAAACACCAAACACAGAATTTGAAAGCCTTTCAGCAACGCCATCTACACCTTCACTATCTTCTCCAGCAATACAAAAAAACATTCGTGAATTAAGTTTGAGCTTGAAAGACGACTTTCTAAAGCAAGAAAAAAACTATCGCCCTGACAGTAAAAGTAGCAGTGAAAACATGAAGAAATTTTCGAATACTTTAGCTGGCGTAGTACAAAGTCAAACAGAAGGCACCGTTATCGAGAAAAAATTTGCCTATGATGGCAGACCAGTGAGCAAGATTAAAACACCGTTTGGTACCTATTGTGTTCGACATCCAAAAGCTGGCGAGAAATTAGAATTATCCCCACCACCGCTTCCCGTGGGCTGTGGAGAGCTGTAAATAAATCAACAAAAAAAATACACTTTTATAAATATTCAAAAGCCCTTTATTTTTGTCATAAACCTGTCACCTGATCAGCCTAGAGTAGTTCCATTTCTCGCAAACTCTCAGGTACAGATCATGAATACGAAAGCCTTCTTCCCTAGCAAAACAACGATTCTTGATTCTTTCTCAGCCAGCAAATTTTTCGCTGAACTAAAACCTCAACGCAAGCTAATCCAATCACAAACGTGGGCCGATAGCCATATTGATTTATTGGCGCTCGACCTTAAACCTGCCGCCAATATCGTTACGATCGCTGCTGGTGCTTGTCATGCTTTGGCTTATCTCAGTGCAAAGCCAGCAGCGATTCACTGCGTGGATGAGAACCCAGCACAACTAGCGCTGTTAGAGATTAAAGCGAAAGCCTTAATTCATTTGCCTGACTACGACGCCGTGCTCAAATTTTTAGCGCAACCGCATCAAAGCGATAATTTGAAACGCTATCAACGTCATTTACGTGCCAATTTATCCGATCAAGCCAGCCACTACTGGCAAAAACGTAATCTCATCGGTCGCCCTCGCTACTATGCCTTCAGTGAAAATCTGCAAGAACATGGTTACTACAACACCAGCCTGCGCGCCCTACGATTTCTCTTAACGCGATTGGGTGCACGTTTTGACAAACTACAGCAAGCTAAAGATTTACCCCAACAAAATCTGATCTTTGAACAAACCATTTTGCCCGCATTACAAAATAAGTATTTTCAATTTTTGATGCAACGCCGTTTTGTATTGAATCGCCTTGGCTTTAGTCAAAACCAAATCACACGTCTCAAGAATGCCAACCAGGAAGAAATATCACCTATCTTGATACAAAGACTGCGACGCCTACTATGTGATTTTAGTATTAGCGAAAACCATTTCGCACAACAAGTGATAGGACAAACTTATCAGATACAACAACAGCAAAGCTTACCTTTGTATCTACAAAAAGAAGTCTTCCCACAACTACGTCAATATGCACACCGTGTTCATCCGCATCAACAACGGCTGATCGATTTTTTACAACAACAAAGTGCCCAATCCATTGATGCCTTCGTGTTACAAGATCATCTCGATTACCTGCATCCAGACCACATCAAAACTCTCTGGCAAGAAATTAATCGTTGCGCCGCACCAGGTGCAAAAGTCCTTATCCGCAGTTTGGGAACACAATTGCCGTTACCACAAATCGTTTTCCAATCCACAGAAACGAACTGGAAAACGAATTCATTACATAACCAAGCACTACAAAAAAAGGATCGCTGTGCCTTATACGGTTCCTTATTTGTATTCGAAAAATCCTGCTAAAAATCAAAATTCATCAAAAATAAGTAAAAAATATTAATAAATATCTGTGGATAAGTCTTTGTATATCTTGAGGAGCTTATGTGCAAAACCACATGAGCTTTCCACAGTCCAAATCTTATGCAGAATCTATTCTTTTTCTGTACAAGCATTGTCCTAGTCTTTATCCTTGCGCTAAATCCTTGATTTCAAGTTAGTAAACCGGCTTATCCACAAAATTTGTCGCCGTTAACTACTACTACTATGTATATATATACCTTATGTATATAAAACAAAGCGAAGTTCTTGTTATCTTCTTCTTTTGAAAAACCATGCTTATTTCAAATAAACCGAATACCACAGGCTTAATCTTTGCCATGCGTGAAGAACAAGAAGGATTAGAAGCCTTTATTCAACACAAAACAGTTCATCGAATTGCTAAACGCAATTTCATACAAGGTGAACTATGGGGACATCCAGTAGTCATGGTATTAGCGGGAATAGGAAAAGTAGCAGCCGCAAGTACGACAAATCTCTTGATTCATCATTTCCAAGTGAATCAACTGATTCTAAGCGGCGTTGCTGGCGCTGCTGATCCACAGTTAAAGGTGGGAGATATCGTGATTGCTGAAACCTTGCTACAGCACGATATGGATGCTTCGCCCTTGTTTCCTCGTTTTGAAATTCCGTTAACTGGTAAATCACGTTTTTTTGTACAACAAGATTTGCATATGGCGCTACAAAATGCCACTGACCAGTTCATTAAAGCCATGCATCAACATTTTTCTGCGAACCTAATCACAGAATTTCAATTGCAAGACGTGAAATCGCATGCCGGATTAATCGCTAGTGGCGATCAATTTATTCACGACAGCAAAGTGTTAAAAGAATTAAAGCAAGCGCTACCTGATTTATTAGCGGTAGAAATGGAAGGCGCAGCAATAGCGCAAGTTTGTGACGAACATGATTTAGCGTTCGCTATTTTGAGAACAATTTCTGATAGTGCAGATGAAACGGCGCATGTTGACTTCTTAAGCTTTGTAAAAAACGTCGCTGCACCGTATACCTTGGAAATTTTGAGGAATTATTTTGAAAATCGAAAAATACTGGTCGATTGAAATCTCAAACAGTAGAAATACAAGGAAGAAAAAAATATTTTTTGTGGATAAGCTTGTGGATAAGCTTTGCAGATTTTGTGTAGAACTGTCTTACTTATCCAAGTCTAAAAACTTATACAAAAATTGTTGAGCATTCATACAAGGATTTTCCGGCTACTTATATTTTCTGTAGCGCCTTGATTTTAATTAGTAAACACGGCTTATCCACAAAATTCGTCATCGTTAACAACTACTACTATTCATATATATAAACTTATTCAATTAAAAGAAAAAGACCTTATTTTTCTTCATCAAAAAATCTGCTGAAATAATTCACATTTGTTGAAATAAATGGGTATGATTGCGGCTTACTTCTAGTTTCTCGGAACATCCTTTTAAACCTAACATTTGTCGACCACGAAAATCCCGCGTAACTTCCGCAATAGCACTCACCCTAACCAAAGCTGATCGATGTATACGCCAAAATTCTTTAGGATCTAATTCATCTTCTAATTCTTTTAAAGTTTTTCGAATCAAAAATTCTGCTTGTTCTGTTTGTACCAAAGTATATTTTTCATCGGATTTAAAAAACAAGATTTCTTTAGTACTAATCATGCGCAAACTGCTACCAACACTAGCTTGTATCCAACGCAAATATTCTTTTTGTTGCGCTTGTTGTAGCATTAGTTGTGTCAATAATTGTTCGACTTGTTGTGATTGATTATTTGATTTAGCGACAGGTTTTTCTTCTTCGATTTTTTTTGTATCCGCAAATTTTTCTAAAACTCTTTGTTTTAGTCGTAAGCAAGTTTGCTCTAATCGTTCTACATCAATTGGCTTTAAAAGATAATCCATCGCACCACGCTCAAATGCTTGAATTGCATATTCGTCGTAAGCTGTGACAAAAATAAGAATCGCGTTTTCTGCTAACTGTGCTGCCGCTTCTATGCCATTTTTTCCAGGCATACGAATGTCTAGAAAAATAATTTGAGGGTGAAATTTCTCTGCTTCTTCTATCGCAACAATACCATTTTGAGCTTCGGCAATAATCTCCAGCTCTGGCCAAATTTGCTTTAGTTTGCTACGTAGATGTGAGCGCATTGGTGCTTCATCATCGACAATCATGGCAGTAATTTTATTCATATTAAGTATTTGGAATATGTAAGGTCAATTTAGCGCCACCGGTTTCAGGCACTTCAATCACTAAACTCGCTTTTAAACCGTATAAAACTTTCAGACGTTCACGGATATTACTTAAACCTATGCCGTCATTGGCGTGTAAATCAAAACCAATACCGTTATCACTGACCTCAACTTGAACTTCCGCTTCACCCTGACGCGCGATAATATTAATATGGCCGCCATCCGTTTTAGGCTCTAAACCATGCTTAATCGCGTTCTCGACTAAAGTTTGTATCATCATCGATGGAAAAGCTAAATGCGTAAGCTCAGGTGGACAGCTAATTTGATACGTTAAACGTTCCTGCATACGTGCCTGCATAATATTTAAATACGCACGCGACAATTCTAATTGCTGTCCTAATTTACCTCCACCTTGTTCGCGAATTTGCGGTAATGCAGCACGCAAATACTTTATCAAATGGGTATGAACAATAGATGCTTGTTGTGGATCGGTTTCAATTAATTGTCCAATCAACGCCAAGGTATTGAATAAAAAATGAGGTTCAATTTGCGCTTGCAAGGTCGCCATTTCTGCTTCTAAAACACGACGTTCTAGCGCTTCAACGTCTGCTCGTGTAAGAGCATCACTGGCGACCAATTCAGCTTTACGTTTACCTCCCGCTAAACTTTTGATCATGATCGATACAAAAGCCAAGAAAGGTATTAATCCACCTAAACCTAAAATGGCACCGATAATCATCGCTAAGAAAGAGACAAAAATCAGGTAAGACCAAGAAATGACTGCCAACCAGTCAAAAAATTTCCACCAAAATACTTTACTGGTTTCGATCAAATCTAACATGAACAAAAGTACTTTGTTTTTATCATCCGCTTTCATGTTAGCTCTCCTCATCCGGTTTCTTTTCTGTCGATTTTTCTGCCTTTGTTTCTGCAGGAGCTTCGGTTTCCGCCGGAGTATCTTTACCGATAAAACATTTCAACAATAAGGAACCAATCACCAACCAATTCGCTAAAACATGTAGTGATAACAAGCCACCAGCGATCAAGGTCAATAAACAAGCGAGAAACAATTTGCCCCAAGAGACATCGATAATCCATTCTGCGTAACGTTGCCAAACATATTTAGCTGTATCTGCCACATTCAAAACAAAATCGAGGACTGGATTATTAGTGTTTGAGTTCATGGTATTACTCCCTGTAGTCGATTGATCTTCTGAAGAATTCATTGATGTTGTTTCTAATACGACGGCATTGCTAACGAATGTTTGGTTTTCTGTATTGTTTGAATTCATTTTATTTCTCCTCAAGTTTTTGTTTGTACTTAAAAATTGAATGATCTTTGCTACTTCTATGACTACACAGTAGCATCAGCAAAAAAACCGCTCTAGGCTTCTGCGATTAAGCGTACAAACGTATAGCTCAACGGTAATTTTTAGCGATAAATGGATACGAAATGGATATGAATTGGAAACCAAATAGAAAGGAATTAACGATAATTGTTTAGTTCAATTGCTAGTCATAGCGTTTTTTAGCTCTATGCATGGAATATTGATGTCAGTTCCTAGTGAGCATGACCTACAATGGAGGCTAGATTTAACTTCAATACTATGCTCGCCGTTTTGCCTGAAGAATCAGCATTGATACAGAAAATAAAGAAGAGAATAACAAGGGAAGTAAGAAATAATGAAGAAACTGATTAGTTATCTATTGTTAATAACAAGCATATTCAGCATTTCTGCTTGTAGACCTCAATTTGATTGGCGTGAGATTAGAAATAACGATGCGCCATTTGTTGCGACTTTCCCGGGAAAGCCAGCAAGTCATAGCAGAGATATCGAGTTAGATGGTCTTAAAGTAAAACTCCATATGACGGCAGCTGATGTAAATCAAATTAGTTTTGCAATCGCTTATGCAAAATTAGAGAACAGCGACAAAAATCTACAATCTCAACATCAGCAACGTGCTCTCAGTGCGATGCAAGTTGGAATGCTAAAAAATATTCAAGGAACTATTGTTCAACCTACACCGATTGAGTCACCTAAAAATACTTTAACAGCGATTGGTAAAACACAAAGCGGAAAGACGATCAAAATGCTTGCACGCTTTGTTCAACATGGTCCGTGGATTATCCAAGTGGTGGTGATGGGTGATGAACAAGCAATTACACCGGAAGTGGCAGATATGTTTTTTGGATCGATTAAATTCAATTGAAATGAATTTGGTATTCAAATTTTTTCTATCGGTATTTTTAGAAAGACAGTATGTTAATTATTTTTAAATCAAAAGCAGCGGCAGAAGTGATTATGTATAAAGAACATATTGCACTTGTGTTGGATGCATTAAGCAAAGATAGTCATCGTGGTGTGATTACTTTTGCTGAAAGTGCGAATGCGATTGCACTAATAGAAAAATTAATTGAAGAAGATAAGCAAATCAGAAAACAGCAAGAAAGTTTGAATGACAATGCTGATGATGAATCCGATTTAGATGAATTTGAAAAAAGAAAGAAACGCGATACGGTGACATTATCGGCGCGATTATTTCCTATTCTAGACATGCTAAGAGCTGCAAATAAAAAACAAGAAGATGTTCTATGGGGAGTGTAAATTCATGACCGCGCATGTAGAACATACGAAAGAATTTTTGATCGATGCTTTGGATGGGACTTCTTTATTTGTTCGTGATTGGGATGTAAAAGACCAGGTGAATGCGCCAGGCATTGTCATCATGCATGGCTTGGGTGAACATTCAGGACGTTATGTACACATCGCCCGGTTTTTTAATACCTTGGGTTTTAAAGTTAGAAATTTTGATCAACGTGGACACGGACAATCCGCCGGTGGGCGTGGTGATATTCCTGATGTCGATGCGATTTTGCGTGATACGCGTTTGGTCATTAATGATTTTGCAAAGCAATTAGAACAAGCGCCATTGATCTTAGCGCATAGCATGGGTGGTTTGTTTGCTACGCGTTTCGCGCTAGAAGGTTTAACACCATTAAGTGGTTTAATCCTTTCTTCTCCCGCTTTTTCAGTACGTACTAGTTGGTTAGAAAAATTTTTGTTCAAAATTAGTCGTGTCTTAATTCCTCATTTAGCGGTAGGACATGGAACCAATGGACGTTACTTATCACATGATAGTGAAGTTGTGACCGCATATCAAAACGATCCTCTAGTGCATGCAAGAATTAGTGCCAGCTTATTTCAAAGTATGCTCAATACGATGCAGTACGTAAAAAGTAATGCGACAAAACTAAAAATTCCAAGTTTATTATTGATTGCTGATGGTGATTTGGTGGTGAACCCACAAGGCGCAAAAAATTTTTTAGCGCAAATTCAGGCTAGTTCAAATGCACATTATGTAAAGGCACACATCTACCCGGGTTTTTATCATGAAGTTTTTAATGAATTAGAAGCCTTGCGGGTATTTGATGATGTCAGAGTTTGGTTAGAAGAAAATCATTTCTTACCAGATGTTCAAAATCAGACGGAAGTTTAAATTGTTTTAATGGAATTGTTATGGCTGAACCAACTAGAAAAATCTTGACCCGACCTGCGCTGAATAAAGCTAAAACGCGGACCGGCAAAGAGCAATTGAAACCTAAAGCACCAGAACCCGAGACATTGCCAATTAAGGCGGATTCGCTGGCATTTAGTTTAGTCGGTGCGGCGCAAACAGTTGCGTATGTGTTAGATGGCATCGCTTTGCCACAAGCATTGTCACGCGTATTTACACAAACAGACGCCAGCCCACAAGCACGCGGTGCGATTCAAGATATTTCTTACCGCACTATGCGACAAGTTGGACGCGTCGATGCATTAATCGCCGCGATGACCACAAAAGCACCTGAGCCGCCTTTGCTATATGGTCTTTTATGTTGTGCTCTAACATTACTCATCACAGAAAATACCGATGAAGCACCCTATGATGATTTTGTCGTCGTTGATCAAGCGGTCAACGCGGCGGCGTCTTCCCCGAATATGGTGTTTGCTAAAGGAATGGTCAACGCCGTGTTACGTCGGTTCTTGCGCGAAAAAAATGAATTATTGACGATGGTAGTCAAACAAGCTGCAGCGCGTTGGAATTATCCGCAGTGGTGGGTTGATCAATGTAAGTCGGCCTATCCACAAGATTGGCAACAACTACTAAGTGCTGCAGACACCCCGCCGCCAATGACTTTGCGGGTCAATCAACGATTAAGTTCTGTTGAAGATTATTTACTTCTGTTGAAACAAGCACAGATTGAAGCAAGCCAAATTGGTCCTAGCGCGATTCGTTTACATAAAGCTTTGCAGGTGCAAAATATTCCTGGTTTTGCGCAAGGTATGGTTTCTGTACAAGACGCTGGCGCGCAACTAGCGGCCGTGCTGTTAGATGTCCAAGATGGACATAAAGTTTTAGATGCTTGCGCAGCACCTGGTGGTAAAACCGGCCATATTCTTGAATTAGCCAAGGTGGATTTATTAGCCTTAGATGTTGACGCGAAACGATTGGATAAAATTCATGACAATCTGGCGCGTTTACAATTATTTGCTACGATTAAAGAAGGTGATGCAAGTTGGTCTAATTGGTGGGATGGTCAGCAATTTGATCGTATTTTAGCCGACGTTCCATGTACCGCTTCTGGTGTAGTGCGTCGTCATCCAGATATTCGTTGGTTACGTCGTAAAACGGATGCTGCACAATTGGCAGTTACTTCCAGCCGGATTTTGGATAATTTGTGGCGGATGTTGAAACCAGGAGGGAAACTGCTTTTGGTCACCTGTTCTATCTGGCCGATAGAGTCGGAAAACCAAGCCAAGGCTTTTGCTGAACGACATGCAGCTATTCGTCTCGATGCACCAGGACAGTTATTGCCAACGTCGGAAATCAACAACGAACATGATGGATTGTTTTATGCCTTATTTCAAAAACCAGAAGTTTGAAACTTGTTTCAAGTTATGATGTCAATAAGACTTGTTCAGTTTTTATAATTTGCTATTTGTAGGATTTACCCAAAACAGACGCTGGCGTTGTTGTGTTCGCCTTGCCAGTAAAATTTTGCGTCAGTCCTTATTTGTTGAGTTTGGCTTAGGATTTTCTGGTTTTCCACATGTTCACAAGTTTGATCCACATTTCGAGATCAATATTTTTTGCATGGGCGCTGATGTGTTTCGCGCCCATGCTGTTTTCGTCCGCCCATGCGCATGCTGCTGGGGTCGAAGTCATGAACGCTAAGTTAGAAAGTACGGATGAAGGTTATCGCGTATTTGTCTCGTTTTCTTTTGAATTAGGATCTGATTTAAAAAGTGCCATTAACGAAGGTATTCCAGTTTCATTTACTGCGGAAGTTGAAATCAACCGGCCACGTTGGTATTGGTTCGATGAGAAAACCATACGTTCGTCACAGACCGTTAGAATTCAATATGATTTATGGCGACGTCAATACACTGCGGCAGTTAATGGTGGTTTGAAACAAAATTTCAATAGTTTAGAAGAAGCGATGGCGCTGGTTTGGCGCCCTCGTCGTTGGTTAGTTGCGGATAAAAAAGCACTTAATCCTAGCGCTACCTATAACGTTGCTGTACGTCTTAAATTAGACAGCAATCAGTTATCGAAACCCATGTTAATAACTTCGTTTAGCAATAGTGATTGGCGTTTGGCCTCCGAGTGGAAACGATTTACGTTCAAGGCTGACGACAAGTGACAAGATTTTTGCGGCAAGGTTTAGTCATCGGCGGCGTTCTAATGAGCGTCTTACTTTTCATTTTGATGACGGCGACTGAGAACTCAAGTCGCTTTCGCGCCATTAATGAAAATCTGCCTTTACTGTTGATGGCCAATGCGGTGGTCGCGTTTGGTTTGTTAGCGATGGTGACCACGCTCTTGTGGCAATTAATACGTCGTTATCGTCAACGTGAATTTGGTTCACGCATTATGACGCGTTTGGTCATTCTGTTTGCCTTGACCGGAATCTTGCCTGGCTCTTTGATTTATCTGGTGTCAGTGCAGTTTGTGACACGCTCGATTGACTCCTGGTTTATCGTCAAACTCGATCCCTTGCTGAATTCGGGTGTGAATTTAGGACACACCGCCTTAGATTACACCTTAAAGGATCTTGAAGGTAAGGCCCGCAGTATGGCGAATCAATTAGCCGATATCGCTGATAGTTCAATGTCTTCTTCTTTACCTATTCGCCTGTCACGTTTGCGCGAACAAATGCAAGTGAAAGAAGCAACCATCGTAAGTAATCGTGGGCGTGTTATCGCCACCTCGAATGAAAATAGTGGCGTTTTAGTGCCAGAATTACCCACTGCTGGGATGATACAAACAGCACGGGCTGAGGGGAAATATTCGCAGTTCAGTAGCCATGTCGATCACACCGGCGAAGATGCGACCCGAAATTTGTTTACCGAAGCGCATCAACATACCAGTACCGAAAATAGTAGTCAGGAATTTTTGCGGGTGATTATTCCTTTACAGTCTTCGGGAATTGATTCGCGTTTTCAGAAAGAGCGAAATTATCTGCAAGTGATTCAAGCGGTTCCAGAATTACTTGATACCCAAGCCAAGGTTTTTACGAATGCGATTGCAGAACATAGAGAACGTTCATCTAGTCGCAATGGCTTGAAAGATATGTATCTGGTGACCCTGACTTTGCTCTTGCTATTTGCGATTTTCGGCGCAATTACCGCTGCATTCTTTATTTCTGGTGAGTTGGCTAGGCCGCTTTTGCTACTGGCGGAAGGGACAAAAGCGGTGGCAGAAGGGAATTTATCACCACGCCCTATCACCACCACTTCCGATGAACTTGGCAGCTTGACGCAATCATTTAATACCATGACGCATCAATTGTTTGAGGCCAGATCATCAGTCGAAAAAAATCGTAATGAATTAGAAAATGCGAAAGCTTACCTAGAATCCGTTTTAGGAAGTATGTCTGCAGGTGTGATGGTGCTGGATCAAAATGCTTGTCTGGTGAGTTGTAATCATTCGGTGGAACGAATTTTACGCCGTGAACTGGATAAAGAAATTGGTAAACCCCTATCGCAAATTCAGGGCTTACAGGTTTTTGCTTCTGCAATTGATAAGGCATTTTCAGAACAACATGCGCAATCTGCTGGTGGACCTGAACAAGAACATTGGCAACAACAAATTGAATTACCCAGCTCAGCCTTCGAAGGAATTAGCGATACCGAGAAATTCGCTTCCAATAGTGAAGAGGAAAAAGGCGTGACCTTGCTCGCCCGCGGTTCTCATTTGCCTGTGAATTCGAATGTTGGATATGTGATTGTTTTTGATGATATTACGAATATTATTTCAGCGCAGCGTTCAATCGCGTGGGGTGAAGTTGCTCGCCGCCTTGCGCATGAAATCAAAAATCCACTGACACCTATTCAACTGTCTGCAGAACGTCTGCAAATGAAATTAGTCGATAAATTGAACGATATCGATGCACAATTCTTAAATAAAAGTACAACCACAATCGTCAATCAAGTGACATCAATGAAGCGGATGGTCGATGATTTCCGTGATTATGCAAAGATTCCCCAAGCTGTCTTATCTAAGATTAATTTATCGGCCTTAATTGATGATGTTCTGCATTTATACCTGTCGGGCGACGGCCGCGATATTATTCACTTGCAGATTGCTTCCGAGCTTCCTTTGATCATGGGTGATGCAACGCAAATTCGTCAGCTTATTCATAATTTGCTGCAGAATGCGCAAGATGCGGTGAGTGAGAATGTAAAAGCGGGTCAAACGCCGCGTATCGATGTCAGCGCCGAAGTTGTGCATTATATTAGCGCCGATAAAACAGAACGTGTCGCAGTACGCCTGTCGGTGATTGATAATGGTCCAGGATTCTCTAATAAAATATTGGCTCGTGCATTCGAGCCATATGCTACGTCGAAACCTCGTGGTACGGGTTTGGGTTTAGCGATGGTGAAAAAAATTGTCGATGAACATGGCGGTAAAGTCGATATTCAGAATCGAACTGATTCAAACGGTGCCAAAGTTTCGATTTTGCTGTTAAAGTTAGCACCGGATGCAAATACCTTAGTATGATGCGAGGTTTTATCTCACTAAGATCTAAAAAATAGTTCAAGAGCTTCCTTAGAGAAGAATGACATCACGTAAATAGCGGAGTAGGGTTTAGGGTAGATTTATGGCAAACATATTAGTCGTCGATGACGAAATGGGAATTCGGGAGCTACTCTCGGAAATTTTGGGCGATGAGGGACACGTCGTTCAATTAGCAGAAAACGCACAGCAAGCACGTGAAGCAAGAGCGCAATCGCGCCCTGACTTAGTTTTATTAGATATTTGGATGCCGGATACAGATGGCGTCACCTTATTAAAAGAATGGCAGCGCGATGGATTACTGACCATGCCAGTGATTATGATGTCTGGTCATGCGACGATCGATACTGCTGTCGAGGCCACTCGTATCGGGGCTTTGAATTTTCTGGAAAAACCAATCGCTCTGCAAAAGCTATTAAAGGCGGTGCAGCAAGGTTTAACTAGAAACATTGAAGTATCGCGCCCTGTTGTACCCGTTGCCAGAATCAATGTATCTGAAGCGACTTCAAATGTCGTCGCGACAACGCAATTTTCTGCTTCACCTGCAAATTATGATAATCGTGATTTCTCAATGGGAAATCATATGCTGCAAAACAATCAGCATTCATTTAATAATTTATCGTTTGATTTACCTTTACGTGAAGCACGTGATGCGTTTGAAAGAATTTATTTCGAATATCATCTGCATCGTGAAGGTGGCAGTATGACGCGGGTAGCGGAAAAAACAGGTTTAGAGCGTACGCATTTGTATCGCAAGCTCAAACAATTAGGTGTTGAATCCGTCAAGTATGGCAAACGCGGCGAATAGGCTGACAAAGCTTAGCATCGTCGCAGGTGGTAGTTATGCTCAGCGAGAAGCCTGGATAACTACCACTTTACAAAATCTCTGCTCGGATCCGTCTGAGTCCCATCATCGATATGGTGTCCTGCTAGAAGGCTTGCCGACTGGCAGCATGTCCTTGCAAGCATCTTCACATTTAAAGCTCGAACGTATTGCGCCTGGCTGTTTTTGTTGTATAGGCCAGATCGCCATGCGTGTGACTTTAAACCGCTTATTGCGTCAACAGCTTAATCATTTGTTTATTGCTATGAACGATGTTGAACATCTGTCAGCTTTGCGCGCCTCGTTATCAAGCCCAGCGTATGCTTCTTTTTTACAACACGAAAATGAAATAATACTTTGAGCTAAAGTTCAGCCATTTCCTTGCCGTAACTATTCATATGGAAGCAATTTGAATTTGCTGCCAAAAACTGATCAATAGCACCCTGGTTTGTTCTTGAATAGAGATGAATATGTGTGAGGAAGAACAAAATGAATATTATTTATAACAGCGACCAATACAGTGTGGTCGAGTTTGGTGCGCAAACTGATCACGAAGTATTACGCTTTGGTGGTTATGAAATTACCGATAAGTCAGTGCGCCGTGAATGTTTTATTGGCGGTATTCAGGCCGAGACTTTCCGTCATGATGTACAAGAGTTGATTTCAAACGAGCCTAGCATAGAAGAAATTGATGAATTTCTTGCTAAGTTTGATTCCTATATGGGGCAGGCAGTGCTATTGCATTGATACCAGTAAGCATTTTTAGCAGTACCAAAGTTAATTAACAGCGCTTATTCTTTCGATTAAGCGCTGTTTTTCTTTGTCAATTTACTTTTTCAAATGTCATGGCGAAAAAAAACCCGCTAGCCTAAGCTGCGGGTTAAGTCCAAACCTTAGGAGGTGTTGGAGGAGACAGGTGTAACTTTATCGCAGTGCAGCAAATAAGTCTGCTTGCATTTTCGTATACCAGATATAAACCAAATATATATCTAGATTTTTCTGTAATTTCTTCTTATTTTCTTTATCTTTCAGCTACAAGTCTTTAACAAGCCACTTTACGAGATTGGTGTTTTTATCCTGACATCACAATGCAGCGGGGTTTTTCGCTGAAATGCTTTACACTCTAGCTCTCTTAATAAGTGTGTGCAGTCTGGAGAAAAGTATGAATTTGATTGATCCTATCCAAAAATTTCAGCAAGAAATTCAAGCCATTCGTCGTGATATTCACGCGCATCCTGAATTATGTTTTGAGGAGTTCAGAACCGCAGATCTTGTCGCAAAAAAATTAGAAGAATGGGGTATTCCTGTCATCCGGGGTTTGGCTGGAACTGGTGTTGTTGGTGTCATTCAGCGTGGAAATAGCACACGGGCAATTGGTCTGCGTGCCGACATGGATGCCTTGCCTATGCAAGAGATTAATCAATTCGAGCACACCTCAACACATATCGGGAAGATGCATGCCTGTGGCCATGACGGGCACACCGCGATGTTGTTAGGTGCGGCACGCTATTTGGCACATGATGCGGATTTTGATGGCACGGTTTTTTTGATATTTCAGCCAGCGGAAGAAGGCGGCGGTGGCGCGCGTCGTATGATTGAAGAGGGACTTTTTGATCAATGCCCTATGGATGCGGTATTTGGCATGCATAATTGGCCGGGCATTGCTGCGGGCAATTTCGCCGTGAAAACAGGTGGCATGATGGCTTCGTCTAACGAATTTGAAGTCACTGTTCGTGGCAAGGGCGCGCATGCCGCCCAGCCACAAAAAGGCATAGATCCTGTGATGATTGCAGTGCAGATTGCACAAAGTTGGCAGACGATCGTGAGTCGCAATGTGAATCCTTTAGAGCCAGCGGTGTTGTCCTTAACGCAGATTCATTCAGGCAGTGCGACCAATGTTATTCCGGATAATGCTAGCTTGATCGGTACTGTGCGTACTTTCAGTACCGAGGTGCTGGATTTGATCGAAACCCGCATGGAAAAGATTGCGCGCGCCACCGCAGAAGCATTTGATGCCCAAATTGATTTTGTATTCAAGCGAAATTATCCACCATTGATTAATCATGAACAAGAAACGCAATTGGCAATTCAAGTCATGCGTGATTTGGTCGGTGAACAACGAGTCGATACCCAAGTTGAAGCAACGATGGGGGCAGAAGATTTTGCCTATATGCTGCAGGCCAAACCTGGTTGTTACGTGTTTTTGGGAAATGGCGATGGCGATCATCGATGTGCTGGTCATGGTTTAGGTCCATGCAATTTGCATAATCCTAGTTACGACTTTAATGATGATTTATTGCCGATAGGTGCGGCTTATTGGGTCGCTCTAGCGCAAACTTACTTGAAGTCGGCGTAAATATTCTTGTTATCCCCAAAAGATTCAGACAGAAAAAAGCCGGCATGTTTACGAGAAAACACGCCGGCCAGAAATTCAAAACCTTGTTGCTTTAAAACTCTTCCCAGTCGTCCGCAGATTTTGCAGCTTGCGTATTTCTGGTCGCTGATGGTGCAGCAGCAATCCTTACCGGTGATGGTCTCGGATTCGGTTTAGATGGAGCAGCCCGGCTAGCTGGTTTGCTACTGCTATGGACATTATTTAATTTGAAGACGTTTAAAGCCTTGGTCAATAAATCAGCCTGTTCTTCCAGTGATTCCGCTGCTGCCGCAGCTTCTTCAACCAACGCGGCGTTTTGTTGTGTCATTTCATCCATTTGATTAATCGCTGAACCAATTTCCTGAATGCCAGTACTTTGTTCCTGACTTGCAGCGGTAATTTCAGACATGATGTCACTAACGCGGCGTACTGAAGCGACGATTTCTTCCATGGTTTGACCGGCCTGATCTACCAGCGTTGAACCCGTTCTGACTTTATCGACAGAGTCACCAATCAAGGTCTTGATTTCTTTTGCCGCCGCTGCGCTACGTTGTGCGAGGCTGCGCACTTCCGATGCAACAACTGCAAATCCGCGACCTTGTTCACCTGCCCGTGCGGCTTCAACTGCGGCATTCAAGGCAAGAATGTTTGTTTGAAAGGCGATGCCGTCAATGACGCTGATAATGTCGACGATTTTTTTCGAGGATTGATTAATATCATCCATCGTGGTGACGACCTGACTGACCACATCGCCACCTTTAACAGCCACTTCCGACGCAGTTTGCACCATTTTGTTTGCTTGCCGTGCGTTGTCCGCGTTTTGTTTGACAGTTTCGGTCATGGTTTCCATCGAACTGGACGTCTCTTCTAAGCTACTTGCCTGTGATTCGGTACGTGAAGACAGATCGGTATTACCTGAAGCGATTTCGGCACTCGCCACTTTAATCGTTTCGGCCGAAGTTTTGATTTCAGAAACCATATTTTGCAAGCGACTTTGCATTTCACCGAGCGCTGCCAATAAGCTACTGGTATCCCCGCTCTCCACTTCGATGTGCATCGTCAAATCACCAGAAGCGACCGCAGAAGCAATTTCTTGCGCGTATTCTGGCTCTCCACCAAGTTGCGCCCAAACGGTACGAATAATGAAATAGGACACTATGCCAAGTACCAGAATCACAATTACCCCTGCGATGATCACGGTCCACAGAACGCGACTAACATTGTCGGCACTGCGATCAACGCCCGCGGTAAATTGTGCTTGTGCGGTATCGACAGTTTTCTTTAAGTCGTCTTCCAAGACTTTAAGTGAGGTTTGCATTTGTCCAATGGCCGCTTGCGGATCACCTTGATCTACCCCAAGCATAATTTTCGCAACAGAAATGGCAGGCGTATAGTAAGCGTCAAACTCTTTGCCAAGTCGATCACCTAAAGCTTGCTGGCCTGGCAGACTCGATAAATTTTTGAATTTTTCTTTAACTTTTTTCGCCCGTTCAGCGATGACGTCCAATCCCTTTTTGTCGTCTTCACCAACCGCTTGTTTTAAGGCGTCCACAATGCCCTGGACATCGGCTTGAATATTCTTTGAGCGGTCCAGTACCGGATAATCGATACTTTCTGTGGTTTTAATCGACTTCATGGCAGTCGTCGAAAAATAGACACTGGCAGCAATACCAACACCAAAGATGACCGTGGCGATGATGGGGAGGGCCCAAATTCTGCGTTTGATACTCATGTAGAAACCTCGACTTATGTTGTAATAAACGGTCGGAGTCCACTGCTTTCCGACTCTAGCTAGACAGCTGCACAATCGTACTTCGTGAAAAAGAGAATTTGCTTGGTTTATTTCTGCTTAGAAAGAGAGAATTTAACGCGAGCGAGAAGGCTAATAATTGCGACAGTAATGTATGCCTTAAAGTACTTACCGTTAGGTAACAGTGTAAGCCAAAGTTTTGAAAATTGCGAAGCTCTTATTGCTGGACGTTAATGTTCGCGCAATGCGCGACGATACTGTATCGCTTCTGCCACATGTGCAGGAAGGATAGACGGTGAATTTGCTAAATCCGCAATACTGCGTGCTACTTTTAAAACCCGATGGTAGGCGCGTGCAGACCAATTAAGTTTTAACATGGCACTTCTTAACAAATGCTCGGTTGCGCTATCGGCATAGCAATGCAAATCAATTTCTTTACTATCGAGCAAATTATTGGGTTTGCCTTGTCTCAGTAATTGCCTTTGAAATGCAGCTTCAACCCGATCCTGAATCGCATTACTATTTTCACTTTGATGTGGGGCAAATAAGTCGTCTTGCGGTAAGGCCTGGACTAATACCTGCATATCAATGCGGTCGAGTAGAGGACCAGAAATTTTTCCTTGATAGCGGGTGATTGCATCAGGTGTACAGTGACACTTATTGTTGCTATGTCCCAAATAGCCACAGGGGCAAGGATTCATTGCTGCAATTAACTGGAATCGTGCTGGAAAGTGCGCTTGTTTTGCCGCGCGCGAGATATGAATGTGACCAGATTCCAAAGGTTCGCGTAGCACTTCGAGTACTTTGCGATCAAATTCTGGCAGCTCGTCCAAAAACAAAACCCCATGATGTGCTAAAGAAATTTCGCCTGGTCTTGGTGTTCCCCCTCCTCCAACCAAGGCAACCGCAGAAGCAGTGTGGTGTGGATTTCTATAGGGACGTTGCTTCCATTTTGTCAGATGAAAGCCATTGCTGAGGGATTGAACTGCGGCTGATTCCAGTGCTTCCTGATCGGTCATTCCAGGTAGGATTCCAGGAAAGCGACTTGCCAGCATCGATTTTCCTGTACCTGGCGGACCAATCAGTAAGACGCTATGACGTCCAGCGGCAGCTACCTCAAGCGCGCGTTTGGCCTGAGTCTGCGCTTTGACGTCGCTAAAATCGGGGTAAGTAATGCGCTCGCTGTGGGGACGGCTTTGATGCGCGGCTATTTTCGAATCTGGATCGATCGCTGCGAAATGCGCGCAGACTTGAAGTAAAGATTCCGCGGGAAAAATGCGGGCTTCGCTGACCAATGCCGCTTCTTCTGCATTTTCTTTAGGAAGTATAAAAGCGCGGGCATCAGTTTGTTGGCGTTGTGCGCTCTGACAAATCGCAAATGTCATCGCAAGCGCGCCACGTATGGGTCTTAATTCGCCCGAGAGTGATAACTCTCCGGCGAATTCATATTGGTCTAAAGCGTCGGCTGGGATTTGGCCAGATGCCGCCAAAATTCCTAAGGCGATTGGCAGATCAAAACGCCCCGATTCTTTAGGTAAATCTGCGGGTGCTAAATTAACGGTAATGCGCTGGGCAGGAAAATCAAATCGCGCATTTTGTAAGGCTGCTCGTACTCGGTCTTTTGATTCTTTGACTTCTGTTTCAGGTAAGCCGACGATGGTAAAAGCAGGAAGTCCATTTGCCAGATGAACTTCGACCGTGACTTCTGGTGCATCCATGCCATTTAAGGCGCGACTTTTAAGAACTGCAAGTGCCATCCTGTCTATTCACCTAAAAATAGAGACGCTGATGATGCTATTGGTCTCGTAACTGCGCCTCTAATTCAGCAATTCTTAACTCTAGGGCTTCGAGCTTGCTGCGTGTTTTTGCTAAAACCTGAGCTTGGATATCAAATTCTTCACGGGTCACCAAATCAAGCTTGGCAAAACCTTGTGACATCATTGCTTTTAGATTCTTTTCAATATCCTTCGCAGGCGAGTTTTCCAAAGCCTGCTGCATCTTGGTTTGCATATCGTTGAAAAATTGATTCGGTTCCATGAGAAATGTCCTAATGTGATTTGGTAAGCCTGCGTGTCCGACAAACGGTAGATGGAAAAATAAAAAAGTGCTTTTCCGGTGCATTATAGATTTTTCTCAAAATGATTTTGCGTCATTTTAGTGCGAGAAATTAAAAATTAATATAAATAATTGCAAATAATTTACGCCGTCGAAGAAAATTCGGAATTCGACAGAAAAACCAATTTTCACAGTGAAAACACGTCTATCTAGTCTGTTTTCGAATTAAACCCAAAGTGGTATTGCGTCCTTTCCCTCGGTTTGCTGTGCTTTTTGCGCACCGCAATAAAGCTGGCACGAGTTCTGCTAGTAGGTGGTAAAGCAACTGATTTTGCGCCACAAATTTTTAAAACTGAAATTAAAGCCAACAAACGCCATATTAACGAAAGAAGGAAATGCCATGAAAAAGATTTTATTCTGCGCAGCAATGAGTAGTTGTTTTGTTAGTGGTTTATTCGCTAGCAATGTGTCGGCTCAAGAAGCAAAACCAGAGCATGAAGTAAGTTTCAACTTAGGTGCAGTGAGCGATTATCGCTATCGTGGAATTTCTCAATCACGTTTGAAACCTGCATTGCAAGGCGGTGCAGATTATGTCAATAACACTCACGGTTTTTATGCTGGCACGTGGTTGTCTACCATTAAATGGACTAAGGATGCAGGTGGTAGCGGTGAAATCGAAATGGATTTGTATGCTGGCAAGCGTGGTTCTATCACCGCAGATATTAGCTACGACGTTGGTGTTCTGTCGTATGTTTATCCAAGTAATGGATTGAAAAATGTTGCCGGTTTCGCGGATGCCAATACGACAGAAATTTACGGTCAAATCAGTACTGGTCCGGTGTATGCAAAATACTCGCATTCCGTGACGAATTTATTCGGCTTTGTTGATAGCAAAAATAGTGGCTATCTCGATTTGGGTGCCAATTTAGATATGGGTGAGGGCTACACCTTAAACCTGCATTACGGCCGTCAAACAATCAAAAATAATTCCTCCTATTCGTACAACGATTGGAAACTCGGCGTCACCAAAGAATTGGTCGGCGTTAATTTTAGCTTAGCTGTCATTGGTACCAGCACTGACGTTAAGTATTACTACACTCCAGCAGGCAAATTTACAGGCAAAACCGGCCTAGTCCTCTCTGCAGTGAAAGCATTCTGAGTCCCAGCCCAAATTGTAGATCAAACTAAAACATTACCGAGACCATCATGAAACTGATAACGGCAATCATTAAACCATTCAAATTAGACGAAGTGCGTGAAGCACTCTCTGAATTAGGCGTACAAGGTATTACCGTGACCGAAGTTAAAGGCTTTGGTCGTCAAAAAGGTCATACTGAACTCTATCGCGGCGCCGAATATGTCGTCGATTTTCTCCCGAAGGTGAAAATCGAAGTGGTGCTCGATGACGGCATGGTCGACCGCGCCGTGGAAGCCATCACCCAGGCGGCCCGCACCGGCCGCATCGGCGACGGCAAAATCTTCATCTCCACCGTCGAAGAAGTCATCCGCATTCGTACCGGCGAAAAGGGTACGGAGGCGGTCTGACGGTTGGGCGGGTCGCAACCGCCTGATCATCACCCCCAAACCAAGTGAACCTGAATCAGGGAAAGAGCAGCAGGAAAAGACCATGGCTGACGCGAAATCCATACTGAAGCTGATCAAGGAAAAAGACGTGAAGTACGTGGACCTGCGGTTCACGGACCCGCGCGGCAAGTGGCAGCACCTTGCCATGGACGTCACCATGGTGGATGACGACCTGCTCAACGAAGGCACCATGTTTGACGGTTCGTCGATTGCCGGCTGGAAGGCGATCAACGAATCCGACATGCTGCTGAAGCCGGATCTGAACAGCGCCACCTTCGACCCCTTCGCCGCCCAGACCATGCTGGTCCTGTTCTGCGACGTGCTGAACCCGGGCGATGGCACCACCTATAACCGCTGCCCGCGCAGCATCGCCAAGGCCGCCGAAGGCTTCATCAAGTCGAGCAAGGTGGCCGATACCGCCTTCTTCGGCCCGGAAGCCGAATTCTTTGTGTTCGACGATGCCCGCTTCAAGGTGTCGATGAACGAAACCTTCGTTTATCTCGACGATATCGAAGGCGCCTACAATACCGGCAAGTCCTATGAAGGCGGCAATATGGGCCATCGCGCCCCGATCAAGGGCGGCTATTTCCCGGTTGCCCCGCTCGATCAGGGCAACGACCTGCGCGCCGAAATGCTCACCACCATCGCCGGCATGGGCGTGGCCGTGGAAAAGCATCACCACGAAGTGGCCAACAGCCAGCATGAGCTGGGCATCAAGTTTGCCCCGCTGGTGAAGTCGGCTGACTCGATGCAGATCTACAAGTATTGCGTCCACAACGTGGCGCATGCCTGGGGCAAGACTGCCACCTTCATGCCGAAGCCGATCAAGGGCGATAACGGCTCGGGCATGCATGTGCATCAGTCGCTGTGGAAGGGCGGTAAGCCGCTTTTCGCCGGCAACAAGTATGCCGGCCTGAGCGACATGGCGCTGTATTACATCGGCGGCATCATCAAGCATGCCAAGGCGCTGAACGCCTTCACC
>DLGN01000073.1 GCA_002482715.1 Oxalobacteraceae bacterium UBA7693
ACGAATAATCTCCTGATCATAAAAAGCCATTGCCTTGCGCGTATTAGTCACATTACTGGATAAATCATTGGCACGACGTTGGATAGACTCAAATTCTTGAGTCGTTCTTTTTGACTGGCTAAGTTCTTTTTGTAAATCAAGAAAAAGCTGATTGAAATTCTCTAGTTGTTCATTCGCCAGTCGTTTCTTATCGATTAAAACATCAACAGCACGTTTACGCGCCGCTTGTACATCCGCTTCACTTTGATAATGTGCCAGCAAATACCGCTCTTCCCTTTTGCGCTCTTCTTCTGCCAATTGCTCGCGTTGTTTGCGTTCTTGCTCGTCAGCGATTTTTTGTTTTTCTTCGGCACTTAATGGCGGTGCAATCGTCTTTTTAAAACGACCAGCATCGGTATACACCTTCATACCACGACTAATACATTCAGGAATTGGCCGATCCGAAGTGACCACTTTTCCCTGTGCAGTGGTACAGCGGAAAATGTCTGCGCTTGCCTCCTGTAAAGAGGTTGCACATAAAAAAATCAAGATTGAGAACGAGGACTTATCCAAGATGAAGCTTCGAAAGTTATCTTACAAATACGGTGGGATATTGAAGCAAGAAAGTTTAAAAATGCGGATAACTATTTCCTTATTTTTCTTGCATCTTATTAAGGATTAAACGTTTAGCGCACCGAGCGTACGTCTGAATTTACACGAGATCACGAGTACAAGGAAATATAAATTTTGTTCAATTTGATCACATCGTCGTTTTTTACCTACTGTGAGAATAAAAAAAGACCGGAGTACGCTCGACGCAATCCGGTCTTTCAAGATCAACTAAATTTCATCAAATTTAGTTCCTGGATGGGAAAATACCTTCCATCGCAATAATGTAATTCAAGCCCAAATACGGCTGCATGATTGAAACGGTCGCGTTTGTTACTACAGGTGCAACTACCGGTGTACCCGTGCCAGTATTGCCTGTTGTTACAGTGCCGCCACCTGTGACCGTAGTTGTAACACCGCCGAGATTAACCGGGCTCGTAGGCGCGGCACCTGCTGGCAGATAAATAGCCGCGCCAGACGCTCCACCAGCGGTAGCCGTTAAGCCACCGTTGTTTGTTACGGCTGTGAATCCACCTGTTGTCCCTGCTCCAACAGTGACATGTGTAGTGGCATTGAGCGCATCCAAGGTTAAGGTCGCTGGATGATTATGCGCAGGCAAATTTGCCAAACTCAAAGTAACGTTCACTGTGCCATTAGCGATCACTGTGACATTGTTTGTACCTGCTCGTTCACCTTGCGAGACATTTGCCAATCCAGGACCTTGTGCTTGCGAACCAACAATCACACGGCCACGCAAATCAGGTAAGCCAAATGTATTTTGTCCATCACCGCCATACATTGTCCCTAACAGCGCAAACATTGCTGAATTTTGCTGAATAGGGATGGTCTGTCCATTACAAAACATCCATCCGCGTGGTGGGTAATTAAATGCGACTGGTAATACCGTGCCCATAAATGCATCCATTTTATCTCCTCAGTGTGTTAGTACAACAAGAACAAATGCGCGGCCGCGCTGATTTCATTTTTTTGAATATCGCAAGCATAGTCAAAAATAACTCTACCTATTTTTGCAATATAAAAATGCATATAATTACTTAGTTTTTTCTTAATAGCTACTTGAAAATTAGATTTCAGTAGTATTTTTATCTAAGCAATTCACGTGCCAACACTGAGAATTTTTTAAGACATTCTATGCCGGACTAAGGGCAATCGCCTCTAACTCATCCGCCAGCACTAATCCAGCGGGAAACCCCGCTTGACGCAAGCGCGCAATCACTTCAGTCACATTGCCATCGTGAATAGAAGGATCAGGATAACGAGCTTGGGGGCGAGGAATCCATCCGGCCTGACTAAAAACTTGCTCTAACCAAGAATTGCTAACGCAATCTAACATCAGATGCACACGGGCATGCTGGCTATCATTTCGCACACCATGCAAACAGCTCGCATTCAAATACCAAGTGTCGCCCGCAGAAAAATGCACAGGAGTATGGTCGATGGTAAAAATGACTTCAGGCGTAGTTTGTATCGGAATATGCAATCGGGTAATGCCATCTTCAAGACTAGAGCCTGCATCTCTATGTTCTTTGATCATGCCACCTGCAGCTAAAGACATCAGACGTATTGAAGTTTTCTCACACTGAAACTGTGCAATCACCTCGCGAAAGTAAGCACATTGCTCAAGGATTTCTGTATCTTGAAATTCCTCACTGTCGATTGGCAAAATATGATCAATGCGTCCACCAACAGAACGTAAAGGGATACACGACCAGTCTTTTTCATACGCTTGAATATTAAAGTGCTTAATCCAAGGTGACCGCACCGCCAGCGCAAGATCATGCTGAAGTTTCGCAACATCAAACGAGAAGGGTAATTTCAAGTAAGGACATATGGACATAAACTGAAATCTCTTGTTATTTGGGATTATCCAAGCGGCATGTCAACTGATGCAGGATGCCA
>DLGN01000098.1 GCA_002482715.1 Oxalobacteraceae bacterium UBA7693
CCATTGCTTAGCATTTTCGGCTTCCGTGGCAAGCTGTTCTGCATCTATTTTTGCTTTGAAATTAAGCTGTGTGTCGATCTTAATTTGTTCGATCACCATTTTCTTTGCTGCTTGCTCATTCTTAAATCGCAATCCAGCTTGAAATTTGGCCTCTTCCTTTAATGAAGTATGCTCTTCAGATTCCTCCTGCATGACAGGTGTAGGAATCTGCAATTGTGGAGTATTTGCTTCAATGGGAGAGGATGGTGTTAATTCAGGAGACTCGGAACGAGCTTCCGCCTCTGCTTCAACCCGTGCTATCGCGGCACGAATACCTTTAATGTCAATCCGCGCGTGTGCTGCCAGACTATCATCACTCACTAGATCAACATTGGCATGATGAAGATCATCTACCGCATCGACAGCATTAATTGCCATTGCGCCCATGGAGAGTCGGTTGAGTATCATTTGATTATCGTTCATTGCAGACCTCGTCGTTGAGTGATTCCAAGCCCCCACATCCATGGCCACCTCGGCACAATTGGGATTTGTATAGCTTGAATTATCGAACAATCAGATGAAAATGAAGCCTGAAGAAGAGCTGGAAAAGCACCGTAATTCAGTGCTTTATGTATAAACATGCTTAGCAAGGTGATCAACGAGGAAATCTTGTATAAAAATGCACATGAGCTTATAGAGAGAATATCTAAGCCTCATGTTCTTTGATACTGAAATTACAAGTAAAATCTTTGGATTAAATCTTAGGCTTATTCACCACACCATGACTACCAATAACAACGGCGCATTGATTGAATCCAAATTACCTGAAGTTAAGACCACTATTTTTTCAACCATGTCGGCATTAGCGCAGTCCTATCAGGCGATTAATCTGGGTCAAGGTTTTCCAGACTTTGATTGCAATCCAGCGTTAATTGAACAGGTACATCAAGCGATGCTAGCGGGGCATAATCAATATCCACCGATGCCCGGTGCTGCTATCTTGCGCCACGCGATTGCAAGCAAAGTACAGACGTTATATCAAGCAATATACGATGCCGATACTGAGGTGACAGTCACAGCCGGTGCCACGCAAGCAATTATGACCACCATACTTGCATGCGTACGCAATGGGGACGAAGTAATTGTGATTGAGCCAGCCTACGATAGTTATTTACCAACAATACAACTCGCTGGTGGAATTCCTGTACTAGTTTCAATGCGGCTTGATCAGCATGGATTCTCTATCGATTGGGACGCTGTCGCTTCCAAAATCAGCAGCAAGACTCGTCTCATCTTAATTAATTCGCCGCATAATCCAACTGGAATGAGCTTAACAAACAACGACCTTGAAAATCTAGCGGCGCTTGTTCGAGATACGAAAATCTTATTGATTTCAGACGAAGTTTACGAACACATGGTATTTGATGGGAAATCGCATCTATCCCTGGCATCACATGCGGAGTTAGCACAACGTAGTTTTATTATTTCCAGTTTTGGGAAAACCTACCATGTCACTGGCTGGAAGATAGGCTACGTGTTAGCGCCCAAAGCTTTATCCGCCGAATTTCGCAAAGTTCATCAATTTAATGTATTTACCGTCAATACGCCGATGCAAGTTGGTATCGCCCACTTTATACAAGAACCAGCGCATCATCTGAATCTGCCTATGTTTTATCAAAATAAGCGCGATTACTTTTGTGCTGGCTTAGCAAAAACAAAATTCAAACTATTGCCAGTCAGTGGAACCTATTTTTTATGTGCTGATTACTCGGAGATCTCTGATCAGACCGAGCTTGATTTTGCAACTTGGCTAACCAAGGAGATTGGTGTTGCGACAATCCCACTTTCAGCGTTTTATCGCGATCAAAATCAACATCAACTAGTGCGTTTTTGTTTTGCGAAACAAACCAAGACTTTGGACTATGCATTAGAACGCTTGCAAAAAATATAGCATTACAATCACTAACACTGCTTAATTTTGCTCAACAAGGTTCTGGGATTTATTTGCGCGCGTACCGCGTAGAAAAGATTTGGCTTCGATACGAATGTTACGCAAAATAGCTTGCAGTTCACGACGTTTTAATCGAAGTTCTTGCAAGCATGCATTGGTGAAAAAATGATCGAGACAGGCAGTTTCTTTTTCCTGCAACTCCACTTGTAAAGTGGTTTGCAAGTGTTCAAGCTTATTTAGCGCTAATTCTGCTAGTGGTACGGACAAAATGCTGCCACTCGAAAATTCCTTACTCAGTGCCTGAACCGCAGATTCGGTAGCGATTTTATTCAAATCGGATGTCATAGCAAAGGCATATGACGATACCAGCACAAAACTCAGAATTATTCTTTTAATTAAAATTATCATTCTATTGACATTAGTGTGAATGATCGGAGTCAAGCATCGCCACGATCTCACGCTGATCGGCATTCATATAATCTTGAGACTGCATTTCTATAATGCGTGAAACGGTACGATGAAACTCGTTCGATAAAGTGCCTTGCATGTACAACAATTCTGGCGCGACTTCCGCAGACATAATCAACTTCACCTTGTTATCGTAAAAAACGTCAATTAACCAAGTGAAGCGACGCGCCTCAGAAGACATGCCTGCTGACATTTGCGGAATCGACGACAAAATAACAGTGTGAAATCGACTCGCGATTTCCAGATAATCATTCTGTGAGCGCGGCCCGCCACACAAGCTTGCAAAGTCAAACCAGATCGTCGTACCGGCACGACGCAAAGCTTTTAAACGGCGCCCTTCAATATCAACATGATGATCTTCGTCCTTAGTTTCCGCCAATCGACCAAAAGCTTCGCGCAATAATCGATCAGTATTCGCACCCAACGGCGTCAAGTAAGCATCAACTTGCTCAAGTGCGCGCTTCCGATAGTCATTACCAGAATCGACATTCATCACATCCATACGTTCTTTAATCAAAGCGATGGTTGGCAACATACGATCGCGATGCAAGCCATCCGGATATAGCGTATCTGGTTGATAATTTGAAGTCATGACGAAAGACACGCCGTTATCAAACAAGGCTTTCATCAAGTTGTATAACAACATGGCATCAGCCACATCAGAAACATGAAACTCATCAAAACAAATCAGTCGATATTTTTTGGCGATGCGTGCGGCGACTTCATTGAGTGGATCTGCCACGCCTTTCAATTCATCCAATTCGCGATGCACTGCACGCATGAATTCATGAAAATGCAAACGTGTTTTGCGAACCACTGGGACAACTGAATAAAAACTGTCCATCAAAAATGATTTACCGCGCCCTACTCCGCCCCACATGTAAACACCACGCGGTACCTCAGGGCGACTGATCAGACGAACTAATCGATTTGAACGCTTCGCTTTATAAGCTACCCAATCATCATATGATTGTTGCAAGCGATCTACCGCGCGCTTTTGTGCAGCATCAACTTGAAAGCCGCGCTTGTCGATTGCTTCTTGATAAAACTCGTGAACATTCATGCTTGGGCTGTGGTGATGAGTTGATCGCTCAATTGGACTGATGTAGATACATAAAAGCGGAATAGATGGTCGAGAATCTATTCCGCTCTTTACTTGGAACCTTGAATTAACTTTGATTAGAAGTTCAAAGAACGCTTATCAACTGCGAGTGCGGCTTCTTTTGTCGCTTCAGACAAAGATGGATGCGCGTGGCAAATACGAGCGATATCTTCAGAAGATGCACGGAATTCCATCGCTACGACAGCTTCAGAAATCAACTCAGAAGCCATAGGACCAACGATATGAACGCCCAAGATTTCATCCGTTGTCGCATCAGCCAAGAATTTCACCATACCTGATGTATCACCTAAAGCGCGCGCGCGGCCATTGGCCATAAACGGGAAAGTACCCGCTTTGTATGCTACGCCGTCAGCCTTCAGTTGTTGTTCAGTGCGGCCAACCCAAGCGATTTCTGGTGATGTGTAGATCACCCAAGGAATCGTGTTGAAGTTCACGTGGCCATGTTGACCAGCGATACGTTCAGCGACGGCGACGCCCTCTTCTTCTGCTTTATGCGCCAACATAGGACCGCGTACTACGTCACCAACTGCCCACACGTTAGGCAAGTTCGTTTTGCAATCGCCATCCACTGCGACGAAGCCACGTTCGTCCAAAGCCAATCCTACAGCTTCTGCATTCAAACCATTGGTATTTGGCGTACGACCGATAGAGATAATCAATTTGTCGAAAACCGCTTTGTGCTCAGCGCCTTTGTCATCGGTGTAATTGACTGTGACATCATTCGCACCTTTGACGATTTCGCCAATTTTCACGCCGAGGTTGATAGACAGACCTTGCTTCACAAATAATTTGTGCGCTTCTTTAGCGATCTGCTCATCGACTGCGCCAAGGAAAGTTGGCAATGCTTCTAATACGGTGACTTCAGCACCGCAACGACGCCATACGCTGCCCATTTCTAGACCAATAACACCCGCGCCGATCACACCCAACTTCTTAGGAACAGCGCCAACTTTCAATGCGCCGTCATTCGACAAAATCAATTCTTCATCAAACGCTGCACCTGGCAATGCGCGGGCATTCGAACCAGTTGCTACCACGATGTGCTTACCAGTGATGGTTTCTTCTGCTTTGCCTGCGACTTTGATTTCGTAGCCGCCATCTGCCGCTTTCACAAAGGAACCATGCCCGTGAAAGAAAGTGACTTTGTTCTTTTTAAACAGATAAACGATACCGTCGTTATTTTGCTTAACAATCGTATCTTTACGCTTGAGCATTTTCGCAACGTCTAATTCCAAACCGCTGACATTGATGCCATGATCGGCAAATGCATGACCAGCGTGTTCATAATGTTCAGACGATTGCAATAAAGCTTTGGATGGAATGCAGCCAACATTAGTGCAAGTACCACCTAGCGCCGGTCCGCCTTTTTCATTCGTCCATGCGTCGATACACGCGGTAGAAAAACCCAATTGTGCCGCACGAATTGCAGCGATATAACCACCAGGACCGCCGCCAATCACGACGACATCAAATTGTTTGCTCATAGTCTTACCTTGCCAGGTTTACTGAAATAAAAATAGATGAAAAATGAGCGCAGCATTGAATCGAGATGAATCTAGCCTGCGCTCAAAAATTTTGCTGAATTATGCTTCCTCGGGAATGAAAATCCAGGCCAACAAATACGCGATCACACCAAAACCAAAACAGGCGACAAACAAAAAGAACATCAGGCGCCAGATCCAAGCTTCCATTCCTGTAAATTTGGCCAAGCCACCACAAACGCCACCTATCCATTGATCCGTTTTGGAGCGGCGCAATTGATTGAGCTGAGCAAATGGATTTTCACCATTTGTGCCACCATGAGAGGCGTTTGCATTAAGTGACGCAAGTAACTTTTCTTTGGCCTGAGCGAATTCTGCATCAGTCAGTGCGCCTGACTGATGCAATTCGTGCAGACGTTTAATTTCGTCAGCAATATTCATATTTTGATGTGAGTGTAATTGTTAAGATTACAGATCCAACAACAAACGAGCTGGATCTTCCAGTGCTTCTTTCATTGCGACCAAACCTAGCACTGCTTCACGACCGTCAATGATACGGTGATCGTAAGACATCGCCAGGTAGTTCATAGGACGAATCACAATTTGACCATTTTCAACTACTGCGCGGTCTTTCGTCGCATGTACGCCCAAGATTGCGGATTGTGGTGGGTTGATGATCGGTGTCGACAACATAGAACCGAAAGTACCACCATTAGAGATGGAGAAAGTACCGCCAGTCAAATCATCTAAAGTCAATTTACCGTCTTTCGCTTTCGCGCCAAATTCGCCGATTTTCTTTTCGATTTCAGCGATAGACATTTGATCTGCATTGCGCAAGATAGGCACTACCAACCCACGTGGTGAACCGACTGCAATACCGATGTCGAAATAACCATGGTAGACGATGTCATTACCATCAACGGATGCATTGATGATTGGGTATTTTTTCAATGCTGCAACTGCAGCTTTGACGAAGAAAGACATGAAACCTAATTTCACGCCGTGTTCTTTTTCGAACTTATCTTTGTACTTGTTACGCAGGTCCATCACTGGTGCCATGTTGACTTCATTGAATGTCGTCAAAATCGCGTTAGTGGATTGTGATTGCACCAAACGTTCAGCGATACGTGCACGCAAACGGCTCATAGGAACGCGTTCTTCTGGACGATCGCCGAGGTTTGCTACCGCTGGCGCTGAAACTTGTTGCAATGCTGGTTTTGCTGCAACTGGAGCTGCCAAAGGCGCAACAGCTGGTGTTGCTTTACCAGCTACTGCCGCCAATGCATCACCTTTTGTTACGCGACCATCTTTGCCTGTGCCATCAATTGCACCTGCAGACAAATTGTTTTCTGCCAAAATTTTAGCTGCTGCTGGCATTGCGATACCTGCTGCTGAACTCGCAGTTGCCGCCGCAGCGACTGGTGCTGCTACCGCTGCAGCCGCTGCCGGAGCACTGGCAACTGTACCAGCAGATGCTTCTGTGTCCAACATCGCGATGACTTGACCTGCAACAACTGTGCTGCCATCACCGCTAATGATTTGCGTGATAACGCCAGCTGCTGGTGCTGGTAATTCCAACACCACTTTGTCTGTTTCTACGTCCACCAGATTTTCATCACGAGTGACTGCTTCGCCCACTTTTTTATGCCAAGTCAGCAAGGTCGCTTCTGCGACAGATTCAGATAACTGAGGAACTTTTACTTCGATAATTGCCATGTTTTTTCTCCGTGTAGGATGTCTAATTGGTGCCGCACTTTCGTTTTTATTAGCGGCACCACCTAAGATTATTTAGTCAGAATATAACCTTTAAGTTTCGAAAAGGCTGCTTCAAGCAATGCTTTTTGTTGCGCATAGTGCTTGTCGTAGTAACCGACAGCAGGCGATGCACTTGCAGGGCGACCTGCATAAGCGAGCTTCTGACCTTCATCCAAACTTTCAAAGATATTGTGTTGAATCTGGAACCATGGACCTTGATTTTGTGGCTCATCTTGCGCCCAAACCAATTCCACCATATTCGGGAACTTCTTCAATTCGGCCACGAAACTCTTATGTGGGAATGGATAGAGTTGTTCAACACGAATAATCGCTGTGTCAGACTGACCGCGTTCTTTACGAGCATTGACCAGATCGTAGTAAACCTTACCGGAGCAAGCCACAACACGTTTCACTTTTTTCGCATCGATAGTTTCATCGACTTCACCGATCACAGTGTGGAAACTACCTTTTGCCAATTCAGACAAAGGTGAGCCTGCATCTTTGTTACGCAGCAATGATTTTGGTGTCATGATCACCAAAGGCTTGCGGAACTGACGGATCATTTGACGGCGCAACAAATGGAAAATCTGTGACGCTGTAGTCGGTTGAACCACTTGCATATTGTTATCAGCACACAATTGCAAGAAGCGTTCTGGACGAGCGGAAGAATGCTCTGGCCCCTGACCTTCATACCCGTGTGGCAGCATCATGACCAGACCACAAGCACGACCCCATTTCACTTCGCCTGAACTGATGAATTGATCGATCACAACCTGTGCACCATTCGCGAAATCGCCAAATTGTGCTTCCCAGATCGTCAAAGTATTTGGTTCTGCGCTGGAGTAACCATATTCAAACGCCAAAACCGCTTCTTCGGACAACACAGAATCGATCACAGTGAAAGGTGCTTGTTTATCGGAGATGTTCTGCAAAGGAATATACGTACCTGCATCCCAACGCTCGCGTTTTTGATCATGCAATACAGCGTGACGATGTACGAAAGTCCCGCGACCAGCATCTTGACCGGTTAAACGGATCGCATAGCCTGAGGAAACCAAAGAAGCGAATGCTAAGTGTTCGCCCATACCCCAGTCCAGATTCATTTCACCACGGCCCATCGCGGCACGGTCACCCAAGACTTTTTCAACCAAGCTATGTGGTTTGAAATCGGCTGGAATGGTCGTAATGCGTTCAGCTAAACGTTTTAATTCAGTGGTTGGCACAGCTGTATCGGCTGCATCAGTCCATTTCTTGTTCAGGAATGGAATCCAATCGACGGCAAACTTATTTTTGAAATTGGAAATAACTGGATCAACGGTATGTTTACCAGCATCCATCGCATCACGGAAGGCTTTCACCATTGCATCACCGCCGTCAGCAGCGATCGTACCTTGTGCCGCTAACTTGTCCGCGTACATCTTACGCGTACCTGGATGTTGCGCGATTTTTTTGTACATCAATGGTTGCGTCAATGCTGGCGTATCTTGTTCGTTATGACCCAATTTACGGTAGCAGATAATATCGACAACGACGTCTTTCTTGAAAATCATACGATAATCAAGCGCAATTTGCGTCGCCAAGACGACAGCTTCAGGATCATCAGCATTCACGTGCAAAACAGGTGCTTCAATCATCTTAACAACGTCTGAGCAATACAGAGTCGAACGCGCATCGCGTGGATCAGAGGTTGTGAAACCAATTTGATTATTGATGACGATATGGACTGTGCCGCCTGTGCCGTAGCCACGCGTTTGTGCCAGATTCAAGGTCTCCATGACGACACCTTGGCCTGCGAATGCTGCATCGCCGTGCACCAAGATTGGCAACACTTGTGCGCCATCTTTATCACCGCGACGTTCCATACGTGCTTTAACAGACCCTTCGACCACTGGATTAACGATTTCCAAGTGGGATGGATTAAACGCTAAAGACAAATGAACTGGGCCACCAGGGGTGGAAACATCTGAGGAGAAACCTTGGTGATATTTAACGTCACCCGCTGGCAAATCATCGCCATGTTTACCTTCAAATTCAGCAAACAAATCTTGTGGCATTTTGCCCAGAGTATTGACCAAGACGTTCAAACGACCGCGATGCGCCATACCGATAACGATTTCTTCCACACCGCGTTCACCCGCGCGTTGAATAGTCTCATCAATAGAAGCGATAAAGCTTTCGCCGCCTTCTAATGAGAAACGTTTTTGACCAACGTAGCGTGTATGTAAGTAGCGCTCCAAACCTTCCGCGGCTGTCAGGCGATCCAGAATATGTTTTTTCTTTTCTGCTGTGAAGTTTGGTGTGGAGCGGATAGATTCGAGTTTTTCTTGCATCCAGCGTTTCTCGGCTGGATCACCGATATACATGAATTCAGCGCCGATAGAACGGCAATAAGTATCACGTAAAGAATTGAGCAGATCGCGTAAAGAGGCGGTTTCTGACCCAAAATAGGTATTACTGATGTTGAACTGGGTGTCCATATCTGCGTCAGTGAAACCATAAAAACTGGCTTCTAGTTCCGGCAAAGGCGGACGTTCTTGACGTTGCAGTGGATCGAGATTCGCCCAGCGGCTACCCAAAAAGCGATATGCGGCGATTAATTGCTGAGCGGCGACGCGCTTGCGTCCCATTTCAGCATCACCAGCAGCACTTACGGTACGGATAGGACCTTGTTTTGCGCGTTCGGCAAAAGAAGCAATGACTGGCGCATGAGCGACGTCAGGTTTGGCAGAGCCATCAACAGCGGGAACGTGTTGCATGGCGTCGAAATACGCACGCCAATTATCTGGCACCGAGCCAGGATTGTTTAGATACGCTTCATACAGTTCTTCAACATACGGCGCATTGCCGCCAAACAGATACGAGTTAGCGTTATATTGTTGCATCATATTGCTCACCTTTCTTCGCGCTTCGCGAGATTAGCGGGTTAATCTAACCTTCCGCGACACGGCCTGACCGGTTAGCGGATTGCACATCAAGTTGTGGGGAAGGACTCATTCGAAATTCTATTTTCAACCTAAACTTTGACTCGGTAGGAAAACAAATACCACTTCAAATAAAACAGGAGGAATATTGACTTTCAACATCAAACGCGAGAATAACATATTTCGCCATAAAAAAAGCGAGTAATTTATACTCGCTTTTATAAAATATATTTAATTACTTAAATATTTAATATTGTGGTTTCTGATTACCACTTGACACTTACAGCTCAGATTAACGCTTATCCATTGCTGGCACATCACGCTGCGGAGAACCAACAAATAATTGGCGTGGACGTCCAATTTTTTGTTCTGGGTCAGAAATCATTTCTTTCCATTGCGCGACCCAACCTACTGTACGCGCCAAGGCGAAGATACCTGTGAACAATGCAGTTGGAATACCCAAAGCACGTTGTACGATACCAGAGTAGAAATCAACGTTTGGATACAATTTACGAGATACAAAGTACTCGTCTTCCAGTGCGATTTTTTCTAATGCCATGGCTAATTTGAACAATGGATCATCTTGCAAACCGAGTTCATTCAAAACTTCATAGCAAGTTTCGCGCATCAATTTTGCACGTGGATCGTAGTTTTTGTAAACGCGATGACCAAAGCCCATCAATTTCACGCCAGAGTTTTTGTCTTTGACTTGTTCGATGAAATGAGGAATGTTATCGACCGAGCCGATTTCTTCCAACATACTCAAGGCCGCTTCGTTCGCACCGCCGTGAGCAGGGCCCCACAAGCATGCGATACCGGCAGCGATACAAGCAAATGGATTCGCACCAGAAGAACCAGCCAAACGGACTGTAGATGTAGAGGCATTTTGTTCGTGATCTGCATGCAAAATCAAAATGCGATCCAATGCGCGTACCAAAACTTCATTGACTTTGTATGGCTCACACGGATTTGAGAACATCATGTACATGAAGTTCGCGCTGTACGACAAATCATTGCGTGGATACACGAATGGTTGACCGATAGAATATTTATACGCCATTGCTACCAAAGTTGGCATTTTCGCGATCAAGCGAATTGCGGAAACTTCACGATGATGGGCATCATTGATATCCAAAGAATCATGATAGAAGGAAGCCAAAGCACCTACTGTGCCCACCAATACGGACATAGGATGCGCATCACGACGGAAGCCGCGGAAGAAAAATTGCATCTGTTCGTGCACCATCGTGTGCTTAGTCACTGTGTCCACAAACTTTTGCTTTTGTTCTGCGTTTGGCAATTCGCCATTCAACAGCAGGTAGCAAGATTCTAAGAAATCACCACCGTTTTGCGCCAATTGCTCAATTGGATAACCACGATATAACAACTCACCTTTATCACCATCGATATAGGTAATGGAAGAATTACATGCCGCGGTCGACATGAAACCTGGGTCATAAGTAAATTTACCCGTGGCACCGTACAACTTACGGATATCAATCACATCAGGTCCAATAGAACCCTTATAGATAGGCATCTCGATCGATGGGGAGCCATCAGAAAATGATAGCGTTGCTTTTGTTTCAGAGTTAGTCATGGCTCTTCCTTCGTTGCAGGTGAGTCGTTAGTGAAAAAAATGCGATCAAAAAATATGATCAAAAAGTACAAAATCTTAGGCTGCGCGCAGACGCGTCAGCAGTGCTTTGACATGAGGCAAATCAAGCTGATCTTCAGGCTCGTTTTTCCCCATCAACAAATCCATTAGTGCATTGTCAGAGATATCCATCAGACGACTAAACGCGTCCACCTCTTCATCTGACATGTTCTCTTCATGCGCATCCAAAAAGCGCGTCAGTATCAAATCATTTTCCAACAAACCGCGGCGCGCACGCCAGCGTAGTCTTGCTCGATTGACTGGATCACTCTGATGCAAGCCAGACATAACACCTGACATGATTTTTCCTATCTCTTTTACTGACCAGATTGACAGGCATGAAACTCAGTCAATCTGGCACAGAGTACTTCAATGCGCTAATTTTTAATCATTAACGCGATACATTGAAACTACTTACACTGCACGTCTTACCATCAGCTCTTTAATCTTACCGATAGCACGGGTAGGATTGAGGCCTTTAGGGCAAACGTCAACACAGTTCATAATTGTATGGCAGCGGAATAAACGGTATGGATCTTCCAGATTATCCAAACGTGCGCTAGTCGCTTCATCGCGTGAATCGGCAATAAAACGATAGGCTTGTAATAAACCAGCTGGTCCAACGAATTTATCCGGATTCCACCAGAATGACGGGCATGATGTAGAGCAGCATGCACACAAAATACACTCGTATAAGCCGTCTAATTCTTCACGCTCTGTCGGTGATTGTAGACGCTCTTTTTCAGGCGGAATGCTATCGTTGATCAGGTAAGGTTTGATCGAATTGTATTGCTTGAAGAATTGCGTCATATCCACGATCAAATCGCGAATCACAGGCAAACCAGGTAATGGGCGCAAAACGATAGGTTCAGACAATTCGTTCAAGTTAGTTGTGCAAGCCAGGCCATTCTTACCATTGATATTCATCGCATCAGAGCCGCACACGCCTTCACGGCATGAACGGCGCAGCGCCAAAGAATCATCGACGTCAGCTTTAATGCGTTGCAGCGCATCGAGCAACATCTTGTCTGTGTCTTGCAATTCGACTGTCAGGTCTTGCATGTAAGGCTTCGCATCCTTGTCCGGATCGTAGCGATAGATTTGAAATTTTAATGTACGTGCCATAGTGATCTCTTTAGAATGTACGTGCTTTAGGTTGGAAAGTTTCCACCGTGAGCGGCTTAGTCACAACTGGTTTGTAATCTAAGCGATTACCCTCTGAATACCACAATGTGTGCTTCATCCAGTTTTCATCATCACGTTTTTCGTAATCACGGTGCGCATGTGCGCCACGCGATTCTTTACGTGCATTGGCTGAGGTGATAGTCGCTTTTGCTGTTTCGATCAAGTTATCCAACTCCAAAGCTTCTACACGTGCCGTGTTGAATACTTTAGATTTATCCTTGAAAGAAACGTGCTTACGACGTTCATCCAACTCCATAATTTTGCCCAAGCCTGTTTGCAACAATTCATCAGTGCGGAATACGCCGCAGTATTGTTGCATCGTGCTACGAATGGCATTTGCCACGTCTTGTACGCGCTCTGTGCCCGTGCTGTTTTCCAGTTTAGACAAGCGAGACATCGCCAAATCAGCCGCATCTTTCGGCAAATCTTTATTGCTACGTGCTTTGAGATTACTTGCGACAACGTGATTACCAGCAGCGCGACCGAACACGATCAAATCTAACAAGGAGTTAGTACCCAAGCGATTCGCGCCATGAACTGATACGCAAGCGCATTCACCGATAGCGTATAAGCCATTCACGACTTCATTCACGCCATTTTTAGTCGTGACGACTTGGCCGTGGATATTGGTCGGAATACCGCCCATTTGGTAGTGAATTGTCGGAACGACAGGGATAGGTTCTTTCGTTGCATCGACGTTGGCAAACTTGTGACCAATTTCCAAAATAGATGGCAAACGTTTTTGAATCGTATCCGCGCCGATATGGCGCAAATCGAGCATAACGTGATCTTTATTTGGACCGCAACCGCGACCTTCTTTGATTTCCTGATCCATAGAACGAGAAACAAAGTCACGCGGCGCCAAATCTTTCAAAGTCGGTGCATAACGTTCCATGAAACGCTCACCATGGGCGTTGATCAGGTAACCA
>DLGN01000367.1:0-170 GCA_002482715.1 Oxalobacteraceae bacterium UBA7693
CAGACCTTGCCCCCGGGGCACAATTGATAGACCGCTTTGGTCGGCAATTAAACTATTTGCGCGTATCGGTCACCGATAAATGTGATTTGCGATGTAGTTATTGCATGCCTAAAGGCTTTCATGGTTTTGAGGAACCGGAAAACTGGTTGCGCTTCGATGAAATCGAAAGA
>DLGN01000367.1:195-10899 GCA_002482715.1 Oxalobacteraceae bacterium UBA7693
TGGGCGTGGCGCGAGTGCGCTTAACGGGCGGTGAGCCTTTATTGCGACGAAATTTGCCGCAATTGGTTGAGCGTCTTGCTAGTCATGCCGAGATTCGGGATATTTCTTTATCGACCAATGCCACGCAATTACATAAGCACGCCCAAGCTTTGTATCACGCAGGCGTTAGCCGGATCAATGTCAGCCTGGATAGTTTGGATAAAGCCTGTATGGAAAACATCACCGGTCGCGATAGTTTCGCCAGCATTATGGCAGGCTTGCAGGCAGGTAAGCAGGCGGGGTTTAAACCGATTAAATTGAATATGGTGGTCATGGGCGGTGTGAATGAACACGAAGTGTCACGCATGGCGGAGTTTTGTTTTAAAGAGGGTTTCATATTGCGACTGATTGAAGCGATGCCGATGGGCAGCACCGGGCAAAATAGTCAGTATCGCGATATTGGTCCGATTCGTGATCAATTGGTGCGGCAGTTTGATTTGATTCCAGCGGCAGAAGAATTAGGTGGTGGTCCAGCGCGGTATTGGACTAGCCGTGATGGACAAGCAACGATAGGATTTATCTCACCGATCAGTCAACATTTTTGTGCGACATGTAATCGCGTACGCTTGGCGGTCGATGGCACTTTGTATATGTGTTTGGGACAAGAAGAAAAGTTTGAACTGCGTCCTTTGTTAAGAGCGGGAATCAGCGATGAAGCGCTAGAGCAAGCGATACGGCAAGCGATAGAACTGAAGCCTGAGCGCCATGAGTTTACGACGCAGCCACATAAGATTATCCGGTTTATGTCACAAACCGGTGGATAGTCCAAATAGTTAATTAGAGTGGGGTTGAAGATGGAAGTGCGTAATATTCACCAATTTATAGAAGGGTTTCAACGCTTTCAATCTAAATATTTTGCAGGTGAAAAGCCGCTGTATAACAAGCTGAATCATGGTCAGAATCCGACCACCTTGTTAATTGGTTGTTGTGATTCGCGGGTTGATCCGGCCTTGTTGTTAGATTGTGATCCTGGCGACATTTTCGTGATTCGAAATGTGGCGAATTTGGTGCCACCTTGTAATGAATCGGGGAATCAACAAGGTGTTAGCGCAGCGATCCAGTTCGCGGTAGAAGCTTTGAATGTGAAGCGCATCATTGTCATGGGACATGAAAAATGTGGCGGCATACGTGCTTTGATGCAAGGTTATCAGCCCAGCCGTAAGATTGATTTTATTGGCCGCTGGATGCGCATCGTCGAACCTGTAAAGCAACAGGTTTTGAGCCAATTAAGTCATTGTAGTAGTGAGGTGCAGAATCATGCTTGTGAGCTTGGTGCGATTATCATGTCATTAAATAATCTGCGCAGCTTTCCTTGGGTGGCAGAGCGCGAACAAAGCGGTGAGATTGCGCTACATGGCTGGTATTTCGATATGACGAATGGCGCTTTACTGGCATACTCTGATCGCACCGATAGTTTTCTGCCTATGGTGTGTCCGCTTGGCGTGCCACATGCAAGTAAAATAAATGGCGCAGACATCGCCAATGCATCGGATGTGAACAGTACGAATGCAGAATTAGTCGATTAATTTTCAGAACTGCCCCAAAAAAAACCATATGGATTCTAGCAATCAACTACCTATCGGCAAACGACTGACCTTTCGTATTTTAATGACGACTGTGGTTGGCTTAGCCTTGACGCTGGCTGCGATTGGTTACACCTTGCTGTTGTCTTGGCAATTGGAAGGTGGTGGTGCGGCGATCAATGAAGCGGGTAGCTTGCGTATGCGCTCATATCGCTTGGCAATGGTGTTGGAACATCCCAGTAAGGGAACTAGCGTTACACAAGAATTACAAGAATTTAATCGCACCTTGTCAGATCTGGAACATGGTGATGCCAAGCGACCTTTATTTCTGCCACAAACCGCACCGATCCGTGAACAAATGCGCAAGGTGCAGCAAGACTGGCTACAACATATTCAAGTCAATGCGCAAAATGTCGCTACCGAATCTGATCCACAGTTAAAACAAATTGCACTACAAAACTATGCGGCCGAGTTGCCCGGCTTTGTCAAAAATATTAATCAGTTAGTCTCTTTGGTTGAGATTGAGTTAGAAGAAAAAACCACTTGGTTGCGCTTGTGCCAGACCGCTTTGATTTTTATGTCACTCGCCGCCAGCATTGCCTTACTTTATCTCTTGTATTTGTGGATCGTAGGCCCGGTTAGCCGCATGCAATCTGGGATTGCCCGTATGAGTAAAGACGATTTAAGTGTGCGCTTACCGATAGAAACGGAAGATGAATTTGGTGTATTGGCGCAAGCGTTTAATCACATGGCGGATCATGTACAAAGTGTGCATCGGACTTTGGAAGAACGGGTAGTAGAAAAGACCGCAAAATTACAAGCGCAAAATCACGAAATTAGTACGATGTATGAGATCGCGGCGTTTCTTTCTGGCCCGCATGCGATCGAAGAGTTATGTCGTGGATTCTTGCACCGAATTATGCAACGTATGCATGCTGACGGTGGCACAGTAAGGATACTCGACAACGAGAAAGGCAATGTGCATATCACCGTGCATGAAGGTATCTCGGAAAAAATGATAGAGGAAGAACATTGCATCAAGAAAGATGATTGCCTGTGCGGTGCTGCGACTTCCAAGGGCATTATTTTGGTGCGTGATTTCCGTTTGTTAGATCAGCAAAAACGTTATCGCTGCCAAGAAGAAGGTTATGTATCTTTGGCGGTATTTCAAATTCAAACGCGTGATCAGGTCATTGGGAGTTTTTCTTTGCACTTTTCACGTGAGCGCTTGGTCACGGGTGAAGAGCGTCGTTTGTTAGAAATCTTAGGAAAAAATCTTGGTTCGTCGATAGAGAATCAGCGCTTGATCGCCAAAGAAAAAGAATTTGCAGTATCACAAGAACGCAATCTATTAGCGCAAGGCTTGCACGATAGTATTGCGCAAGGCTTGAATTTTTTGAACCTGCAAGTGCAGATGTTAGAAGATTCTTTAAAGCGTAATGACATCGAAGAAATTCATGACATCACGCCGCTGCTGCGGGCTGGTATACAAGAAAGTTACGAAGATGTGCGTGAACTTTTATTGAATTTCCGTACCCGCTTACAAGACAGTAATTTAGAATCTGAAATGCGTAATGTGGTATCAAAATTCCAGCGCCAAACCGGCGTGCATGCGACGATAGACATCGTTGGTGATGGTGCGCAACTGGCACCAGAACAGCAATTGCAAGTGCTGTTTATTTTGCAGGAAGCTTTGTCGAATGTGCGCAAACATGCCCAAGCCAGTGAAGTGAAAGTGAATGTTCAGAATGACCGCGATTTTGCCATGACAGTGCATGACGACGGCGCCGGTTTTGATGTGACAACAGTTGCGCAAAAAGGCGATGGACATGTTGGATTGCGTATCATGCATGAACGTGCAGAACGTTTGGCCGCGCAATTTTCTATCATTAGCGCGAACCAACAGGGAACCACGATTTCTTTGCATTTAAAACGCGAAGAACGCTTGGTGGCATAAAATTACATCAACAATAATCCGACAGAAAATAGTGAGACATGAGCATTAGAATTTTATTAGTGGATGACCATAGCCTATTTCGTAGTGGCATACGTTTATTATTGCAACGTAATCCTGAATTCGAGATCGTGGGTGAGGCTGCCGATGGTTTGGAGGGAATTAAACGTGCCAAGCAATTGAAACCCGATGTGGTCTTAATGGATTTAAATATGCCCGGTTTGTCAGGATTGGAAGCGATGCAATTGATCGTGGAAGATTTGCCAGATACCGCCGTCTTGATGTTGACAGTTTCAGAAGAAGCAGAAGACCTCACCACAGCCTTAAAAAATGGCGCGCGCGGGTACTTATTGAAAAATATTGAAGCAGACTATTTAACGCAGGCGATTAAGCGTGCTGCTGCTGGTGAACCCGTCATTGCAGAATCGATGACCGCAAAATTGGTGATGCAATTTCGTTCCGGGAATAATGTATCAACTACACCAGAACGCGAAAAGCTTACCCCGCGTGAACGCGAAACCATGGTGTGTTTAGCGCGTGGTGAAAGTAATAAAGAAATTGCCCGTAATCTCGATGTGGCAGAAAGCACCGTCAAAATTCATGTGCAAAATATACTCAAAAAGCTGAACCTGACCAGCCGCGTACAAATCGCTGTGTATGCAGTTGAACACGGTATGGATAAGTAGTCAGCTCGGCACAATTGACCGCGCGGCGGAATTTTGAGTCAGCGATGCAAGTGCTCAAATTCGAATGCGCTTCTGAACGTAAATGTCGACCGCCCGCCGCCCTTGTGCCAAGGTCTGCGCAAACCTTGTTCCCCCTTTCTGTCAACTTAGCCATTTGCGATAAAGATCTACTCCTATTGGCGTATAGGCGCAGCGAAACTGCGCTATTACACTGCCCCTATTACATTGATAAGATGGGGGACGCGTTATGAGTAAGATTAATCTTGATGGACTTTTATCCAATCAGGCTTTGTTTCGTCATATATCGCCGTTTGAATTAGAGAGTTTGAAAAAAGAAGTGGTGAAATTGGAACTAGACAAGGGATTAAGCTTGTTCCAAAAAGGCGATACTGCGGATGCTTGTTTTATCTTGGTTTACGGATTGATGAAATTGGCGATTCCTTCCTCTAATGGCAGTGATAAGATCGTCGAATTAATCAGACCTGGTCAATGCTTTGGCGAGGCGATGTTATTTCTTGAAGAGCCATATCCGTTCTATGCAGAGTCTTTGGAACCGTCTTTATTGCTGCGCTTACCGAGAAATGCGCTGTTTAAATTGCTCGACCAGTCGCCTACGATAGCGCGCCAGATGATGACAGGTTTGTCGCATCGCCTGCTGGGTTTTATTCGCAGCGTGGAACGACAGTCTTCACATAACGCGATGCAAAGAGTGGTCGACTATTTGGTGCAGGTGGCAGTGACTCAAGATAGTAATGACATCCGTTTGGAGTTAAAGAAAAATGTGGTGGCATCGCTATTGAATTTAACCCCAGAAACCTTCTCCCGGATGTTGCATCATTTGAGCGAGTTAGATTTAATCCGGGTGAGTGCCTCGCGCATTTATATCCACTGTTTGACCGCGCTAAAAGCCTATGCCAGTAGTAGTGCCGTACAAGATGCTGGCGCGGCAAAAACACAGGTGCGCACACTAGCGCATCGGGTCCCAAATGAATTGGGCGAGGGACAGGGCTTAAGTTTGAGTAGCACTAGTTCTTTTGGCTGAGCAACTCCTACCTTTGCGGATAGATACATCCCCATACGAAGAATTTTCAAATTGACGCGCAATCCTTATGCTCATGATTAAGGGTTGCGCGTTTTCATTTCTTTAGGACTTGCGCAAAACAGACGCTAGCGTCGTTGTGGTCGCCTCGCTAGCGCAGTTTTGCGTAAGTCCTGCTCTTTGAATGAAAACATGGAATGAGAATAATTCGAAACTAGTTAAGTGAAGGAGTGCAAGATGGGACATGTGTTAAGCCGATGGGAACCCGAAGATAGCGGGTTTTGGCAGAAGGAAGGAAATGGCATCGCGAATCGTAATTTATGGATTTCGATACCTTGTCTGATGCTGGCATTTTCGGTCTGGATGTTGTGGAGCGTGGTTGCTGCCAATTTGGATAAAGCGGGTTTTAAATTTACTAAAGACCAGTTATTTTTCTTAACCGCTTTGCCGGCTTTGTCAGGCGCTACACTCAGAATTTTTTATTCATTTCTGGTGCCGGTATTTGGTGGTCGTCGCTTCACCGCGATCTCGACCGCGAGCTTATTGATTCCTGCGATTGGTATGGGCTTTGCCTTACAAGATCCGACGACTAGCTATTCCACTTTATTGATTCTTGCTTTGTTGTGCGGCTTAGGTGGCGGTAACTTCAGTTCTAGTATGGCAAATATCAGTTTCTTCTTTCCAAAATCGCGCAAAGGGTATGCGACTGGAATGAATGCTGGTATCGGTAATCTCGGCGTTTCTGTCGTGCAGTTTGTCGCACCATTAGTGATTTCCTCTGCGGTGTTCGGTGCAGCGATTTCCGGCGACGGCTTCATGTATCACAATGTCAAAACCAATACCGATAAAATGTTTTGGTTGGCAAATGCCGGTTTCATCTGGGTGCCATTTATCGTGGTCGCGACGATTGCTGCTTGGTTTGGCATGAATGATATTGCTTCCGCAAAAGCTTCTTTCTCTGATCAGGCGATTATTTTTAAACGCAAACATAACTGGTTGATGTGCTGGTTATACATCGGCACCTTTGGTTCTTTCATCGGATTTTCTGCAGCTTTTGCAATGTTGATCAAAGCGCAGTTCCCTGAAGTCGATGTGGCAAAATTTGCTTTCCTTGGTCCTTTGGCTGGCGCATTGGCGCGTCCTATTGGCGGTATTCTGTCAGATAAATTAGGTGGTGCACGTTTGACATTCTGGGTGTTTGGCGCGATGGCAGCGGTGATTGCATTTGGTATTTTGCCTGCCTTACATGCCCATCAATTCAGCGTGTTTTTGTTTTCCTTCATCGGCATGTTTATTTTGACTGGTTTGGGAAATGGATCGACCTTCTGCATGATCCCAATTATTTTCCAAACCGAAAGAGAACGTGCCAGTGCAGGTAAAGGCGATGCGGCAATTAGACAAGCACGTTTGGATGCCGCAAAAGAATCTGCTGCGGTCTTAGGATTTTCTGGTGCGATTGGCGCTTATGGTGGCTTCTTCATTCCGCAAGGCTTCGGCACCTCGATCAAGATCACTGGCGCACCGGATATGGCTTTGTACACCTTCATCGTTTTCTACATCAGTTGCATGGTGATTACTTGGTGGTTCTATTCACGTAAAAATGCGGAGATGCCTTGTTAGTGATCAACGCGATGTAGGCTAAAAAAAACCCGCAAGCAAATGCGGGTTTTTTTACATCTGATTGTGAACCATGAAATAAAAAATAAAATCACTCTTTGGCATATTTGAGAATTGACAATTATCAATTGAGTAAGGATACTTCCTGCGAGTCCAATTGACTTGTTTTAATCCTGATACCAATTCGAAAGAAGCCTAGATGATCGCATTAAAAGATATTCGTAAAACCTATAAACAGGGAGGAAACGAAATTCGCGCCTTAGATGGTGTGGACTTGTCGATAGCGCGTGGTGAGTTTGTCGCGATCATGGGGCCATCGGGTTCTGGTAAATCGACTTTGCTAAATGTCTTAGGTGCGCTGGATAAGCCGGATAGCGGTACCTACCATCTGGAACAGGATGAAATAGGGAGCATGGATGATGATGCTTCTTCGGATTTGCGTAATCGCCGGATTGGCTTTGTGTTTCAGTCTTTTCACTTGTTGCCGCGTTTAACCGTATTAGAAAACGTCTTGTTACCGCAGCGTTATGCGGAGCAGCAAGATCACGAGGCGGAGAATCGTGCGCGCGCTTTGCTAGAACGTATCGGTTTAGGCCAGCGTATCGGCCATTTGCCTGGCGAGCTTTCTGGTGGACAATTACAAAGAGCTGCGATTGCGCGTGCTTTGTTAAATCAGCCTGCTTTATTGCTGGCAGATGAACCCACCGGCAATCTCGATTCCAAAAGTGCGACCGATGTGTTGGAACTATTGGCCGAATTACATGCCAATGGACAGACCATGGTCTTGGTCACGCATGATCCGAATATTGCTGCTAAAGCCCAACGCACCATCCATTTGAAAGACGGTAAAGTCGATGAGGTGCTGGCATGAAGGTCACTGCGAAACACATTACCAAGTACACCGTCTTTTGCCTAGCCATTTTATCTAGTGTATCGGCGATCGCTGATAAGTTGGCTGCCCCAGCTTATCAACGACCGGTATTATTTACTGGCGAACTGCAAGCTGCGGATTCAGTGCCGATTATCGTCCCATCTTCCCATGTTTCACCGGTCACTTTGCGTTACTTTGTGCCAGAAGGCAGTAAAGTGAAAAATGGTGAGATAATTTTACGTGTTGATTCTCAAGGTGATTCGGACATCGAAAGACTTGAACTCGAATTGGTACAAAATCGCGAGCGTGGTTTGCGTGAAGCCGCCGATTTGGAAGTGAAAACGATAGAAGCTGAACGCGCATTAATTACCGCACAAGCAGCACTAGCAAAAGCGAAGATCGATGCTGCGCTGCCAAAGGCGCAAATATCTGCATTGGATTACGATAAATATCAAGGGGAGTTAGACAGAGCGACCCGTGATTTAGGTGTCAAACAGAAAGCTTTGGAAAACGCTAAAGATGCGGTGAAGCGGAAATTGGATGATAGTGAATTGGCGGTGAAGCGTTTACAAATTCAGATTGCTTTCGCCAAAGTGCAAGTCGCGCAAAGTGAAGTGCGCGCAAGCCGTGATGGGGTGGTGATTCATGGTTATGATAATTGGAATGGGAAGCGCCTCGATGAAGGTGGTCATGCACAAATAGGATCGGTGGCTGGGCAAATCATCGGTGGCGGCAAGCTTAATGTCGTCGCTTGGGTATTGGAAGCAGACCGACCATTTTTGCAGCAGGGACAAGAACTACATTTGCGTTTTGATGCGATTCCAAACTCTTATGCCAAGGGCGTCATTGAGCGTATCGCCAGCGCGCCTGAAGCACGGGCGATCTGGGGAAAGGGTCGTTATTTCAAGACAGAAATTCGTTTGCCCAGTAATTTAACGTATGAATTGCAACAAGGTATGAGCGTAGCAATTGAAACGATCAAATTAGAAAAAGTCGCTGTGAAAAATGATAACAAAGCCACTCAGAAAATGGACAATACGGCAGTGCTAAACAAATCTGCTAAATCTACTGCTAGCAGTTCAACAGACAATTCCTCAACGCAGGATCTGACTTTAGAAGGTGAGGTATTGTCGCGCCAATCTTCAATCATTGCGCCACCGAATATTCGTCACGTATGGAATTACAACTTGGTGATGTTGGCTCCTGAGGGGAGTCATGTGAAGATCGGTGAGCCGGTTGCGATCTTTGAGGCAAATGAAGCCAAGACCAGACTCGATACCCATCGCAGTTCACTCAACGAAAAGCAACGCACATCAGAGAAGATCGCATTGGATCATGCCGAGGCTGCTAAAGCCGCTGAATTGGCCGTGAGTGAGGCTAAGAGCAATGCGGAAAAAGCTTTACGTAAAGCTTCTTTACCCAAGGAGTTGGTAAAGCGGATTGATTATGACAAGTTGGTTATTGAACGTGATCTGTTTAACCAGCTCGCCCAGCTATCCGAACGTCAGCGTGAAGCCCAGCAACGTGCCAGAACAGCGGAATTGCGTGGCTTGAAATCAGAAATCGCACAACTACAACAGACCATTACTATCTTAGAAAAAGGCTTAAATGGTTTGACGGTGAATGCGCCACGGGCAGGTACGGTTGTGCATAACGTGGGGTTTGATGATGAAAAATTCGCAGTTGGGAGTCGTGTATTTATGGGCGCAGCAGTGGCCAATCTGGCTGATCCGACAAAAATTTTTGTTGCCGCGAAAGTACCTGAAGCGCAAGTGTCTTTGGTTAAACTGGGTCAAGTGGTTTCGGTGATTGCACCGGGTGCGAATGCGCAAGTCTCCGCCAAAATTACCGGATTTGGCGCGGTTTTTCATGGCAAATCTGCGAATCAACCGATGATTGTCAGAGATATAGAAATTGAGTTTGAGAGTTTGCCCAAGAACTTGAAACCAGGCACTGCGGTACAAGTGAAACTAGGAACTCAAAAAGCTGGAACTCAAGTTGCCCAGCCTGGAGTAACGGCAGGAGCGAAGAAATGATAAAAATAAACAGTGCAATTGTCTTGTTGACGATGTTGTTTGGATTAAGTGCTTGTGGCAGTGAATCAAGTTCCGAAGCGGTACCTATCGAAGTGGTAGAGGCGCGTCAGTGGCAAGAGGAGATTGCAGCCGACGGTGAAATTAAAGCTGCAGCCAGCACACAGCTCAATGTCCCTGGCACAGGCTGGGATCAGCGTAATCTGGTTTCTATGGTTGCCAACGGTAGTTTGGTCGAAAAAGGCCAAGTCATTGCCGTGTTTGACGCTGCACAATCTAGGGTGAAATTATCGCAAGCAGAAACAGATTTGCTACGGAAGGAATTATTGGAGTTGGGAATTCAATCGACCGCAGAATTGGGGCGGGCAGAGTTGAGTTCGGATAGCGCCAAAGTGACTGGTGATTTGAATTTAAGTAAGCGCTACGCGAATGCCGATCTGCAAATTTTTGCGCAAAATAAAATTCTCGATACTTTAGTCGATATTGGTTTTCTCAATCACAAGCAAGATTATTTGAAATGGAAAAATAATCAGATCGGCGCTCGCAGTAACGCGGATCAGGCTGTCGTGCAATCGCAAAAAGAGAGTGTGACCTTGACGATAGAACAGCAACGTAAGAGCTTGTCTTCCTTAGAGCTGAAGGCACCGCATGAAGGTGTATTTCTGTTGAAGCCGCGTTGGGACAGTACTTTGCCGCAAGTTGGCAGTAAATTGTGGGCCGGAGAGGAGTTTGGATCTTTACCTGACCTTGAGCAGCAGGTCGCCAAGTTCAGCATTGCAGAAGGTGCAGCGTTTGGTTTGAAGGAAGGTCAAGCGATCAAGGTACGCCTGTCTGGCACCGGAACGGAACTTGATTTGAAAGTCACTAAAGTCGGTAAAACCGCCAGCACCAAATCACGTGAATCCCCCGTCAAGTATTCGGATTTTGAAGCCAGCATAGGGC
>DLGN01000367.1:10933-22158 GCA_002482715.1 Oxalobacteraceae bacterium UBA7693
CAAGACTTGGTACGCAAATTTGTCCTAAAACCCGGGCAGGCAATTACCGGTCGGGTCACTTTACTAAACTCCAGTAAGGTACTCACCGTTCCCAATATCGCGCTGGTACAAGAAGGTGCGGACTACTTTGTTTATCTGATGGAAAAGTCCACTAAGCTAAAACAGAAAGTGGAATTAGGTTTGCGTGGACAGATACGGAGCGAAGTGAAGTCCGGTTTAAGTGCTGGTGCGAAGTTGGTATTGGTACCGGAAAAGAAAGAGGATAAGTCATGAATCGTGCCCTGATTGTTGAGGCTATTGTTGAACTAAAGAGGCGCAAGCTCAGGACCGGTTTAACATTGTTGGGAATGGTGTTTGGTGTCGCTGCGATTGTCGCGATGTTAGCGGTGGGCGAAGGTAGTAAACGCGAGGCTTTGCGCTTGGTGGCAGAACTTGGTTTGAATAATATTTTGGTCGAATCAAAGAGTATCGCTGCGGATAAATTAAAAGATATTCGTACCCGTTCGTTGGGGCTTTCAGCAGCCGATGCAACTGCTGCAATGTCGGTCGTTCCTGGTGCACAATCTGTCGCCTTGAAAAAAGAAATTAAGGTAGATCAATTAGTTTATGGCACCAATATCATCGCAGGCCGGGCGTTTGCCGTGTCACAGAGTTATGCCGAGCATGGTGGCTTGCAGATCGCGCAGGGGCGATGGTTACAGACGGAAGACAGTGACACTTTGGCACCCGTCGCTGTGATTGGTGCACGTTTAGCGAAGAGTTTATTCGGCGAGCAAAATCCCATCGGTGAGCGTGTCAAACTCAATCATACTTGGTTGGAAGTGGTTGGTGTATTGGCAGATCGTTCTGCTGGTAAATCCGAATTTGAAGGGATCAAATTAGGACTCGACGATGAACGTTTATTTGTGCCCTGGGAAAGTGGTCGCGCCCGTTTTTTATTTACCTTGATCGAAGATGAAGTCGATGGCATCAGTTTGCGTTTAGATGGCAAAGTCGCGCCAGATGGCGCTGCACGGGTATTGCAAACTTTGATCGAGCAACGTCACGCAAATGCCGACGATACTAATTTGATCGTACCGATGGGACTGTATCGGCAGAATCAACAAACACAAAGAATTTTCACGATCGTGATGAGTTCGATTGCTGCTGTCTCTTTGTTGGTTGGTGGCATCGGTATCATGAATATTATGTTAGCGAATGTGTTGGAACGACGCCGTGAAATTGGCTTGAAACGTGCTCTGGGCGCACGTCGCCGTGATGTGGTCGAGCAGTTTTTAGCAGAAGCTTTAGTGATTGCCGTGACAGGGGCTTTAATGGGTGTTGTGCTGGGGGCGATCGCTGCTTATAGTATTGCCACGCTGGCAGGATGGTCGGTTGCTTGGTCACCGTTTAGTTTGCTTACCGCTGTATCGATGTGTATTGCAGTGGGACTGGCATTTGGTGTTTTTCCCGCTAAGCAAGCCTCTCGTTTAGACCCGATTGCTGCTTTGCGTAGTGATGGCTAGAGACTCGCTAGCCATCAAAAATTTATTGGTGTGATCAATCAAGGGCGCTTAAATTTAGGCGCCCTTGTTGCATGGGTGGGCACCAAAAATAACTGCTCATTATCGGCAATGAAATTTGAAATAGCGCATCGACGATGCCATCTTCTAGCCCTAACATACGCGTTAGCTGGGCTTCGAACGCGTCGAATGAATGGCCGAATGCGGTGAAGTAAAGCCCACCATGATCTTGCAATGACCAAGGCATAGAGCGGCGTAGAATAAAAGCTTCGGGAGAAAAATTTTCCTGCGCGGTGCGTTTTACGTGCGCGCTTTCTGGTGCATCGTCGAGCTCTTCGTTGTCACTCAAACGCCGACCTATCATATGATCTTTATCTATGGCGCTCATTGCATTGAACGCGGCAAAACTGTGTTGCCACTGTTGTACTGCAAGGAAACTACCACCATTCAATGCCGCTTGATCGTGATGCATAAAGGCGCATTCACAGGCCGCTTCGCCTTCAGGATTTTCGGTGCCATCTTCATAGCCAGTTAAGTCGCGGCCGTCTTGAAACCGATAAGCATCAACTTGGTGGATGATGCGAAAACTTTCTTTGAGTAGGCTGCTGATTTGCTGCGTTGTGTGAAAGAGTTCGCCGCGTTCTTTGGCTTTTAACCATATCCATAAGTCAGTTTCGTAGGCATGCATATCGAGATGCGATGCCGAAAAATCAGGAAAAGCGTGCATGCCAGGAATCTGTATATTCAAGAAATCCAACAGTGAGGCACCCAATCCGATGACCACCGTTTTATCACTGAGTTGCGATGATAATTGTTTTAATGCCGCAATGATGTGTGCTTGATCGGCGTTCGCTACACGGCAACAATGTAAGTAAACGGCGTGTGCTGGGATCGGTGTGAGTATTTCAGTTTGAAAATCAGACATAGTGAACAGATAGAATAAGCGAGGAAGAAATTATTTCGCGAAGAGTCGATCTAAATCTCCCGATTTCTTCGCTTGTAGCAATACTTTATCAATCTTATTGAGTTGCGTTTTGTTGGCTTGTAAGCTGATGGCGAAGTAAGCGTCGATGACCGAGACGGGGCGCGGCAGAATGCAAAAGATATCGTTTTTCTTTTTCTTATACTCGTCGATTTCAGACGCATACAGTTGATTGAGTTCTTTTTGTAATTCTTTTAAATTGGTTCGCGGCTCATAGAGCAAGAAGGCGTCCATACGTTTTTGATAAAGCTTTAAAAAGCGTCCAGCCAAGCTACTCGTATTGTATTCCGCTTTAAAAATAACATTCACTTGGCTATCGAACTCTTCGCCTGCGCTGGAGCCTTGTACGATACCAATTTTTTTACCTTTGAGGTCTTGAATAGAATTGAATTGAAGATTGTCTTCGCAACGACTAAGTAGCCAAACCTTATCGGAGTATACCGGTTCAGAAAAATGAAAGGATTTTAAGCGTGCTGGTGTTTTGTAGATGCCAAAGATGAGGCCTTCACCGTTCTCACCATTATGTAAAACCCGACGCCATGGATAGCGACGAATATCAATTTTGATTTGTGCAGATTCTTCCAGATAGCTAAAAAGCTGAAGGACGTTGCGGGTTAATGGAAGGATTTGGTCGCGATCACCTTTTTGTTCTGCCATCAGTACCACCACGGTGGGACGGGTATTTTTCTTGGGCAGCATTGGTGCCGCCAATCCCGCCATTGAAATAGCGCATAGCAGAAAAACTGTGAATAGTTTTTGAATCAAAATAAGCAATGTTGTTTTCCAAGGGACTTGCAGATTCTTATCGAACCCGTACAGAGAACTATTCTAGCCTAAATTCTGCTCTTACTTTACGTGTAAAGTTAAGGCTTGATCTGATGCCTCATTAAGATTGCTTAAGGAATTTGCAATGGAAGTGGGGAGCTGACGCGTTTGCCATCACCTAATTGTCCGTCGATATTCCTGCCCCAAGCCCATAAGCTGCCATCGGATCGAACCGCCAAGCTATGAAACTGCCCGGCACTGATCGTCTTCCATAGTTTAATGTCGCCGACCTGCGTTGGAATTGTTTGCAATTGATAATTTCCTAAACCTAACTGCCCATCGTCGTTTAAACCCCACGACCATAAACTGCCATCATTCTTAATAGCCAAACTGTGATTTGAACCAGCGGCTACCATTGCCCAGGTGGTTTGTGTTCCGATTTGGAAAGGGACAAGTGTTGGTGGTGGAGTTTGTCCACCAAGTTGGCCGTACACATTGCTGCCCCAGCTAAACATAGTGCCATCCGCACGAATTCCTAAGCTATGATTTTCACCAGCGGCAATTGAGACCCAGGTTGCGGCACCGACTTGCGTCGGTACACTAGCTTTTGCTGCGGGGCCGATACCCAATTGTCCGACGCGATTGTCTCCCCAAGCCCAAATCGTCCCATCGTCCCGACGTGCGATCGTATGATTTGCTCCGGCAGTTACAGCCGTCCAGTTCTTTGCGGTTCCGATCTGTGCTGGTGTTACTCGATCAATCGCAGTTCCGTCACCAAGTTGCCCATGAAAATTACGCCCCCATGCCCATAAAGTGCCATCTTTTTTCACTGCAACTGTGTGAGATTTTCCGGCTGCTATTGCAACCCACGCTGATGTTCCTATTTTAATTGGGCTAAGTTTATCGACAAAACTACCGTCACCTAGTTGACCATTCTGATTAAATCCCCAACTCCAAAGTGAGCCGTCGGTGCGCACAGCAACGGTGTGAAATTCACCTGACGAATGCAAGCTCCAGGAGTTTGCCGTGCCGACATTTGCAAATACGGCTTGATCGTTTGAAGTGCCATTTCCAAGTTGACCAGTACGATTTAGCCCACTGCTGATTAATGTGCCATTTGTTTTTAATACGAGGGAGTGGCTACCGCCCGCAGATACGGTTAAATAAGGTGCTTGTACAATAAGTTTATTGGTGCCGATGATTTTACCAACTGTGGCGGTAATTGTTTCGGTACCAACAGCGATACCTGTTGCGAGTCCGCTAGCCTGTACGATGTTTGCAGCGTTTCCGCCCGAGCTCCAACTTATATCTTTTGTTATCGCAGCGGAACTACCATCTGAATAGTTGCCAGTCGCACTGAATTGCTGAGTTAATCCTACAGAAATTGTTGGACTTGCGGGATTGATAGAAATTGATACCAGCGAAGGAGAGGTCGGTGTCGTTGGCGTTGTCGGCGTCGTAGTGGTTGCGCTATCTTTACTCCCACCACCACAAGCACTTAAACAAAGGCTGAGCATTAATCCGATGAAGCTAATCAGTGTTGGTGTTAAGGCCCGAGGTTTCATAGTTGTCTTTGCTTCGAAGTGACTCGTGATCTGAGCCAAGGTTGTTCCAAGATTGTTCTAGGTCTGTTTAATGATCAGAAATAACAGAAATGTTTTGAAGTGAAGAAAAGTCACTTCGACCATGTTTAAGTCATGTTCTAGTTCTGTGCTGACCAGTGTAAACAAAAATATCTCCAGCGATAGCCAGATTAAGCAGGTTTTCTGAGGCTTATTACGCAAATTGGCTTGGTTTTATGCAAAAAATTAAGCACAAAATATCGGCTTCCTTCTCATAGTTTCATGACATCTAGTCATCTGTCATCCAAAAAAATACCGTGGTCAGACGTTTATCCCGTAACTCCTTGCCAAAGTAGCCGCTGGCACAGTGAACTAAATTTGCTTTGTATAAAATCATACGATTGAACACATTTTGCACCCGCATATCTTCATACCAGGCTTGAATTGGTAGCGCCCGCACTTGTAAAGCATCGACCAGATTATTATGTGGTTCGAGGACGATGTTCCCACCGATTGCTCCGTTCGGGTAGCGCAAGCGACAAAAACTAGTGCCAGTGTCGGGAGGGGGATTGGGACTCAGATAAATGACGCAGGCATAGCGACATAAGCGACGGCTATCGGTATGCGGATGTGGTGTGCTCTCTTTTTCTCCGACCAATTGGGCGACGTTGCAGTCGAGACGCAGACCGCCAGGAGGTTGCTCCATCCAGAGCCGATCTTTACCAATGAGTTGTTTGACCAGCGATTCAATTTGTTCGAGCTCAGTAGCCTCTAGTGCAGCGTGGAAGCGCATACCAGGCCAGCTCTCGGGCTGATAAGGTGCACCATACTCCCACTTGTCACGACTAAAACATCGTTCGGCAATTTCTGTTGCGTTGCTGAGTACCTCATCAACGATCCAGTAATTCTTGCCATGTTCTAGTGGTTCATAAGCTAATTGGGGAGCGATTGCAGGAATTGCTGGCAACGGCGTTGTGGGGATAGGAAGTGGTCGCATGAAATCGTATCAACAGAAGTTGCAAAGATAAGTTGGTCTGAGAAATCCATTTGATCTTAACAGACCGCCAGCTTATCTTTTCATTTTTACATCTGAATTAACGATTTATTTGAGCGATGGTTTTTTATATACAACACCATCTTTCATCACGAAATCTACTTTTTCTAAAGTACTGATATCTTTTAAGGGATCACCTTTCACTGCAATGATATCTGCGGCGAAATTCGCTTCGATAGAACCTAAACGTTTACTTTGATTGAGTAATTCCGCTGCACTCAAAGTGGCGCTGCGTATGGCTGCTAGCTCCGGCATCCCGGCTTCGACCATGTAGCGAAACTCTTTGGCATTTTCTCCGTTAGGAAACACCCCAGCGTCGGTGCCAAATGCGATCTTGACGCCGGCTTTGTAGGCACGTGCGAAAGTCGATTGAATTAAAGGACCGATTGCAGCCGCTTTAGGTTGTACTACAGGTGAAAAATAATTGGGAATCTTGGCTTTTTCGGCGACGAATTTTCCAGCCGAGATGGTAGGCACATACCATGCACCATTTTTCTTGAATAAGGCAATCGCTTCATCATCCATATAGGTGCCGTGTTCAATCGAATCGATACCCGCACGTAGCGCCCGTTTGATACCTTCATTGCCATGCGCATGAGCGGCAACGCGGAAGCCATAATCTTTGGCGGTTTTGATAATCGCGATTAATTCCTCATCGGTGAATTGAGTATTTTCACCGCTACTGGCTTGGCTTAATACCCCCGCTGTTGCGGTAATTTTAATCAGATCTGCACCTTCTTGATAACGACTGCGTACGGCTTCTCTGGCACTTTCTATGCCATTAATCACGCCTTGCTCAGNNCAGGACCAGGTTTGCCAACTGCGGTGCGCATCGCCTGCGACAAGCCATTGCTTGGATCGGCATGTCCGCCTGTTGTTGCGATGGATTTTCCTGCTGTGAACAGGCGTGGGCCAATAATACTGCCGGATTCGATCGCGCGTTTCATGGAGATATTGAGACCGCCCCCCGCACCTAAGTCACGCACGGTGGTGAAACCTGACATCAGCGTGCGTTCTGCCAATTTGATGGATGCATAAGCGTAATCAGCGGTGTCGGCAGTCAAGCGATCACGTAGTTGTTCAACTTGCGGCTTGGGATCATGGGATAAATGCACATGCATATCGATCAGACCTGGTAAGCAAGCGTACCCACTCAGATCAATATGCGAAGGATCTGTCTTCATCGCAGAAATCGAAACGATACTATTATTCTCAATGGTGATACTGACCTTGTCACGCCACACGCCATTTTTAACATCAAGTAATTTGCCACAGTTCACCACGGTGGTAGCAGCCAGTGCCGGGCTCGCAATTCCGCAGCAGGCAATGGCGAGTGCGATCGATTTCAGTTTATTCATGTTGTAGTCTCTTTATTGTTTGTGAGGCAGGGTTGGGTAAGGTCAGCTAAGGCGTTAAGAAGTAAAGTAAGGCGTGTCGAGCACATTGTTTAGATTAAAAAGTAATGTATTCAAAGTCAAGTTGTGGCTGGTGATGCTTGAGTGATCGGCAAGTCAATATAAAAGCTCGCACCTTGTCCATAAACTGAGCTAAAACTTAAACTGCCGTGCATGGCTTCGATGAGTTCTTTGCTGATCGCCAATCCCAGACCTGTGCCGCCTCGTTGGCGGGTATCAGAAGAATCTGCTTGCGCAAATTTCTGAAAAATACGTGACTGAAATTCTGCCGGAATACCTGGCCCCTGATCGCTGACAACAATCCGAACTTGTGCTTGATGCTTTAGCACCGTGAGTTGGATATGACCGTGGTTTGGCGAGTATTTAATCGCGTTGGAAATGACATTGGACAGCACTTGTAGCAAGCGCTGTGTATCGACAGCAATGTGGATATCTTGCAGCGGATTATCAATCGACATCGAAATCATGCGTTCTATCGTGGCGCCTGTATTGCTATCTACAGCCAGTTGCAACAAGGGGGCGAGTGGTAGTCGTTCGATATTGAACTTGAGTTGCCCCGCGAGGATTTTTTCCATATCCAGTAAGTCATTGATCAGAAAACTTAAACGCTGACTATTTTTATGGGCGATGTGTAACATGCTAGTCAGTTTTTCTGGCAGTTCACCCATGACACCATTCACCATTAAGCCAAGTGCACCAGAAATAGATGTGAGTGGTGTGCGTAATTCGTGGCTAACGGTAGAAATGAATTCGTCCTTCATTTTTTCTATACGCTTGTGTTCACTGATGTCTTGTATCGTGCCATAAACCCGCTCGCAAATTTGATCATTCAATTTGCTAATGCCAACAATCCGAACCCAGCGCTGTTTTTTTGTGTAAGTCAGTATCGATAGTTCTATATCAAATGATAGACCTTCGTGAACCGCTCTTTGTAAGAGCTGGGTAATCGTTTCTTGATCTTTGCCTTCGCGGTAAAAATGGATAGCTTGCTCAATTGGGCAAACAAAGTCATTCGGCACTTCATAAATTTCTTTGGTCACTTTACTCCATCTTAGCTGCCTATTTTGTACATCAATTTCCCATGTACCAATACGGGCGATGGTATTCGATTGTTCTAATAAATCATAAGCATTGGCCAGTTGCGCTTCAGCCTCTTTTTGTTTTGAAATGTCTGCGTGACTGCCAGACATCATGAGTGGCTTGCCGTCTGCGGTTCGGCTGACTAAACAACCACGATCCAAAATCCATACCCAATGTCCGTCTTTGTGACGCATACGATTGATGGTTTCGTAATAGTCCAATTCGCCGTCGAAATGCTTTTGCAGTAACGCATTTGATTTTTTTAAATCATCGGGATGAGCGAAATTGATCCAGGTGTTGACATCAGCCGGTGAAATTTCCTCTAAGGTATAGCCGATGATTTCAGCCCAGCGTTGGTTGAAAGAAGATTCGCCAGTCTGGACATTCCATTCCCAAGTGCCAATATTGGTGCCTTTGATGATGTCTGCCAAGCGTCGTTCGCTCTCTGTGTGCTGAGCTTGGACTCTGGTTGCTTGCACTAATTGACCTATGGTCAGCAAAATCGGATCTAAGAATTTGATGAATGGTGTTTGAAATCCAAATGGCCGGTTTGCTAAACCAATCATCGCAACCAAATGCCCGTTGTAATGAATCGGAATGCCGAGAAAATTCTGTATCTTCTGGCCGGTGGGAAGTCTCAGCTTGTGTTTACTTTCTTCATCGACAGCGTTGTGAATAGTCGTGGTGTTTGTGTGAATAGAAGAGATGAAAGCCGGATCTAAATCCTCAATCGTGAAATTGCTGTTTGCACTCGCCGTCTGTAGTGTTGGCTGATTGGGCGTATTGGATATAAATTCGATGGCGAAAGTGGCTAAGTATGGCTTGGCCGCTTTATCTTCCAGCACTTCACCGATGAAGCCAAACTCGCAGCCGCTTAAATCCAAAATGTCATGCAGCAATCCATGGAAGCCTTTACTTTTTCCCTGCCCGTGGATGAATTTTTCCTGGGCATGAGAAATAGCTTTGGCGAGTTTTTGTTGTAATTTGAGTGATTGATCAAGTTCCCACTCGTGCACTTTGCTATTAAGCCATTCAGAAAATAGTTGAATGAATTCAATCTCAGCTTTATTAAAATGATCTGGAATACGTACTTCAGGGGAGGAGAATACGAGGCTGCCATACAAAGTTCCACGTATTTCAATGGGAATGCCAATATAGGATCGAATTGAGAATGCGGCGTTATTGATATTGTTTGCCAAGCTTGCGTAGGGTGTTTTGCATATGTCAGGTAATAGCGTTAGCGTGCTCTTTTCCATTGTGATTGAGCATAAGGTTTGCTCTAAGTCTTGCAGTGATCCTTCACATTGCGAGCCCGCACCAGACTGAATTAACACCTCACATTGCTTATCTCGAATGCGATTCATCAAGGCATGCGGCATACCAAGAAAATCTTGGGCTATCCGCATTGCGCTACGTAATAACAGGGCATAGTCTGACTCGCTCAGCGACGATATCTTAGTGAGCGACAGCAGCGCTTGATGCTGATGATTTTGATGAAGCTGCGCAATTTCTTTTTCTACGCTATCGGCCAGGTCGCGCAAAATACGTAATTCTTTAATGCTCAGGGTACGTGGCTTACTATCGATGATGCACAGAGTACCGACGCTATGTTGACCATCAGGGCGTAAAGGTGCACCAGCGTAAAAGCGAATATTCGGTGGTCCTGTGACTAGTGGGTTGTCAGAAAAACGTGGGTCAAGTAGTGCATTCGGAATGTGGAAAATATCGCGTTCCAAGATCGCGTGACCGCAGAAAGAAATATCACGGTTCGTTTCGCAGGCATCTAAGCCTTGTTTGGATTTGAACCATTGTCGGTCGGCATCAATTAAGGAGACCAAGGCGATGTCGACCCCAAAGACTTGTTGCGCTAGTCTGGTCAGCCGGTCGAAGCGCTCTTCGGGCGCGGTATCGAGAATATTAAGTTCGCGGAGTGCGTGTAGCCGGACTTCTTCATCTCGAGGAATTTCGGGGGATTCCATGCAGAGCACTCCTGAATTGAAATGAAAGAGCAAGTGAATTTGCTATCGGTAGACAGTATCCATGAAGAAATGTTCCTCATCAAGGAAAGTGTTGTTGAGATCGGAATTTGAGGTATTTTTTTCTTAACAAACAATAGTAAATACTATATAAAAAAATAGTCAAAAATCCTCAGGCATTCTTGCTCAAATACAGTCTGGCTGCGATACTGCGGTTTGTGGTTAATCTCTTGGTTTGTTTATGCGCAATTTACGATGGACTTTATGTATTTGCTGGTTGATTTGTCTGTGCTCGCAGCCAGTGTTTGCAGCAGGGCAGCAGAGTGTTCGTTTATTTCTACAAGAAACGCTGGATTCCCAGGGTAAGCAAGTACCCACAGATCCTAAGTTACTTGAAGTTTTACGCTATTTTGAGAACGAAACGGGATTGAAATTTGAGGCGGTTATCTTGCCGTGGAAGCGGGCACAAGTTGAAACTCTAAATGGCAAAGGGATTATTTATGGATTTTCACGTTCAAAAGAACGCTTAGCGCTTTATCATTTTTCCCAGCCCGTCATGGTAGAAAGAATCTGGGGTATTACCTATGGTTCACCCAAACCGAAATATAAAACGGTCGAAGATCTACGTGGAAAAGTGGTGAGCACTGGCCGGGGATTTAGTCATGGCTTGGAGTTTGACTTGGCTCGAGACCTTATTTTTACCGTGCAGGAAGATTCGGCATCAACCATTGCGCGGTTTAAAAAATTGATGGCAAAAAGAAGTGATTTGATGGTGTGGCCGGTGCGTGGCTATGAACATTATAAAGACGTTGAAGCCTATATCAATCGGGTCGTTGTACAAGAGTCGAATGATTCTGAGTTGCAAGGACGTCATTTTGATGTGACTGAA
>DLGN01000367.1:22194-28832 GCA_002482715.1 Oxalobacteraceae bacterium UBA7693
AGATACCACCCATTTCGCAAGTGCGAAGGGGCGCTACTTGGATGTCATTGCAAAAATTGATAAAGCAATTCTTCGGGGTAAAAAGAATGGCCGCTTGACGGCAGTTCTGCGGGGCTATCATTAGGATGGTACGAAGATCACATTGAACAACTGACGGCGCGTTTTGCTACTGCCTAGTTCAGCGACACTTCATGACTTAAACTGGACGGTTCATAATCCAAGCGTTCATATCAGGTCAACGCGCCCTAATCCGCATGAATTTGAAGTCGATGTGACAGCAAGGTATCGAGAGGCATAAAGCAAGCTTGATTACGGCCTTGTTGTTTGGCTTTGTATAAAGCGGTATCCGCCGCATCAATTAAGGTAGAAACTTCGCGATGTTGGTTGGGATCGTAAGTGCTAAATCCAATACTAATGCTGATGATATTGTTTGATTTTGATTTCAGATGCGGCAGCGCTAATTGATTCACCGCAGCGATGAGTTTTTTCGCAAAGTCCATACCGTGTTCATCGCTCATATTCGGCAAAATCAGCACAAATTCCTCACCGCCATATCTGGCTAACATATCAGAAGAGCGCGATAGTTGCGATTTTAAAGCGGCCGCAACTTGCACCAGCACTTTGTCACCAGCAGGGTGGCCATAGTAATCATTGTACTGTTTGAAATAATCAATATCGACCATAAAAACAGATAAAGGATGTTTTTGACGTATTGCCTGACCAAGTGAGATTTTATAATGTTCGTCAAAAAAACGGCGATTATAAAGTCCGGTTAGACTATCTGTGGTCGCATCTTTTTTCAGAACTTCTGAATGTGAACGTAGCATTTTTTCTCGACGAATCGAGGTACTGGAGTCGGTCACCTGAATTAAACAAGTGTGACCAGCTTGCTCACTAACTAATGGTGTGATGGTGATGGACTGGTGAATCGCTAATTGATTCTTGAAGCTTTCGTCTATCGAAAACAAAGGCAGCGGCGAGCGATGCAAGGCGTTTGATAATACCGCAGGTAAGCCATAACTCATTGAGTTGCGTAATGCTGACAAAAATGCCGCACTTGGCGCCACTGGAAAAATATCACTGATCTTTTGACCAATGGCATTTTCACTGGTGATGCCCGAGTGTTTTTCTAACCAGGTATTCCACAACAAGATTTCTTCGGTGGCATTTACCACGATTAAGCCAATATTCAAGCTATCAAAAATCTTACTCTGGTAATGTTCTACAAAATTCATTCAATATTTCCTAAAAACAGCTCCAATTGCTGCACTAAACTACGAAGTGACATCGAACTTAGCAAGAAAATTAAATGTCCTTCGGAATGACGTTTCTCGATTGAAAGGTCAATATGTAAAACCAAAATATAGGGCTGATCGTCTGAGCTTTGCAGACTTTTGAAAATATCTTCGGTAGATGCAATCCGATAATCTGGTAATGAACTATTGAGGGAAATGTGCAGCATATCAGCCATCGCAGACAAGCAAGCATTCAGAATAATATTACCGAGTTCGCACATGGCTTCTTGTTCGAATTCAGCTAGCTCTTCTATGCTCATTTGCGAGCCCATCATATCGCGCACAATTTCCAGCGCGTGACTCTCGGTAAACAGCAGTAGTGCCTGTGCGTCAAAAGGACCCGAGAAATGTTGGCTGACTACGCCAAACTTCATGCTGCTAAAGTCCAAGGAGCTTGAATCGACCTCGGAACTCTTTTTGATCTCCACAGAGGGAACAGAAAGTTTGACTTCGTCGCCAACAATTTCACTCAAACTGGCCGCAGCACGACCCGCGCCGACATTAAATACTTCAGCCAGTGCGTCGAGATGGAGTTCGCTTAGACTATCCACAATTATCCTAAAAAGTAATGCAGCGCTTCTGCAATCGATTTTTCTGTAATGGGTTTCGCGACAAAAATTGCGCCCATCGTCGTGGCTCTATCTTGAAAGCTTTCTTGAATATTGGCAGAAAAAATAACGACCCGAATTGTTGGGGTGTCTTTTAAAATAATTTCTGCTGCTTCTGTACCTAACATGCCAGGCATATTGATATCCATCGTGCAAAAATCTGGCTGATGTTCTTTCACCATCGCAATGCCTTCAGCACCCGTACTTGCTTCGATGATTTCCCAATCAGGCTGTACCGCTAAAACTCTGGCACGAATAATCATACGGGACACTTTGCTGTCATCAACAACTAACAATTTTTTGATTGTCGTAGCACTTGTCATGGATTTGTCCTGTTAGTAATGGGTGGTTCAGAATAGTCGCATTTTAACCCAAGCGCTTCTTTTTTAAAAAAATAGACTGAGTTATACCTTAGATTTTCGGTGGTGTTTGTTACTTATTGTTTCTTTTTGGCGAAAGTCTTTTGGCTGCTTAATCGTCGCCATAATGTGGTGCGGCTGATTCCTAAATGTCGTGCAACTTCTTCCCGATTATTGTTGAATTTTCTCATTAAATTATCTAGGCAATCTTCGTCATTAGAAAGCGCCGTTGTCGCTGATGTAACTGCCTCTTGATTGTTGCCCGTTGTTGCGGTGGTATTTGCTGTCGTAGTTGCTTGGGAAATCGCTGCAATTGTTGCTGAGATTGGTGCTTGTAACTCTGGCAGTAGTTTGGATAAATAACTCGGCGTAATGGCTTGTAAAGGAGCAGCAGAAAGATGCAGGGCTAAGCGTTCCATGACATTGCGTAGTTCCCGTACGTTGCCCGGCCAGCTGTACTGCTGTAGTACATCGCGGCAGTGGGCGACTTCGGCCTGCGAATTTGGATGCGGACGGCTACCAATGGCAGCGCAAGCTTGTTTTAGGCTCCACTGTGCCAGTGCAAGCAAATCTTCAGGACGCTCACGTAATGCAGGCAGGCGTAGACGCAACACCGCAAGTCGATAAAACAGATCGGCACGAAATCGGCCTTCGCGTATGCGTTGTTCCAGATCACAATGGGTGGCGCTGATAATACGAATGTCCACAGGAATCGGTCGCACACCGCCAACGCGTACGACTTCTCTTTCCTCTAACACCCGCAATAATCGTGTTTGCAAGTTGAGCGGCATTTCGCCGATCTCATCTAAAAATAAGGTGCCGCGGTGTGCGGCTTCAAATAATCCGGCGTGACCGCCGCGTCGTGAGCCGGTAAATGCACCTTCTTCGTAACCAAATAATTCTGATTCCAGTAGAGACTCTGAGATTGCGCCACAATTGACGGCGACGAATGACTGTCTTGCCCGTGAACTTTCTTTATGGATAGCTTGTGCTGCGAGTTCTTTACCTGTGCCAGTTTCGCCTTGTAATAGAACAGTGGCGGGAGATCGTGCGTATAGCATGATGGATTGGCGGACATCTTGCATCAATTCAGAGTCGCCACGCAGATCTTTAATGCTATGACGTGCACGTAATTCACCAACAGGTTGTTGCCTGCCTTTTGAGGCTTCGAGTCGGGTTAGTCTAGAAATTTCAATCGCATCATCAAATGCCTGACGGATCGATCCTGCTGAATACATAAAGATACCAGTAAGACCAGCTTCTTCCGCCAGATCGGTAATTAAGCCAGCGCCAACGATTGCTTGAATGCCCATTGCTTTGAGCTCGCTGATCTGACTTTTCGCATCCTCTTCGGTCACGTAAGTTCTTTGCTCAACCTGAAATCCAAAGGTCGATTTGAAATCAACTAATTCGGGCATGGTTTCTTGATACGTGACGATGGCGATTTGACGTGACACTTTGCGTGCCCTGGCTAAAGCTTGCATCACATCGAAACCACTTGCCTTGGCGATTACGACCGGAATTGGTAAACGATTTCTCAGATAAGCACCATTCGAGCCAGCCGCAATCACCGCATCGCAGCGCTCGGTTTGCAGGCGTTCACGTAGTACCTGAGCGGCCTCTTCGAAGCCAAGATGAATCGGTTCGATATCGGCGCTGGCATCGTACTCCACCATGATGTCGCGGAATAAATCAAATAATCGAGAAATGGAAACTGTCCAAATGATTGGTTTGTCCTGGGGGTCGCGTGGGATTGGTGGGCGTCGGCTCATGGGCTTTTGGAAGTGCTAATGTGATGAAGTGTTTCAATCGATGCGGGTCTCGTGTTTCAAATTATGTTTCATTTTTGTTTCATCTGCAACGTCTTTGTGCAACGTAGCCGAGTGTTTTGCTCAAGTTTTCTCTATGTTGCTTTTATCTAAGCTATTGATTTTTAAAGATTTTGTAATTAATTTTGCCAGTGTCTTTTCTCTTTGGCGGTATTGGCACGCGCTTTGCAATGCCATAAGCATCCAAACAAAAGGAAACGAACATGTCCCAATATTCCGCAGGTGCTGCCTTCCGCAAGGCGATGCAAGAAGAATCTCCACTACAAGTGGTCGGTGCAATTAATGCCAATCATGCTTTATTAGCCAAACGTGCTGGTTTCAAAGCGATTTATTTGTCGGGTGGCGGTGTCGCTGCTGGTTCATTGGGCTTGCCAGATCTCGGCATCTCTAATCTCGATGATGTATTGACCGATGTGCGTCGTATTACTGATGTTTGTGATTTGCCTTTGTTGGTGGATGTCGATACCGGTTTTGGTTCTTCCGCTTTTAATGTCGCCCGAACCGTCAAATCGATGATTAAGTTTGGCGCTGCGGCGATGCATATCGAGGATCAAGTGGGTGCCAAGCGCTGTGGTCATCGTCCGGGCAAAGAAATCGTCAGCAAACAAGAAATGGTTGATCGCGTGAAAGCGGCGGTGGACGCGCGTACTGATGAAAATTTCGTGATCATGGCGCGTACCGATGCGCTTGCTGTCGAAGGCTTAGAAGCAGCGATTGATCGTGCCTTAGCTTGTGTCGAAGCGGGTGCGGACATGATTTTCCCGGAAGCGATTACCGATCTGGCAATGTACAAACAATTTGCCAATGCAGTCAAAGTACCTATCCTCGCGAATATCACTGAATTTGGTTCCACGCCTTTGTACACGGTAGAAGAATTAGCTTCTGCTGATGTTGGTTTGGTGCTGTATCCATTGAGCGCTTTCCGCGCCATGAATAAAGCGGCAGAAAGTGTCTACAGCGCGATTCGTCGTGATGGCACGCAAAAGAATGTTGTCGATACTATGCAGACGCGTATGGAGCTCTACGAACGCATTAACTATCACGATTTTGAACAAAAGTTAGATGCTTTGTTTGCGCAGCAAAAGGCGAAGTAACTGGTTTGAATTAATTTTAAAAGTACATTCCTATTGTCTGAAGTGTAGTGATGTGTTAACTCCCTCCCCTTCAAGGGGAGGGTTGGGGTGGGGATGGGTTTCAATGTCAGGATCAACTAAAACCCATCCCCTCCCGACCTCCCCCTTGAAGGGGGAGGAGCTTCAGACTAGAAGACGATAGCGAAATAAAGACATACATACCTTCGGAGAAATAACATGACCACACAAGAAACCCCAACATTTAAACCAAAAAAATCCGTAGCCTTATCTGGTGTCGCAGCAGGAAACACCGCCTTGTGCAGCGTAGGTAAAACAGGCAACGATCTGCACTATCGCGGTTACGATATTCTAGATGTCGCGGATAATTGCGAATTCGAAGAAATCGCGCATTTGCTGGTACACGGTAAATTGCCAACAGCCGCTGAATTATCCGCCTACAAAGCAAAATTAAAATCCTTACGCGGCTTGCCAGCGAATTTGAAATTAGCTTTGGAAGCTTTGCCAGCATCATCCCACCCTATGGACGTAATGCGTACAGGCTCATCCGTATTGGGTTGCACGCTGCCAGAAAAAGACGACCACAACACACCAGGCGCACGCGATATCGCTGATCGTTTGATGGCGTCTTTCGGTTCTATGCTTTTGTATTGGTACCACTTCAGCCACAACGGCAAGCGCATCGAAGTTGAAACCGATGATGATTCTATCGGCGGTCATTTCTTGCACTTGCTGCATGGCGAAAAGCCAAAAGCATCGTGGATACGCGCGATGCACACTTCCTTAATTTTGTACGCAGAACATGAGTTCAATGCATCGACCTTCACCAGCCGTGTAATCGCAGGTACAGGTTCCGATATTCATTCCGCCATCACTGGCGCGATTGGCGCTTTGCGTGGTCCTAAGCATGGTGGTGCTAACGAAGTCGCATTTGAAATTCAAAAACGTTATGACAATCCAGATGAAGCAGAAGCTGATATCAAACGTCGCGTAGAAAACAAAGAAGTCGTGATCGGTTTCGGTCACCCTGTGTACACGGTGTCTGATCCACGTAATAAAGTCATCAAAGAAGTCGCCCGTACTTTGTCGGTTGAAGCTGGTTCCACAAAAATGTATGACATTGCAGAGCGTTTAGAAACCGTGATGTGGGATATCAAAAAAATGTTCCCAAATCTGGATTGGTTCTCTGCTGTGTCTTATCACGTGATGGGCGTGCCAACAGCGATGTTCACACCTCTGTTCGTGATCGCACGTACATCTGGTTGGTCTGCACATATCATCGAGCAACGTATCGATAACAAGATTATTCGTCCAAGTGCGAATTATGTGGGACCAGAGGATTTGGCGTTTGTGGCGTTGAAGGATAGAACTTAAAAGCGTTAACCAAGAGGCGAGATGTTTCCTCGAAACGCTTCATAGTGCTGTTCTAGACTCCCTCCCTTTCAAGGGGAGGGCT
>DLGN01000216.1 GCA_002482715.1 Oxalobacteraceae bacterium UBA7693
GTAATTTGTTCTTAGCGATAAAACGGCGTTGCGAGTCTCGTACTTGACGCCGCTTTTTTTTATTCTAAAAAAATGTTCAAAACCAGCATTGGTTTTTGTTCATTTTCATCTTTCATTTTTTTCTTCGGACGTAAATCGCACGTAAATCGTGCCTAATTGGGTGATTGTTTGCCACATTCTTGATAAGATTAGTCTCTTGAAGTGAAAAAATAGTAACAAATACATGACAATAAAAATTTCAATTGATTGTATGGGTGGTGATTTTGGCCCATCAGTCACTGTAGCGGCAGCAGTTTCATTTGCGAACCGCGAGCCTGATGTTGAATTTGTTTTGGTAGGGCAGGAAACTGTCTTGCAAGCAGAATTAAAAAAACTAGGCGCGCTAAATCATTCACGATTATCGATTGTGCATGCGAGTGAAATGGTGGAGATGGATGATCCCATCGAAATTGCCTTGCGCAGAAAAAAAGATTCCTCCATGCGGGTCGCTCTAAATCAAGTGAAGGAAGGGCTGGCGCAAGCTTGTGTTTCGGCTGGTAATACCGGTGCCTTGATGGCGGTGTCTCGCTATGTCCTTAAGACCATGCCTGGCGTTGATAGACCTGCGATTTGCAGCATTTTGCCGAATCAAAAAAAACTACCCACTTATATGCTGGATCTGGGGGCGAATGTCGATTGCGAACCTTTACATTTGCATCAATTTGCGATTATGGGTTCTGCATTAGTCGCCGCACTTGAAAATAAGCCGCGCCCCACAGTTGGCTTGCTGAATGTTGGTGAAGAAGATATTAAGGGTAATGACGTGGTGAAACGCACGGCGCAATTATTGCGCGCGGACCATGAGCGCGGCCTTTTGAATTTCTACGGCAATGTTGAGGGTAACGATATTTTTAAAGGTACTACCGACATCGTTGTGTGCGATGGATTTGTCGGTAATGTTACTTTGAAAGCTGTAGAAGGCTTGGGACGTTTTGTTAAAACGACGATGACGGACGCATTTAAAAGTAATCCACTGAATATATTGGGCGCTTTGATCGCACGTGGCGCTTTGAAGCATATTTCAAAAACCATGAATCCGTCGAATTATAATGGTGGCAGTTTATTGGGCTTGCGTGGTGTTGTGATTAAAAGCCATGGTGGTGCTGATAAATATAGTTACGAGTGGGCGATACAACGTGCATTCGATGCAGTAAAAAATGATGTGCTTGCGCGCATCACAACATCCTTGGCGGAATTAATGCCAGTGCCCGCAGAGGCAAGTACAGCTAGTTCCGGTTCGACTGAACAATAAAACAGATAAAGACGCATGACTTTCTATAGCAAAATTATAGGCACAGGAAGCTACCTGCCACCGAGAAAAGTAACGAATCACGAATTAGCAGCGCAGTTGGCTGAAAAGGGAATTGAAACTTCCGATGAATGGATCGTATCGCGCAGCGGTATTTCGGCGCGTTATTATGCCGAGCCGAACGTCACCTCCAGTGATATGGCAGTTGAGGCTGCCAAACGGGCACTTGACGCTGCTGGTTTGCAAGCTAATGATATTGATCTCATTATTTTGGCGACTTCGACTCCAGATTTTTTTGGCGGATTCCCAAGTACGGCTTGTGTTGTACAGAATAAATTGGGCATCACTAACGGTGCGGCTGCGGTTGACGTGCAAGCAGTGTGTAGTGGATTTATCTATGCGATGGCGATGGCAGATAGCATGATCAAATCCGGTTCGCATAAAAAAGCGTTGATTATTGGTGCTGAAGTATTTTCACGTATTCTCAATTTTGAAGACCGCACTACTTGCGTTTTATTTGGTGATGGTGCTGGTGCTATCATCATGGAACAGTCTGAAGAACCTGGTGTGCTAGCGACAAAATTGCATGCCGATGGTAGTCATGGACATATTTTGTGTGTGCCCGGAAGTGTTAACGCTGGCGTGATTGCTGGCAGCGCTTTTCTGTATATGGATGGTCAAGCAGTCTTTAAATTGGCTGTTAATGTACTGGAGAAAGTCGCTAATGAAGCTTTGGAAATTGCCGGCATGGATGCCAGTCAAATTGACTGGTTGATTCCGCATCAGGCCAATATCCGTATCATGCAAAGTACCGCAAAAAAACTGAAGTTACCTTTGGATAAGGTTGTTGTTACTGTTGATCAGCATGGCAATACATCAGCTGCTTCGATTCCTTTGGCATTAGATGCTGCGGTACGCGATGGTCGCGTCAAAAAAGGTCAGATTGTGATGCTAGAAGGTGTTGGTGGTGGCTTCACGTGGGGTGCTGCTCTAGTCAAGATGTAATGTTGATGGCATTGTTGTTTTCATTTAAAAATACGTAGAGTAAAAATATTATGGCGCAATTTGCATTTGTATTTCCAGGTCAAGGTTCGCAAGCAATCGGCATGTTAAATGGTTTTGCTGGTAACCCTGTGGTTCAAGACACGATTGCAGAAGCTTCTGATGCTTTGCAGATGGATTTGGGAAAATTGATTTCCGAAGGTCCGAAAGAAGATTTAGATTTAACGACGAATACGCAGCCGGTGATGTTGACTGCAGCTGTCGCGACTTATCGTGCATGGATCGCTGCTGGTGGCAAGCCGCCTTCTATCGTTGCTGGTCATAGCTTGGGTGGATATTCGGCTTTGGTGGCTGCTGGCGTGATTGCATTTAAAGATGCGGTACCCTTGGTACGTTTTCGTGCGCAGGCTATGCAAAGCGCGGTGCCAGTTGGTCAAGGTGGAATGGCTGCGATTTTGGGCTTGAGTGATGCCGATGTCATTGCCGCCTGTGTTGAGGCTGCTGCGGCGACTTCTGAAGTGGTTGAAGCGGTTAATTTTAATGCGCCAGCACAAGTGGTGATTGCTGGTAGTAAAGCTGCGGTTGAACGTGCTTGTGAATTGGCAAAAGCAAAAGGTGCTAAACGTGCTTTGCCGTTGCCTGTGTCAGCACCATTTCATTCCTCTTTGCTGAAGCCAGCTTCGGATCAGTTGCGCGGGTATTTGGCGAATGTTTCATTCTCCGCACCCGCGATTGCATTGATTAATAATGTTGATGTGGCGATTGTTACTGACCCAGCTTTGATCAAAGATGCGCTGGTGCGTCAAGCGGCAAGCCCTGTGCGTTGGGTTGAAACGGTAAATGCGATTGCTGCATCAGGCATCACGCAATTGATCGAATGCGGCCCAGGTAAGGTGTTGGCGGGTTTGACTAAGCGCATCAATGGAGATTTGGTCGGTGATGCAATCTATGATCAAGAAACACTGGAAAAAGTATTAGCATCTTCAGGCTCGAACTAAGTTTCAATTAAGTTCGAGCTAAGTTCGAGTGAATAATTAAATTCATTAAATAACAAACTGTGACAGCAGCATAGCTGCCAAGTCTGAAAAAATAGTGAGGGAATATGACGCAGCAATTAGCAAATCAGGTGGCATTGGTAACCGGCGCTTCTCGTGGAATTGGTAAGGCAATCGCGATTGCTTTAGCGCAAGCGGGTGCAAAAGTCATTGGTACTGCAACTTCGGAATCGGGTGCGCAAGCGATTACAGCTTATCTGCAAGAAGTAAATCCTGAGGCGGGTAAGGGTGTCGCATTTAATGTCAATGACGTAGAGCGTTGCAGTTCATTGGTTGATGAAATTCAAAAAGAATTCGGATCTTTGTCAATCTTGGTCAATAATGCGGGCATCACGCAAGATCAATTGGCGATGCGTATGAAGGAAGATGATTGGGATAGTGTGATTTCTACCAATTTGAATTCGGTCGCACGTTTATCTCGCGCTGTTTTGCGTGGCATGATGAAGGCCAAGCATGGCCGCATTATTAACATTACTTCCGTGGTTGGCTCCTCTGGCAATCCAGGTCAAATGAATTATGCTGCTGCAAAAGCGGGGGTGGCTGGTATGAGCCG
>DLGN01000107.1:0-5690 GCA_002482715.1 Oxalobacteraceae bacterium UBA7693
GTAAAACTTTGGGTAGTGAATTGGGTGTTAGTGCCTCGGGATTTGGTGCTGGTGCATCGCGCCCGATTATTCGTGGTTTAGAAGGTCCGCGTGTAAAGATTCTGCAAAATGGCATGTCAGTTGCTGACGTTTCAGGGTTATCCAACGACCACGCTGTTGCCAGTGAAACGGCAAGTTCGCAACAAATCGAAATTTTGCGTGGCCCTGCGGCATTGTTGTACGGAAGTGGTGCAATCGGTGGACTGGTGAACGTGGTCGATGGACGCATTCCGACCAGTTTAAGTAAGCAATTAAATGGTGAATTTGAAGTCAAATATGTTGGCGTGAATTCAGAAAAGAGCGGTTCGTTCTTCTTAGATGGTTCCATTAACGATATCGCATTGCATTTAGACGGCAACAGCCGCGATACCAAAGATTACAAAATTCCTGGCTTTGCGAATGCAAATGGCGAGGGTGATATGAAAGGTCGTTTGTCGAATAGCTTCACGCGTGAACATAGCATGGGATTTGGCGCAACGTTGATTAAGCCATGGGGACATATCGGCGCTTCAATACAAAATATGCAGGATGTCTACGGTATTCCAACCGAAGAAATGTCCTATATCGATTTAGATCAAACCCGCTTTGATATTGATGCTGCGGTGTTTAAGCCATTCTTTGTATTTGATACTTTGAAGTTTAAACTAGGTTCGACTGATTACCAGCATACGGAAAAGCTGCAAGACGGCACTCCGGCCACCGATTTTAAGAACCGTACTTTAGAAACACGCACTAGCTTGTCACACACCAACTGGAATGGTTGGGAAGGAAGTCTTGGGTTACAAACTGAGCACGCGAATTTTTCTGCTTTGTCTGCCGAAACGGGTCGTGCCGACACCGTACCTACAACGCGTAGCACTTCAAACGCAATTTTCTTAGTTGAGCAAAAGAATTTTGGCGCGATCACTTTGAGCGGTGGTGGACGTATCGAAAAAGTGAAACGCCAACCACAAGCCTCATTCAATTTGCCGCAGCGGGAATTTAATTTACATTCATTTTCTTTGGGCGGCTTAATTCCTGTCGCAAATGGCTATGCGATTGTCAGTAGTTTATCGAGCGCGCAACGAGCACCAACGACAGAAGAACTTTACTCCAACGGTCCGCATGAATCGACGCTGACATTTGATATTGGCGACAATCGGCTAAAGACAGAAAAGTCTCGAAATTTCGAGTTCAGTGTGCAAAAAACGTCTGGCTTGGTTCAATGGAAGATCAATGCTTTTGTGAATAAAGTTGATAACTATGTGTTTGGTGAAATCGATGGATTGCGCGTCGATGAAGAAGGTGAACACGATCCTGAAGGCGAATTTACCCAGCGTTTCTGGAAGCAAGCAAAAGCGACGATTCGTGGTGGCGAAGCGGAGATTTCATATAACCAATTCGGTGAAGGGTTTTCGATTCGCGGCTTCGCTGATACCTCTCGTGGAACACTGGAAGCGCGTGGCAGTTTGCCTTTGCAGCCAGCGAATCGTGTTGGTGCTGATATAGGTTATCGCAGCGGTGCGTGGCGCAATACGATTAGCGTGTTGCACGCACAAAAACAAGATCGTTTAGCTGCGTCTGAAACCTTTGTCACACCTTCATTTACAAAAGTGGATTTGAACGTCACTTATACGCATCCGTATATGAATACGCAGGTCACTTGGTTTGCACAAATAAAGAATTTGCTCAATCAAGATATTCGTTTGGCGACATCGGTGCTCAGAGAAACCGTGCCACAACCTATGCGTGGTTTGATTGCTGGCGTACGTGTGAATTTTTAAGATTCATCAAGGCGACGATTCTGGGTTAATCAATTCGCGATGACCCAGAATCACCGCGCATTTCAGCCAATTCGCATGAAGATGGATAGGTATTTTTCTCTATTGTTTTTGGTATTCGCTTTGTCGCTAAATGGCACTTCATCTTTGTAGTCTGATAGATAATCAGATTTGGTTTTGCGTTGACTGCTCTTTGAACTTGACGAATAAGTTGTTTAATATCAGTTCTTGATACAAAATTTTTCAAATGAACATTGTTTTCCGGTATTGTAAGTGAGCAAAATTGTTCGATTTCCGACTATACTTCGAGTAAGTCATGAAATCTTGATTTAAAGCAGTTAAAAGAGTGGTGCGGATAAGTTTGTTTACGACATTTATTCGCCAAAGTTTTTGCATTACTTAATCAATAGTTAGGTTGCCGTGGGGATTTTTAAGCTTTTCGGAAAGAAGCCGGGTCGTGAAGAGCCAACAAGCTCAGACAAACCTGCTTCAAAGAAAACTCGAGTGAAGGGTCAAAATACCGTCATTGGACAAGTCCAGGATGACGAAGCATTGACACATGCCTTGACCGAGAAAAAGCATATTGCGCGCGCCACCGAAAGAAAAATCGACGCGATTGAATTTGAGATGTCGCGTGATATGGGGCGACCAAAGCCCACTTCTACAAAAGCGGTTAAAGAAGAACCATTGACACGAACCGCGCCGAATCAGTTTCACACAGATTTTGTAGCAACCGATTTCCAAAGCACAATTGCGTTGGGTATGCAAACTACCGAATTAATTTTGGGGCAAACCGATTTACATGCCGCCCCTATGGCACAAATTGAGTCTGTGCCTTTGCTAGAAGAAGCTGCCATTCTTTTTGCGACAGGCCAAACTAAGGTCGCTGAACACATGCTGCGCAGTGCGATTGACCTCGATAATCTGGGAACCGCAACTTCTTTAGCTTGGTTTATGTTGTTCGATCTTTATCAGATTGAACAGAATCAGTATGCCTTCGAAAGCCTCTCATTAGATTACGCCGGCAAGTATGAAACCTCGCCGCCAGTTTGGCGAAATTCTGATGCCAATCAAGACGCGCCAGAGAGCAAAGACGAAAGTGCTGTTCCTAGCCTGACTTTCCCATCGAAGCTTGATGGTGAAATTATTAAACTGCTGCAAAAGCTGAATGGATTCAGCGAAAATAGCAAGGTATTGAAGCTTGATTTTGGCAGGGTGAAAACGGTTGATCCAGTTGGTTGCGGCTTGTTATTGCGCGCTATTCGTAATTTACAAAAGACCAAGCACGACTTAGTGCTGGTCGCAGCGCAAAATTTGACCGAGCAAATTCGATCGATTCTTGAAGTTGGCCGCCGTGATGAGACCGAGGCACCTTGGTTGTTATTGCTTGAGATTTTGCAATTGCTACAGTTGAAAGAAGTTTTTGAAGAAGCCAGTATTGATTATTGTGTGACTTTCGAAGTTTCGCCTCCCGCTTATGAGGCGCCAACGAATAAAGTCACGACGGCTGTTCCAGAACCTGTCTCAGAAGAAGACAACTCGGATCGTTTTCTGATGCCAAAATCAATCGAAGGTAGCACCGATGCGCTGGTCAAGCAGATCACTGCATTTGCGAAGGATCATCAGCTAATTATTCTTGATTGTTCACAGCTTGAACGGGTTGAATTTGGTGCGTCCGCGCAATTATTGAATGGTTTAGTGCCAATTTCTAGCAGTAAAGATAAGTCCATCCAGTTTCATGAAGTGAATTATCTAGTCATGCATTTGTTCAACGCGATGGGTTTGAAAAATGTCGCGGCGATCTTCCCCCGCAAGCAATCTTAGTTTGATTCCGCTCGCGCCAGTCTTGTAATTGGCAGAAAACACCCCATTTCCTTATTTCTCAGCGCTTTAGACTTACTTCTGAGGCAGCTTTCGCCTATGCTTTTATGCGGCGGCAATTCAACGAGGACATTATGGAACAATTTCACGGCACCACGATTCTGACGGTACGCAGAGGTAATGTGGTGGCATTGGGTGGTGACGGTCAAGTCACTTTGGGGAATATTGTGATGAAGGGCACTGCCCGCAAAGTGCGTAAGCTTTATCACAATAAAGTGTTAGCAGGCTTCGCCGGCGGCACTGCAGATGCATTTACTTTGATTGAGCGCTTTGAATCGAAGTTGGAAAAACATCAAGGGCATTTGATGCGCGCATCGGTTGAGTTGGCAAAGGACTGGCGTACTGATCGTATGTTGCGTCGTCTTGAGGCAATGCTGCTCGTTGCGGACAAAGACACCACGCTGGTAATCACTGGTAATGGTGATGTGCTGGAGCCAAATGATGGCATCGGTGCGATAGGTTCAGGCGGTACATTTGCTCAGTCTGCGGCGATCGCTCTATATCAGAATACCGATTTATCACCAGTCGACATCGTGAAGAAGTCATTGACGATTGCAGGTGAGCTTTGCATTTACACCAACCTCTCCCACACCATAGAGACTTTAGAATAAGCAACGCTTTCGAAATTGAGATCAAGATGATGAATATGACCCCACAGGAAATCGTTTCCGAATTAGATAAGCATGTCGTTGGCCAAGATAAGGCGAAGCGTGCTGTGGCAATCGCTTTGCGTAATCGTTGGCGTCGTCAGCAAGTGGCTGAGCCTTTGCGCTATGAAATTACGCCTAAGAATATTTTGATGATCGGCCCAACTGGTGTTGGTAAAACAGAGATCGCCCGCCGTTTAGCGAAATTGGCCGATGCGCCGTTTATTAAGATTGAAGCGACTAAGTTTACCGAAGTCGGATATGTTGGACGCGACGTCGATACGATCATTCGTGATCTGGTGGATATTGGTATTAAGCAAACGCGCGAGGCCGCGATGCGTAAGGTGAGGGCACGCGCTGAAGACGCTGCCGAGGACAGAATCTTAGACGTTTTGTTACCTCCAGCACGGGATTTTGGTATCTCACAAGATGCGATTGCTGATAGCAATTCGACGGATAATGTAACACGTCAAACTTTCAGAAAGCGCTTGCGCGAAGGAAATCTTGACGATAAAGAGATTGAGATTGAGGTAGCGGAAGCCGCTCCACAAATGGAAATCATGGCACCGCCTGGCATGGAGGAAATGACTGAGCAAATTAAGTCGATGTTTTCGGGAGTTGGAGGCGGACGTAAAAAATCACGTCGCTTGAAAATTAAAGATGCCTTGAAACTGATGATTGAGGAAGAGGCAGCGAAACTCGTCAATGAAGAAGAATTGAAGCAAGCTGCGATCAAAAACGTGGAACAAAACGGCATCGTTTTCTTGGATGAGATTGATAAGATCACATCACGTTCAGAATCTGGCAGTGCAGAGGTTTCGCGTGCTGGTGTGCAGAGAGATTTGCTGCCACTGGTCGAAGGAACCACCGTCAATACGAAGTTTGGTATGATCAAGACCGATCATATTTTGTTTATCGCATCGGGTGCTTTTCATTTCGCTAAACCTTCTGATTTGATTCCTGAATTGCAAGGTCGTTTTCCGATTCGGGTGGAGTTGGAATCATTATCGATTGCTGATTTTGAATGTATCTTGACCAGTACTGATGCTTGCTTGACACGCCAGTACGAGGCGCTGCTGGCGACCGAAGGTGTGAAGATCGAATTCCTGCCAGAAGGCATACAACGTCTGGCTGGTATCGCTTATTCCGTTAATGAAACGACAGAAAACATCGGTGCACGTCGTTTGTATACTGTCATGGAAAAATTGTTAGAAGAGATCTCATTTGATGCGCATCAAAATAGTGGCAAGACCGTGGTGATTGATGCCGCTTATGTAGAGCAGCGTTTGCAAGCATTGTCGGTCAATGAAGATTTATCGCGTTATGTGTTGTAAGCTAATCGGCTTAGATTGATGAAGGAAGG
>DLGN01000107.1:5736-5948 GCA_002482715.1 Oxalobacteraceae bacterium UBA7693
GATGGCAAACAAGACTTTAGGCACGCGTCAAAAACTAGTGTTTCGTCTTGATCCTGCTCAGGCTAAACCACGTAATCCTGTTGCCGCCTTGGCGAAACGTGGTGGTGCTGGCAGTCATCAGAAAAATGCTGCGACATTACGACAAGCGCAGAAACAAGCCTTAAAGAAATTGCCAATCGATACTGAACAGGATTAAACTTCAGCAACATATT
>DLGN01000107.1:5983-6371 GCA_002482715.1 Oxalobacteraceae bacterium UBA7693
AACATATTGCGTCATTGCAATACGAACTAAAAACCGGAGTCCACTATGTCAGGCTGTAGAAAGCGTAAATGCTTGAATAAGTTTCGGCGCCCTTTGCGTAGACGCGATATGTTGACGCGGATGTTGGTTGATCTTGGTATGACGTATGCCGAATCCTTCGGTGGTCTCAAAGCGATTGCCTTTTTGCGCGAAAAAAATGTCCCCGAGCCTGTGATTGCCCGGGTCATCGGTGACGACTATCCCTTATATTGACTCGATCTTTGCGTTGCGTGACAGCAGGCGCTCTATCATGTCACGTGCTGCTACCTGTTCAAATAAGACGCTGGCGGCAGGCCTAACACATGCAAGTCGAGCGGTAGAGAGAAGCTTGACTTGCATGTGTTAGGCC
>DLGN01000205.1:0-616 GCA_002482715.1 Oxalobacteraceae bacterium UBA7693
CTGTCTTTGGCGCTCCAGACCGAGAACCAGACTTCATCACCAGCTTGATTGTACTCAGGTTGCACGATACGTTTCGCACCTTCGCCTAAGCCGGACCACTCACCAATCGGCAATACTTCAAAGCCTTTGCCGAAATTATTGATATCAAATACCGCGACAGATTGGCTAATTTTTGTATCTGGATGCAAAGGCGTATCAACCCACAGGTTTTTGGATTTTGGATGGGTTTTGATAAACAAAGAACCACCACCTTGACCTTTAATCGTATCGACCACTTTCCAAGCTTGACCCTTGTGCTTAATTGGGTCAGTACCAATCATGGAGATGCTTTCATCACCAAGATGGCTAGTTGCCCACACTGGACCAAACTTAGGATGGACGAAGTTTGCGCCGCGACCTGGATGCGGTGTTTTACCAACTTCCACAATCGCGGCCATCTTGTCTTCTTTGGTATCAACGACTGCGATCTTATTCGAGGCATTCGCAGCGACTAAGAAGTAACGGCCGGTTGAATCGAAACCTCCATCATGCAAGAATTTGGCCGCATCTAACGTAGTCACCTTCAAATTGTTCAGATCAGAATAATTGACCATCATAATCTTGCCAGTTTCTTTCG
>DLGN01000205.1:628-6319 GCA_002482715.1 Oxalobacteraceae bacterium UBA7693
CGACGCGACGCGTGGTTCTGGATGATATTCATTGTCGACTGCCATGCCACGTGTAGAGACGATTTTCAATGGCTTCAATGAATCGCCTTCCATCATCACATATTGTGGCGGCCAATAAGAACCTGCCACCGCAAACTTATCCTCATAGCCCTTGAACTTAGATGTCTCAACGGAACGTGCTTCTAAGCCGACCTTAATTTCGGCGACGTTATCTGGTTTCTCCATCCACAAATCGATCAAATTCAAACGCGCATCGCGACCGATCACATAGAGATAGCGACCTGATGCAGAGATACGGGAAATATGTACGGCATAACCAGTTTTAACGATGTTGATGATCTTCTTAGTATCGCCATCGATCAACGCTACTTCACCAGAATCACGTAAAGTCGTTGAGAAGATATTCGCGATGTTGTACTTGTTCATCTTCTTGGTTGGACGCTTAGAAACTGGGATGATGTCTTTCCAGGTTGAGAGCATTTCTTTCATGCCGAACTCTGGTGGAGTCGGTGGCTCTTGCTGAATATAGCGCGCCATTAAATCGACTTCTTTATCCGTCAGATCACCAGAAGTACCCCAGTTAGGCATACCGGCAGGTGAACCATACGCGATAAAGATTTTTAGATAATCTGTACCTTTGTCCAAGGTAATGTCTGGTGTTAAAGCCTTACCTGTCGCACCTTTGCGTAACACACCATGACAGCCTGCACAGCGCTGGAAATAAATTTGTTTACCAATTTCAAATTCGGCTAATGTCATTGGTGGTGCTTTTGGATTAATGTTTTGATGCATAGTCTCACTAGCTAACGGCGATCCACCCGCCTGATATTTCAATTCTGCCGCTGCGTGTGTTTTTTCATCTTTCTTCTCTTGCGCATAAGCGAAGCCGAAAGTGAGTGGCAAACACGCAATCGCTGCGACCAAAGGACGCAACATAGGCATTCTGTGTTTGAGTAAAGTGATTGACTTCATTTTAGGTCCTCTTCTTTTTAATGAAATTACGATTGCATTTCGATGAAAATTTATTGCTGTATCAATGTTGCGTATTCATTCTTTTCACTGAGCTCGTTGCACTTTTGTGCAGTGCAGACAATGTCAGGCTACGCCCCTGCTTTTCGTAAATCATTGACCATCATCAAGAAAGAATTTGAAACGAGGAAAGTCTGCGATAGATCAAACTTGGTGTTGATTGTGTTGTGAAAAAAGGTCGCACTGGAATGCAATTTCGTCGCATTCAGTCACCCAACTCTCGATCGGCGGCACCACGACTTTAGCCACAGAAAAAGGCGACATCAAGCTCATCGCTACCAACATCGCTAGCCAAGGTGATGTCAATATCAGCGCCGCCAAAAACCTCAGCATCGTCAGCGGCCAAGACACAGCAAATAACGCCAACCAAAGCAACAACAAAGCGATAGGTCAAGTCGTTATCTCAGACACTGAACGCTTCGCTGGTTACCATAACGAAAAGAGCAAAGACAATAACAGCCAAGTCACCCAAGTGGCCAGTAATGTGGCCAGTTTAGGCGGTGCCGTCAAACTCAGCGCAGGTGACAACTACACCCAAACTGCTAGCAATGTCCTAGCAAAAGGCGATATCGACATCACGGCTAAAAGCGTAGATATCACCACCGCCAACAACTCAGGCAGCCAAAGCCAAGCCAGCAGTGATCTAAAAATCGGCGCCTTCGCCCGAGTCAGTTCTCCGCTCATTGACTTGGTCAACAATGTCGAAGCCGCCAGAAAATCCGACGGTCGCCTAAGCACCATGCAAAACATGGCAGCAGGTGCCAACGCTTACCAAACTGCCAGCGCAGTCAGCAACCTAGCTGGTGGTGCAGGCAGTGGCACCTTGATCAAGGGCGAAGTCGGGATCGGCTTTGCCAGCAGCAGTAACAGCAACAATACCAACATCAGCACCGCCATCGGCAGCAGCATCAAAGCCGATGGTAACGTCAATATCACCAGCACAAAAGGCGATATCACGGCCCAAGGTGCAACGATTAGTGCAGGCCAAAACACAGGCACACTCACGATTAATTCCGCCAACAACATCAATCTACTAGCCAGCCAAAGCACGAATCAAAGCGCAGGACAAAACAAAAACGCCGGACTAGAAGTCGGTGTCGGCTACCAAGTCGGTGCCCAAACCGGTGCTTACGCCTACGCTGCCGCCAACGTCGGCAGTGGCAACAACAACGCCAACAGCAGCACCAACAACAACACACGTTTAACGGGCAACACCATCAACATTAACAGCCAAGGCGACACCACCTTAAAAGGCGCTACGGCTACCGCCAACACCATCAACGCCGATGTCAAAGGCAAACTCAGCATAGAAAGCTTGCAAGACACTACAAAACAAGCAAGCACCCAAACCAATGTCGGTGGCCGTGTTCAAGTCTCATTCGGCACCGCATGGGAAGCCTCAGGTAATGCCAGTCAAAACAAAGGCAATGGAAACAGCCAAGCAGTCAAAGAACAATCGGGCCTAATTGCAGGCGAGGGCGGTTACCACATCAAAGCGGATACGGTTGATCTCAAAGGTGGAGCGATCACGAGCACCAACGCAAATAAATCAGACTTAAGCACCAACGCCATCACGTTCCAAAACATCGAGAGCAAGATGGACTACAAAGCCAGCAGTGTCAGTATGGCAGGTAGTATCGGTGGTGGCAGTAGCAATGCTAACGGCAGCAGTGGCAATAGCATCCAACAACAAAACTTTGGAGATGCCAAAGGCGGCAACGTCACCCCAGGCTTACCAAGCCAAACCAAAGGCAACGACCAAAGCACCACCTACGCTACGCTCAGCGAAGGCAATATCACCATCGCAGGCAAAAGCAGCACAGCCAAAGAGTTAGGTATCAATACAGATATAGCCAAAGCGAATCAACAAATCGCCACCGCGCCAAACATCAAAGATGTTTTAAAAGAGCAGCAAGCGATGAGCGCAGCAGCAGGCACAGTCATCGCCACCAGCAAACAAATAGCAGGTGATATCGCCAGCAATGCCGCCAAAACGCAAGACAAAGCACAAAATATTATTGATGACAAAACCAGCACACCAGAGCAAATAGCCGATGCAAAAAAAGTCCAAGCAGAGGCCAAGCAAACGCAAGCAGACTGGAGTGCCGGTGGCATCTACAACCAAGCTTTAGGCGTAGTCACGGCCTTAACGGTAGATAAAACAGCAGGCCAAGGTGGCGCCGCCACAGCCAATGCGGTTGGTGCAGTCATGGCCAAGCAGATTGGTGATATAGCCAAGGCAAAAGACTGGGAAGAAGGCTCCCCAGAAAAAGTCATCCTACATGGCTTAGCAGGCTTAGTCCAAGCCAAACTAGGTGGCACTAGTGAATTAACTGGTTTTACCGCAGGGGCGACCAAAGAAGCATTAACGCCATTGATGGAAAGCTTCCTCATAAGTCAAAATTACACCAAAAATACACCAGAATTTGACGACATGATGAAGTTAGGTTCAACCTTGGTGGGTGCAGCGACAGGCGCATCGGTAGGTGGTGGCGCACAAAACATCAATGCCGGGGCGAACATTGCATTGATTAGCGAGACGCAGAACAGACAACTACATTTAAAAGAAATTAAGTTTTTAAGTGACCCTGCTTTAATCAAACGATACATCGCTTACATGTCCGCACAAGGACAATCGTTAACGGAAGCACAGGCGAGTCAAGCTTTAGATCGGAATGGTTCTGCGATGGCTGATGAGAAGTGGGCGGCACTCAATGGACGAGATGCGGTTACTGAATCCTTCATACGAAAAGAAGCAGCGGATGCAAAACTAAGTTATGTCGATAGTGATGGTAAAACCCATCTTGGGTTTAGTGTTACCGATGCCGAATATAAGAATGAAACCATTAATCTAAAATCGATGATGGATGGTTATAGTAATGATCCAAGCGTCGCTAAATATTTTAACAATAATTTTGAGAAAAATAGGTTGACGAATTGGGCACAACGATATCGCGCAGGGCAGGTGCAAGGGCAGATAGATACGTCAAATAATTCGAGTGTGTTAGGTGATGTTGGTACTATTTTAGGAGGTGTCGTCACGCTTCCAATATCGCTTTATAAGAGCGCGAAAAGCGATGAAATTGGGCCAATTGACTCCGCTCGGATGAGTGATTATTATCAGAAGTTACTGAAGATACAGGGGCGTGCAGCGGAAGCCGGCTATGTGTCTGAGAAAGAGTGGGTGGACGCTCAAAGGTTGGCAATAGTAGGCTTGCCGATTGCTGAGGTGGGTGGAGTGTTAGTTGGCAGGGGATGGCAAGCTATTAAAGCCACAGGTGAGGTAGGTACTAATACAGGAAAACTCATTCCTGGTGAAATGAAAGTAGTGGGCACTGGTTTAGTAGCGGCGAATGATGCCAGTTACGCGGTACCCAAAGGCTATGTACAAAACATAGATGGCTCGATTACTGGACCGAAAGGAGGCACATATACACCCACTGGAAAAATGGATACCTCCGGCAATCAAATTTATCGAGAGGGCAACGGTGGATATTTCACGTTAGATGCTGCTTCGGGACGCACATCTGTAGCGTCGCCTGGACCATCTGCAACAGGCACAGGTCGTCCAACATCGCAACAGTCCGAGGTTGATGTGGGCGCAGGTTGGCCAGCAAACTCGCAATCACAAGTAAGCTACCTGAACGGGAAAGAGGTGCCTTATGGTACTGCTGGTAGTGTGCGCCCCGATTGGTGCATAGGTACAGTTTGTAGTGTTGAAGTGAAGAATTATGATGTGATAACGAATACACGTAACTTGACTGATAATGTGGCGCAACAAGCGATTCAACGGGCGCAGAATCTGCCACAAGGAATGACACAAACGATTGTGATTGATATTCGTGGGCAAACGGTGACGGCTGCACAGGAATTTGCGATTGTTCAATCTATAGTTCAAAAATCAAATGGGCTTATAAGCCCGAAAAATATTTCATTTAAACGGTGATTAGTATGAGAAGTATTGGAATCAATGGTGGTAGTTCTCTTTGCGAGGTCGGCTCTCCAACGGACGTTAAATTGTTTTTCTATTTTGTTGGGGTATATGGAAAGCAAAGAGATGATAAGCTAAATTGGAGTTTATTAACGGATCGTTTATATAGGAGATACTTGCGTTTGGAGGAGGTAGAGGAGGCATCTGTTTTAATGAATAAAGCAAAAGAATTGTTTGGTGAAATTTTGAGTTCATCATTAAATTGGGATGGGATGGTTGTAGATAAAAATAATTCACAATTGAATTGGAATCAGCCTACTTTGGGAGATATATTTTGCAAATATTTTGATTTTTTTTTTCATTGCGTTGAGTCTGCGAAAATAAATTATGAAGGATTTAAGTCGTACCCTGGTTATGAATACCAGCCTGTAAAAATAGTCATAGCAGATCAACCGTGGTTCATGATGGAAAATCAAAGACCTCTGAAAGAATATGATGATTTGGATGGTGAACCATTTTGGTTGAGATAATGAATTGAAAATGCCCCATTGTGTGTTGTCCCGTCCAAACGTACAAAGCACCAACCCACCTCAAAAACGCTGCACGATCAATGGCAATCAATGGCAATCAATGGGGCCGGTAATCAATGGGGTCGGTTTCGATTGATCGTTGATTATCAAGGGCAAACGGTGACGGCTGAGATAACTGGGGTCACCCATTAGCCCCCGGTA
>DLGN01000186.1 GCA_002482715.1 Oxalobacteraceae bacterium UBA7693
CTGAGGCTACTAGGGGGCACTGCAAACACTTCTTCCGGAGCGAGCCATTGCACGCAAGAAAATTCTTTGGTTACACTCAATAGCTCTGACATAAATTGCCATGCATCTTGCCCCATAACACGGTGATGGCTCAATATACCAATTGGCTCGTGTTCAATGTCGACTTCAAGCCGGCGCTGCCTCAACAGCACAACCAAACGACTTACCAAATCTGTCGTAGAATGACAGCGAACATTGGGACTTTTAGCCCACTGCATGATATCTACATGCGTATTAATCAATCGCAATCCTTCATTTTCCACTCTCATTTGGTCCCAATACTGGGATAGTCCAATAAATTGCAGTGCCACTAAAATTGACTGTGCCTTTTCCTGCAAACAATTCCATGGCGGAACAAACACAGGAAAAAAGCGTTTTCCAAATAATTTCTGCATTCGACTATGACCATCACGGATATCCCGTTCAACCTCAACTAATGGCCGATTCGAGCCAAACTCTCCATTTGGACTACCTGCAAGCTCGTAATTCTTATGATCAAAGCCATGCTGACAAAATACCAATTGAATCATGTCTTGCGTGGCGACAGCTAAATTTGCGTCAGCCTGTGCGGGAATAACAGCAACCAACACTTTTACATCAAATTGCTGTGCAAGCGCAGCCATTTTCGTCAGCAACGGGCCTGATGAAACTAAATCATCATCACGCCACCAAAATGGGCATCTACGTCCATTTGACTGCCAAATAGACAGCTCTTGCTTTAAAGGTGCGAACGGGTCAACGAGTGGTAAAAAGTCCGAATTCTGTTCAAATTGTTCTAATTGAGACTGTCCAGTAGAACTTGTTGAAACTACAGTATCTACAGTGGGTAAAACAATTAATTGCACTTCTGAGCTACCCCACATTTGCAGCCACTGATTAGCAAGTTGCGCTACTTCAATATCTCGAAAAAAAAGATGAATGTATTCGCGAACACCGGTACAAGGATCGCATGCGCCTACGACAAGTACAGTTAGTCCTTGGAAAATGTCTGAGAAATGATCTAACACATCGCGCCCATATAAATGGCGAACTACTCGATTGTCACTCCCATCTGGAAAGTCTCGGCACGTTTCACGCTCCATCGGATTTGAAAAGCCAATTTCTAAAAGTCCTGACGGTGCCAATGTGCGCAACAATTCAGTCAGCAATGCACGATCATCTTCAATAAATTCTAAAATATGATTTAGAGCGATAAAATCATATTTGGCGTCTGGCCATCCGACAACCTGTAAATTGTCTGAACTAATTGAATCGCGTTTGATGATCTCAACGCTTTGAAACCACTGCACATCTAAACCATCCAGTTGATCAAATTTCAACGCCTGTCGTTGATCCAGAAAACCCAATGGAAAAGCTTGAAAAATACGACGTACAACTCTTTGTCGTTCTAGCGAACCACAATAGTGACAATGAGGCGGCAAATTAGTTTTTGCCATCCGACCATTCGGACCGGCGCCAAAGTCAGCGCCTCCACAAATATTGCATTTCATAATATCGGAACCTATTTGTTGCCCTAGCAACTTAGCATCGCATTAATTCAGAATGCGAACTTTATCGCTCCACAATTTGAACCACGCCTGCATTCGCCGAGCATCATTCTCGTCTTTGCAAAAGAAATGCACGATTTCACGCACGCCCGTGCAAGGATCAGCGTCTTCAACCGCGAACGAAGTTAGTCCATGTTGAGCACAAGAAAATCTGCTAGCCAAATCCAAACCATATAGATGCCAAGCCTCGTGGGGACCAAATGGCACATTATAATCAATACTCATTTCACGCGAATAAGGTGACGAAAAGCATGCCTGTATTATGCCTCGCGGAGACAAGACACGTACCATTTCTGAGAACCCAGTCAAATCATCTCGTACAAATTCCAATACGTGATTAAACGAAATAAAATCATAACTCCCGTCATCACGGGCTATTGATTGCATATCGATACTATTTTCACCACCGTAGACAGACACTTCATAGGACCGAAACTGGGACGCACAAACACCAGGATCTGGGCTAAATTGCAGGCCACGCCGCCAGTCGATAAACCCCAAAGGCAAGGCTTGAAACAACTGTCGCACAATCCGTTGACGCTCGAGTGCGCCACAATGAGCACAATGTGGCGCGGCACCTGATTCGGCCATTCGACCATTTGGGCCAGGTGTAAATTCATTATTGCCGCAGATATTACATACTAAAGTTAAGTTCATTTCATTCATTAGATTCTCAATCATAGCTGTTTGTGCTAAGTAAAAATGCTGAGTCGAGCCACCATGTAATATTTAAAGCAGCTACCGATGCTTCTGCAACAGGCAGCATGCACTTTCGTTTTAAGTAATTTGAGTTTGATTCGACAACTGCTTAACGATATCCAGAATTTCACAAACTCTATGATCAAAGGTATGTTTTTCACTTATCAGTTTGCGCAACTTATCACCTCGTTTTTTACGCCCAGTAGTATCGTTTAATAAGGTGTTCGCGCTCTTAGTAAACGTTTCAGGCGAATCAAAATATGCAATTGCATCTCCAAACAAGATTTTACAAGCCTCCATCTCATCAGAAAGTATTGCGGCTCCACATGCGCCAGCATCGAAAATACGGTTCGAGATAAATCCTTCACTACGCATGTCCGGCCAATGATCGTTTAACACCACTTTCGCCGACGAATAATATTGACGCAAAACTTGGTTAGGAATGTGTACGCCACGAACCCGTGAAGGGGGTAACACACCTTCCCATAACTCCCCATAAACACAGAAATCAAGATCACTTTCAAGTGCATATTGCACTGCTGGACGGCGTTGTCCACGTGAGTTGCCAACAAATAATACATCCGCAATCTCTAAATCTTCTGTTACGTCTTTATAAAAAAGAGTGGGGTCAGTACACTGCAGGAGACTTGATACCTTTCCTTCCAAGCGCCCACTTAAGTACTGTGCAAAGCTATTTGACGCGACAAACACGTGGTCATATTGCTGATATTCCGATATTTTCACATCATCTGGATGACTGATTAACCACATCAAATTGATCGCCGTTGGTTGCGGCTTATACTGTGACAACCCTCGTAGTACGATTACTACATCGTCGCCAACGACAAAGCCTGACTCCCAATCTGGCAATA
>DLGN01000368.1:0-12202 GCA_002482715.1 Oxalobacteraceae bacterium UBA7693
CAAAGCGACCAGATTTATTTAGATAAAAAACAATGTCTGGCTGCCAGTGATGCATTGTTAGAGCAGTTTGAAGTACGCCCCTTGGATTCACACCTACGTTTATCTCAGCTCTCTGGCGGCAATCAGCAAAAGATTGTGTTGGCACGCGAGATTGCAGCGCGTCCCAAGTTGATGTTGGTGGGGCAACCCACTCGTGGCGTTGATATCGGCACGATACAAAGAATCCATACAGAATTGCTGGCCTTGCGCGATGCGGGTGTAGCGATCTTATTGGTCTCTGCCGAGCTGGAAGAGATTCGTGCATTGGCTGATCGTATATTGGTGATGTCGGGCGGACGTATTACCGGTGAATTAAATATCGCCGATTACGATACGACACGTATTGGTTTATTGATGGGTGGCTTACACAAATGAATTCAGATTTACCTCGTTGGGCGACCAATGTCGCTCTACCTATGTTGAATTTGCTCTCTGCTTTGGTTGTCGCAGCGGGTGTAATTTATCTGTTAGGTGAAAGTCCTGTAGAAGCTTTAGTCATCATGATCAAAAGCGCACTCGGTAACGCCGAAGGGTTTGCGTACACCTTATTTTATGCGACCACATTTATCTTTACTGGATTATCCGTGTCGATTGCAATGCAAGCGGGATTGTTTAATATCGGTAGTGATGGCCAGATGTATTTAGGTGGCCTAGGTTTGACTTTGGTGATGCTGCAATTTGATGCGAGTTTGTCGCCATGGTTATTGATCCCAATGGGAATTGCGAGTGCCGCCTTGTTTGGTGCTGCATGGGCTTTTATTCCTGGCTATTTGCAAGCGAAGCGCGGTAGTCATGTGGTGGTAACGACGATTATGTTTAACTTTATCGCCGCATCGCTGATGAACTTCATCATCATTACTTACCTGATTCCTGTGGGCGAACAAAATCCAGCTAGCCGCGTGTTTGCCGAAAGTGGCTGGATTCCGCGTCTCAATACCTGGCTGCCAGTGCTGGGTGAAACACCGCTGAATCTGACTTTTTTGATCGCGATCTTTTGTTTGTTTGCTTATGGCTTGATCGTCTGGCGGACGCGTTGGGGTTATGCCTTGCGCGCTGCCGGTAAGAGTTCACATGCGGCCTTGTATGCGGGAATTTCTATTTCTACCGTGATTATTGTCGCGATGCTGATGTCGGGCGCTTTGGCTGGCGTTGCTGCTGTCAATAGTGTGGCTGGATCGATGCACTATTTAAGTTTGAATTTTACGGCAGGTGCTGGTTTTATCGGGATCGCAGTTGCCCTGATGGGCCGTCAGCATCCGATTGGCATCTTTATGGCCGCCTTATTGTTTGGTGTGTTGATTCAGGGTGGATTCGATCTGTCATTAGAAAAATCGAATATTCCACCTGAGACCTTTGTATTTATTCAAGGCTTGATCATCTTATTTTGTGGTGCGATGGAAAACATGTATGCACCAGCCTTGTCACGCGTACTGAAAATGAAGTGGGGAAAAAATGTTTGATGATTTTCAATTCTCTACCATTCTGGTTGCGACGATTCGCAATGCGCCAGTGTTGTTATTCGCTGCCTTTGCCGGCGTTTTTGCTGAGCGTAGCGGCATCATCGATTTGGCCTTAGAGGGTAAGATGTTGACTGCAGCATTCGCTGCTGCTGCTTGCACTTACGCGACGCAAAATCCGTATATCGGGATTGCCGCTGGCATGTTGGTGTCGTGTGTCATTGTTTTGTTGCAAGGCTATGTGTCGATTAATCAGAAGGGCAATCAATTGGTTTTTGGCATTGCGATCAATATTGCGATGTCGGGATTAACTTTCGTCTTGGCGCAATACTTCTTCCAGTTAGGTGGTCGTAGTCCGGATCTGGGGGATGCGCGTCTTCCTGTTCTGAATTTTCCTTTTGCGGATTGGTGGTCGACGATTCCTGCCTTGAATTGGTTGTTCGGTAAATTCTTAGGTGGGCATACGATCTTGGTGTATTTGGCGTTTGCCTTAATTCCGTGCATACATTGGCTGATTAATCACAGTCGTTTTGGTTTGCGTTTGCGTGCGGTCGGTGAGAACCCCCACGCAGCCGATGCCGCTGGAATTAATGTTGCGCAAACACGTTATTTGGCCTTGTTGTGCGGTGGCGTGTTGTGCTCGTTTTCAGGGGCTTATTTGGCGATTGTGCAGAGTGGATTTTTCTTGCGTGATATGTCGGCTGGCAATGGTTTCTTGGCATTGACGGCGATGGTGTTTGGTAATTGGCGTCCTTTGCAAACGGCATTAGGCTGTTTGATGTTTGGTTTCTTTGCCGCCTTACAAATTCAAATGGAAGGCGTGGCTTTCCCTTTGGTTGGGCAGATTCCGGGCTCATTGATACAGATGCTGCCATTCGTTGTGACTGTGGTCGTGTTGGCTGGTGTGATGGCGAAATCCGTGGGACCAAAAGCTTTGGGTGTGCCATTTGTGAAATCGCGCTAAATCAGCCTTAAAGCCGCGCACTAAAAATTCGCATTGCTTAAAGATAGGACTTACGCAAAATTGCGCTGGCTAGGCGGGAAGCCGAAGACAGTACGGTTGTACGGCGAGGCGAACCAACAACGCCAGCGTCTGTTTTGAGTAAGTCCTAAAAGAATCAAAAGATTTAAAAGAGATTGATATGGTACATAAAGTTATTTTCGATACAGATCCTGGCGTTGATGACGCAATGGCTTTGTATTTTGCTTTGGCACATCCTGAGATCGAAGTTGTTGGTATCACCAGCACATTCGGTAATGTGACGGTCGCGCAGGCAACCGCCAATGCCTTGTATTTGACACGTCTGGCTGGTCGTGAAATACCGGTTGCCGAAGGTGGTGCGCTACCTTTGATGAAAGCAGCAGGCAAGCCACCTGGCTTCATCCACGGTGATGATGGATTAGGGAATCTGCCTTCGCGTTTACAACATTCAGGACAAGCGGAAGCGATGTCTGCTGCTGAGTTTATCGTGAAAATGGCGCGTCAAAATCCGGGTGAGATTACCTTAGTGGCAGTTGGCCCATTGATCAATTTGGCCTTGGCATTAAAGCTAGAACCGCAGTTGCCTCGTTTGATTAAAGAAGTGGTGTTGATGGCGGGTACCGTGATCGAACCCGGCAATGTGTCACCCGTTGCAGAGGCTAATGTTTGGAACGACCCACACGCCGCCGATCTGGTATTTACCGCGGGTTGGAAACTTGCGATGGTTGGTTTGGATGTGACGCATCGTGTAGTGATGGGCGCCAGTTACTTCGCTGGTTTGGCACAACATCATCAGCAACATATCGCGATGACGACACTCTCGCATGCGGTGAATTTCTACAGCGACTTTTATCAGACGGCGCGACCAGATTTAGGTCATGCTTGTTTCTGTCATGACATTTTGGCTTTCGTGTATTTGGTTGCACCAGAATTATTTCAGGTCATGGATGGACGTGTACGGGTGCAGTTAGATGGTTTGGGTAATGGACAAACAATGATGGATAGACACGGCGGTGGCTTGGTCTATGCGCAAACTGGATGGGAACATCATCAAGCGGAAACACGTGTTTGTTTGCAAGTCGATGCGCCAGCATGTTTGAGATTAATCGAACAAACTTTAGAAGCCAATTGGTTACGCGCGCCTTTGGCGCAATGATCATTGCATGTATCGAGAGATTACGAGGAGTTAGCCATGTTAATTACACCGGTCGATTTTACTAGCCCAACAGCGGCAAAAGATTTTGCAGAAAGTTTGCACAACACGGGGTTTGGTGTGCTCACCAACCATCCTTTATCGCAGCAGTTACTCAATACCGTATATGCAGAGTGGTATGGTTTCTTCCAGAATGAAGCGAAACATACTTATGCCTATGATCCGCAAAAATATGATGGTTATTTTTCGCCAACCGTTTCTGAAAAGGCCAAGGGAAATACCAAGCGCGATCTAAAAGAGTTTTATCATATCTATCCATGGGGACGTTACCCAAGCGAAGTATCTGGCGCTGCTCGCCAGTATTATGAAGAAGGTGCTGCATTGGCAGCCACTTTGTTGCAATGGGTTGAGCAATACACGCCTGCTGAAGTGCAGGAAAAATATTCCATGCCTTTATCGCAGATGATACAAGGCAGCGAGCAAACGCTGCTGCGGGTTTTGCATTATCCGCCTCTGCGTGGCGATGAAGAACCGGGAGCAGTGCGAGCGGCTGCGCATGGTGATATTAATTTGCTGACGATTTTGCCGGCAGCGACTGCCGCTGGTTTGCAAGTTGTTGGTAAAGATGGCGAGTGGCATGATGTGCCTTGTGATTTTGGGATGCTGATCGTGAATATTGGCGATATGTTGCAAGAAGCGTCCGCTGGTTACTATCCATCGACGATACATCGGGTATTAAATCCAACAGGTGAGGAAGCGAAAAAATCACGCGTTTCATTGCCGCTGTTTTTACATCCGCGTCCTGATGTGGTCTTATCAGAACGCCATACTGCGGGTTCGTATTTGACCGAACGTTTGCAAGAATTGCATTCCAAAGTTTAAATTTACGGCTTAAAAAACCACATTCATGTGGTATTTGAAGAACTACTCTAAAAAAGAAATGCGGCTGTCATCGAGTTGAAGTAAAAGTGGGTTCAAATGCAGTTACTTTGCGTGAAAAATGCAGGCACGAATTCGCACGCAACCAAGGTTGTTGGAATAGGTGGTAGACTTTTTTGTATGTGTTGGTGCAGCTTGAAAGCTTCGGACACAAACCGGATTAATTCAGCACATTAAACAAATCAATTAGATCAAACAGATTACAGATTTTAAACAAACGAAAAGCAAGGAGCTATTAATGAAGCAACTCAATAAATCATCAACTGCAGTACCTTCGCGCGTGAAGATGCTCGTCATCGCATGCCAATTGACATGCCTTGGTATGTCAACTGCCTATGCACAATCACAAACGCAAGAGAAGACGGAAAACAATGATCCGATCAGCTCTGCGCAAGTGACGATCACCGGTAAAAAAGTTGGTATGGGTTTGATGGTGCAAGAAAATACACCAAAAGCACGCAGCACGATTACTGCAGAAGAGTTGGCAAAACAACGTCCAACAGGTAACGCCTATGAAGCATTGGAATTGATGCCAGCGGTGAATAGTTATAACCACGATGCAACGGGATTGTTTGGTGGTGGTTTAACTTTGCGTGGCTTTAACAGCGATCAAATCGGTGCAACGATCAATGGCGTGCCAGTGAATGATTCTGGTAGCTTCGCTGTATACCCACAAGAATATGTGGATCAAGAAAACACTTGCTCACAATTTGTGACCCAAGGTTCTACGGACGTTGATTCACCACAAATCGGTGCAACTGGTGGTAACTTCGGTATCATCACTTGTGATCCATCTAAGACAAAACGTATTCGTGTTGCGCAAACTTTGGGTCAATTGAATTTGTCCAAAACTTACGTGCGTTATGACACTGGTTTGCTCGAAGGCGGTCGTACCCGTTTCTTCATCTCTGCATCGCATGCGCAGTCAGATAAATGGAAAGGTAAAGGCGGTGCAAATCGCGACCATATCGATATGGGCTTCAGAACTGATTTCGACAAGTTCAATTCCATTAGCGGTACTGTGTTGTACAACCGCGCTATCAACCAAAACATTAGTTCTTTCAGCTTAGCTGATTTAGAGAAGTTTGGTTATAACTATGATTTCTCACAAACTTTCGTTGGTCACGCTCCAGCAAGCCCAGGTAAAGCAGGCAATGATACAAACTCTGCGTTTGGTGATGCTTACTACCAACTGACAAAAAACCCATTTGAAAATGCAATTGCTTCAGTAACTGCAAAAATGCGTATTGGTGAAAACACCGACATTAAAGTTATTCCTTACTTCTGGTATGGCTATGGCACAGGCGGCAATCAACAAAAACTGCAAGCAGAGAATGCATTTTTGAACAAAGCAACTGGCAGAAATACAGCGACAGTTGATTTGAACGGTGACGGCGATACTTTGGATCGCGTGATCGTTGCAAACAGCAGTGTGACTCGTACTAGTCGTCCAGGTGTTACAGCTTCTGTGACGCACACAATTGGCGACCATCAAGTATTAGCTGGTTTCTGGTTTGAGCGCGCAACGCATGAACAATTTGGTCCTATGGTATTGGTGGATGCGAATGGTAATGCGAACGATATCTGGTTGAAAGAAGGCCGTGTATTGCGTCCAGATGGCACACCATACCAATCACGTGATTGGACAACAATCAGTACGTCGAATCAGATCTTCTTGCAAGACACGATGAGTTTGATGAACGACAAGTTGACCATCAATGCAGGTGTTCGTGCACCAACCATGAAGCGTGATTTCACGAATAAGGCGAATGAAGGTACTAACTCTGGTACGGATTACAACATCGAAAAAACCTATCGCGAAATTCTGCCGCAATTGGGCGCACGCTACCAGATCGATAACAATAATCAATTGTTCTTCAGTTTGGCACGTAACATGAAGGCACCTCCAAACTTTGTTTACTCCACAACCAACAACGTTGTCTTGGTCAATGGTAAGCCAACGATGCCAGTGGATGTGCAAGCTGAAACTTCAACCAATATCGACGTAGGCTATCGTCTGCAAAGCGATAAGTTGACAGCGCAAGCGACTGCTTACTCTGTTGACTTTAAAGATCGCCAAGCAACTGCATATGACCCAGTCGCTAACATCAGTAGTTTGACTAGCGTTGGTAAAGTAAAGACGCACGGCTTTGAAGTTGAAATGGGTAACACACCAGTCAACGGTTTCTCTTTCTATGGTTCGATTGGTTACGCGAAGAGCGAAATCAAAGACGATATCCTGATCAGCAAGACAGCGACTTTGCCTACCAAAGGTAAGCAAATGACCTTGACGCCAGAGTGGAAAGCGGGCTTGAGCGCGATGTATGAAACGGGTGCTTTCTATGCACGTTTGAAAGTGAAATATACAGGCGAGCAATGGGCAACGATGACCAATGATGAATTGGTACCAAGTTACACATTGTTAGGTTTGGATTTTGGTTATCAATTCCCAAATACCAGCTGGATCAAGAAGCCAACTTTGCGTTTGAATATCAGCAATTTGACGAACGAAAAGTATCGCAATCCATCGAGCTTTAACGTCACTAACGCGAAGGCTTACGGTACAGCTAGCGCGAGAACCGTGTTCTACTACATGGGTTCACCACGCTTTGCATCAGTCACTTTGTCAGGCGATTTCTAATCGCTGTTTAGCTGATCGCTGTTCAGCTGATGATAGTCAGACCTTTGCAATCGTTTTTTTGCGTCGGTCTGATTAAGTAATATCTCTAGTCTGCAACCCTGTGGTTGCAGACTTTTTTAATTCAAGACCCCGACAATTTTTTGGCGTGATGTTGACGCAAATTCTATGAACTTCTCCTCCCCATCTTGGCCTCGTTTGACCCGAACCACAATCGGTTTTAGTTTGTCTTTGATGCTGCTTGCTTGTGCGACACCAAAGACAGAACCGGTGGTGCTCAATCTGGTCGCGATCAATGATTTTCATGGTCATCTTGAACAAGAAAAATTTAGTTTTACCCGCCGCACAGATCCTGTCGCTAAGACGATTGTGGGTGGTGGCATTGAAACCTTGGGAGCCAATTTAGCCGCTTGGCGTAAAGAAGATAAAGATTTAATTTTCGTCGGTGGTGGCGATTTGATTGGTGCGAGTCCGGCGATTTCGTCTTTGTTCGCCGATGAACCAACTCTACATGCACTAGGCCGCATGGGTTTGCGTGTGAGTGCTTTAGGTAATCACGAATTCGATCATGGTCTGCAAGAATTACAACGTCAGATTCATGGCGGTTGCGAGTCGCCGCGCCCAGATCGTGCGTGTAAGTTTGATGGACGATTTCCTGGAACCAAATTTTCTTACATTGCTTCCAATGTGTTGGACAAGCAAAGTCAGAAACCTTTTTTTCCTGCTTATCATGTAGAAGAAGTGAAGGGCGTTAAGATTGCTTTTATCGGCGCAGTATTGCGTGATACGCCATTGATGGTGGCTGGCGACAAAGTAAAGGATTTAAGTTTCATCGATGAGGCGGAAGGTATCAATCGTACGATTCCAGCGCTGAAAGAAATGGGCGTGAAAGTTTTTGTGGTGTTGATTCATGAAGGTGGCACAACAACGGAAGCCTTTGATCAGCCCGCATGTTCACAATTGAAAGGGCCGATTGTGAATATTGTGAAACGGCTTGATCCCGCAATTAAACTTATTGTTAGTGGACATAGTCATACTGGTTTCGTGTGTCAAGTTGAAGGCCGTACTGTGACGCAGGCACAAATGTATGGACATTTATTAACTCGCATCGCCATTAAGCTTGATGGCGCGACCCATCAGGTGACAGGTGTCGAAGCGCGGAACATGCTGATGGAGCCAAGCACAACTACTCCGCCAGAAGAACTCACTAGTTTATTAAACAAAGCGCGCGAAGGTAGCAAGAGCATTATCTCGCAGCCGATTGCACGCCTTGCTGTGCCGGTAATCACACGCCAGTTGAATGAAGCGGGCGAATCAGCATTAGGTAATGTTGTCGCGGATGCCCAGCTTGCTGCAGTCAAAGATATGGGGGCGCAGATTGCTTTCATGAACAATAAAGGCATACGTGGCAATCTGGAAACCTTGGCTGGCAATATCAGCACTTATGGACAAAATGCGACCGTGCTCCCGTTTGGGAATACCTTGGTGATGATGAGTTTGACTGGCGCACAAATTCGCGGCTTGCTTGAGCAGCAGGTCTGGTTAAATGAGGAATCACAAGATGGTAGAAATGTCTTGCAGGTTTCGGATGGGTTTACCTATACCTGGGATGCCAAACGTAAAGTTGGCGAACGTGTTATTTCTGAGAGCGTTAAATTGAATGGTGTCGCACTGGATGATCAGCGTGAATATCGCATCGTTGCGAATAATTTTATTGCAGGTGGCGGTGATCGCGTCGCGATGTTCTTGCAAGGGAAAAACGTGATTGATACCGGCATTAAAGATATCGATGTGTTTATGTCGTATATCAAAACACGCGATCAAGCGGGGACACCTGTCGGCAGCGATAAACCAGTTGGACGTGTAAAGCGTATTAATTAACATCACACCGAGAAAGTGTTCATCATGAAGAAGATAAAGTTTGGTTTGGTTTTGTGCGCCGCCTTGATATCCTTGAATGCGCAAGCATCAGGGGATGAGGGACATAAAACCATCGGTGCGATCGCAGATCGTTTGTTGGTCGGCACGAATGCAGGAGCGCGCGTGAAAGCCTTGTTACAACCCGGTGAAAGTCTGCAATCCATCTCTATTTGGGCTGATTGCGCCAAGGGGACGTTTTGTGGGCCGCAAACTTCGGAAATGGTCGCGTTCACAATTCAAAATCCCGCGCACGCCGCTTACCACTATACGAATAGTCCGGTTGAAAATAAATCTTATGTCGCTGGTGGAGTCGGCACCACGGATCACGATATCGTACAAACCTTGAAGCAAGCAATTGCGGTTTTGCAAGGCAATGACAACGAGAAAACCAATCCGCATCGCTTTACGCCGCGTCAGGCTTTATTGATGGTCGCGCATTTAGTTGGTGATATTCATCAGCCTTTGCATGTTGGTGCGGTCTATTTGAATCAAGAAAATCAATTTGTCACGCCAGCCACGCAAGCACAAGTCGACGGTGTGAATGTATTTGATGTCCAAGGTGGGAATAATTTGTTGATCGAAGACCAGGCAACTTGGACCGCCCGTGATCTGAAGAATTTTAAGCCCGAAGCATCGAATGGAAGCGCTGCGCGGGTTGGTAAGCCGCTGCATTTGTATTGGGATGTCACGGTGGTGGAAAATGTGATGCGTGATTTGGGCGTGAAGTCGGTGTCAGAGTTGACGGATAAGCTGATCACAGCAAATGTAGCGCCTACTGTGAACAAAGGTGATCCAGTTACTTGGCCTGAACAGTGGGCAACTGAAGGCTTGTTTTTGGCAAAATCAGCTTATGCGAATATCGTGATCGTCGATAAAGTTAAAGTGACGAATCGACGTGGTGTGGAATACGCGAATTGGTATTCGAAGTTGCCTCCTACCTATATTCAGGAAAGCACTGATGTCACGCGCAAACAGCTTGCCGTCGCTGGGCATCGCCTCGCTGCTTTGTTAAAAAGCATCTGGCCTTAATACTGAATGGCAAATCAAAGAGTGAATTACATCATGAAAAAAATTCTCGTTGCAATCTGTTTCAGTTCGCTCGCGCTTAATTCTATCGGAGCAATGTCATCAGAGGAGAAAATATCTCCAAGTAAACTGAAGCAGAATTTGAATGCGACCAGCCAGTACTACACGCAATTAATTAGATCAACAAATAGCGCGCAACCACGACTGGCAGAGTTAACAATGTTGATGACAATGCTGCCAAAAGGCGGTGACATCCATCATCACTATTCAGGGTCGGTTTATGCCGAGACTTATCTTGACTGGGTGGGGCAACATGGCTTTTGCATTTACCGTGAAAGTGATGCCGCAAATAAGCTAGAAAAATTTAAGGTCGAATCGCGCCCAGCACAGATCGCAGCGGCTAGTAAGTCTTGTTTAAGTGCTGAGGCAATTCGTAAAGATGTGAACTTCTATCGTGAGTTAATCTCTGCATGGTCGGTGCAAGATTACGAGCATCAAGTACATCCACAGCCAGCGCCTGATCAACATTTTTTCAATACCTTTGGCTATTTCTCAGGTATCTCAAAATATTCCACCAATCTGGGATTAAAGACGCTCAAGCAGCAGGCGAAAGCCGAGAATCAGCAATATCTGGAAACGATGTTGAAAAGTACCCCAGTCACCGATCATCCTGAACTTGCCAGTAAAATTGATCGCTTGCATTCCCAATCTAGCCTGAGTGAGATGCAAGATGCTTTCGCACAGTACGCCGATTTTTTGGCGAAAGATCCAGCTGCGCAAAGCAAGATTAATGAATTTGTGAAAGAGTTGACGGCAGATGCTGCGGATATTGATGACGCTGAATTTACTTTGCGTTTTCAGACCTATGTTTCGCGTAATAGTGCGCCATCAAAAGTCTTCTCTGGTTTGTTCGCGGCATTCGCGGCAAGTCAGTTGAATCCTTTGATTGTCGGCGTGAATATCGTTGGTCCAGAGCATGGTGTGGTTGCCTTGCGCGATTACACTTTGCACATGCAGATGTTTGCCTTCTTAAAGCAGCGCTTTCCGCAAGTACGTTTGGCGATGCATGCAGGCGAATTAAAACTCGGTTTGGTCGCGCCTGAACATTTGCAGCATCATATTCGTGGCGCCGTACAAATTGCCGGAGCAGAACGAATTGGGCATGGTGTTGACATTATGCACGAGCATCAAGCCGATCAATTGTTGGCTGAATTGAAGCGACGCAAAGTTGCGGTCGAAATTAATTTGAGTAGCAATGCTTTTATTCTTGGACTGCAACAGCAAGCGCATCCAGTCACGATGTATTTACGCCACCAGGTTCCTATCGTGATCAGTAGTGATGATGCAGGGGTGTCGAGAAACAATCTGAGCCATGAGTATTTCTTGTTCACCAGCCGTTATCAACCTTCGTATGCCGTGTTGAAAAAAACTGTCTATAACAGCATTCATTATTCCTTCTTGAGTCCAACTGAGAAGACGCAACAATTGCGTCAACTCGATCAACGCTTCACGCGCTTTGAGGCGTCCGCCGCGAAATTGGCAGCATCTGCGAATTCGCGATGAGTCCAGTTTGATGTTTGATGCAGATCTGCGGATGTGCATCAAACATTGCTGATTGGGTCTTTACAGACCACTTCCAAAGTTATTCCTTCTTTATCTCAAACCATATACACAAATTGGTCATGCCAATCATTGCCTTATGGAAATCATCGAAGTATAATTTAATATATTAAAATCACCCATGACCGTTTATTCTTCACAAGAGAAGTAAATGAGAAAGATGGCGTGCTTGCTCAATTTTTCGTTATTTAATCAAGAAAGCAGAAATGAACACGCCTGTTGCAACGCTGTATTTTATTTCGGTGGGTGTGTTTGTGTTAGGCGCTTTTCAGGCCGCCATCATGGCACGAGGCAGTGCCTATGCTAAAACGTGCTGGACTTTCTCCGCCCTGTGTCTATTCTTCTCTTTGTTTCAATTGTCCTGCGGTTTGCAATTTACCGCCAGCAACTTTCACGCTGCGATGGCGGCGCATAAGTGGGTCAATATT
>DLGN01000368.1:12225-26276 GCA_002482715.1 Oxalobacteraceae bacterium UBA7693
AATATTTTTTCTGTATTGCTAATCCCTTTAATCTGGTTTTTGGTAGCTTCTTTAGAAGATAAGTCGAGCTCCTTTCGTCATGCATATATCGTTGCTATCTTGGCAGCTTGCGTGGTCGTTTATAACTACTTCACGCCATACGGCTTTCGCTTTGACACGGTTTCTCAGGATGGCTTGACGACGCTGCCGTGGGGCGAGCAAATGTGGATTTTTTCTGGTGAACCAAGCTTGGTGTTTCGCGCGATGCGCTTCATGTCTTTGTGCTTGTTGATTTATACCATGATTTTTTCCATCAAAATTACGCGTTTAGGAGAGAAGAGAACCAGCCGTTTGTTTTGGATCGCATTGGCGTTGATGTTGATTGCCGGATTAATGGCAGGTTTGTCTGATTCCGGTGTCATGAAAATACCTTACCTGGGCGGTTTTGGATTTTTGTTTTTGGCGGTATCTTTTTCTGCATTGGTTGGTAAAGATGTGTCTAGCCGGCGCATAGAAGAATTGCGTATCTATAGCGAATTGCAGCATGAAATTGAACATCGCAAAATTGATAATCAACGATTTGAACACGTATTAAATAGCGATATTCTGACTGGCTTGCCGAATAGAGCGGGTGCTTTAGCTGGCTTAACGAAGTTATTGGATTTGAATATCAAGAATCAGACTAAGTTAGGGATCTTCATTTTTGATGTGGATCAACTGGGCATCGTTAATGGTACACGTGGCTATCAAGCGGGTGATCAGTTGCTGATTGAAGTGGCACAACGTTTACAAGCGAATGTGCGCGACAGCGATATCGTTGCGCGACTTGGTAGTGGCAGGTTCATTGTTGCTGCAACGGGTTTAAAAACTGAGCGTTGCGTGACCTTGGTGTATGAAAAACTTGCTGGTGCGTTAGCTTCACCATTTTATGTGAGTGACAGTTTGCTGAGCATCACATCGAGCGTAGGTGCAGCAGTTTTCCCCGACAATATCAGCGCAAATGAAGATCTGCTATCCGCAGCTGAATTGGCCTTACATGATGCAAAAAGTGATGGCATTGGTAAGCTCAGGTTTTATCATCCATCGCTGAAAGATACGATGCAAGAACGCATTGCTTTTGAAAGTGCTTTAAAAGAAGCGCTGACGAATCAAGAGTTTTTCCTTTGCTATCAACCGCAAGTTTCGGCGATTAACGGTAAGACTGTTTGTCTTGAGGCCTTGATCCGATGGCAGCATCCTGCGTATGGCTTGGTGATGCCGGATAAGTTTATTCAACTAGCGGAGACGATGGGCATCATTGCATCAATTGGTGCTTGGGTGATTGACGCGGCTTGCGAACAATTATCGCGTTGGCGGGCGATGGGATTCACGGATGTGCGCGTGGCAATCAATCTGTCGGCACAACAATTACTGGTATCTGAACTGGAGCAGACGGTTAGCGCTGCACTGCAGCGACATCAACTATGTGGTCGCGATATCGAACTGGAAATAACGGAGTCGGTGTTGATGCAAGATCCCGAACGCGCAATTGAAAGATTGGGGGCGCTACAAAAACTTGGAATACGTTTGTCGATTGATGATTTTGGTACCGGTTATTCTTCTTTAGGTTATTTGCGTGTGCTGCCAGTGAATGCATTAAAGTTAGACCGCAGTTTTGTCTGGGATATGGATAAGGGTGGCAAGGGATTAGAAATTTGTGCCACCGCGATAGGCTTGGCAAAAAAACTTGATCTGGAAATTGTTGCCGAGGGAGTAGAAACCAAAGAGCAATTAGCGCAGTTAAGACATCTGGGTTGTGATCTTTTGCAGGGCTATTTATTTGCCAAACCTTTGACTGTTGAGGCGGCCAGTATTTTTCTGATCAATGCGCATAGACCTTGGCAATCAGTGATGAATTCTGATGCTGGTTTCGATATTTCTTTGATGATCAATCCGTCTTATTCATCTGGGAATTAAGTCGACACGCCTTAGTGGTTTGACGGAATGCACTTGCTGATACAAATCACTGAACTAGCTCACTAAGCCAAATCTGCCAGAACTTGCGCTTCTATTTGTATCCATTCTTGCTCAGTGAATAGACGCGAGCGAGTGTGAAAGGCTTTTCCGCTTGCACCTTCGAGTGAAAATGTGCCGCCGTGTCCATCGATCACATCTAATATCAGTTGCGTGTGTTTCCAATAGTCGTATTGTAGCTTTCCAATATAGAACGGCACGCCGTCCAGTTCTCCGAGTTTGACATCATAAGGGCCGATGGTCAGATCACTTGGTAGATAACAATTTGCAGCGCTGTTGTCACAACAGCCACCAGATTGATGAAAGAGGATGTCGCCATATTCCGCCTTTAATTGCGCGATTAATTCTAGTGCCGCTGGAGTAGCGATAACGCGATCAACCATAAATCCTCACGAAAGCTGGAATGCTGAAAACTGGCCAGTTAAATTCAACCGCGAAGCAGCTGTTGCGCTACTTCACGGCGTTACGGACATCATCAAAATACACGATTGTTCTGTGTCTGCTGACAGTTCGCAATATTGTTTAAAAGTCGATTAGAAAAAACCTAGTTTATTTTCGCTGTAACTGACTAAGAGATTTTTCGTTTGCTGATAGTGATTCAGCATCATCTTATGGTTTTCACGACCAACGCCAGATTCTTTGTAGCCACCAAATGCCGCGTGCGCTGGGTAGGCATGATAGCAGTTAGTCCAGACGCGTCCTGCCTTGATCGCACGCCCCATACGATAAGCGACATTGCCATTACGACTCCATACGCCAGCACCTAAACCATACAGCGTGTCATTAGCAATGGCGAGTGCCTCTGCCTCATTTTTAAATGTGGTGATCGCTAGAACAGGTCCAAAAATCTCCTCTTGAAAGATGCGCATTTTATTATGGCCTTTGAACAAAGTTGGCTGCACATAATAACCTCCTGCCAAATCGCCCTCCAGATGTGCTTGCGCACCACCTGCTAAGACTTCTGCACCTTCTTCTTTGCCGAGTTCAAGATAAGACAAGATCTTGGTTAATTGCTCTTTTGACGCTTGCGCACCCATCATGGTATCGGTGTCTAAGGGATTCGCATGTTTGATTGCAGCGACGCGTTTTAGCACGCGCTCCATGAATTTATCGTAGATACTTTCTTGAATCAAAGCACGTGATGGACAAGTGCAAACTTCTCCTTGATTAAAGGCGAACAGCACTAAACCTTCGATCGCTTTGTCGAGAAAAGCATCATCTGCATCCATGATGTCGGCAAAGAAAATATTGGGTGATTTTCCGCCAAGCTCTAAGGTCGCGGGAATTAAGTTGTTTGCCGCCGCTTGTGCAATTACACGACCCGTAGAGGTTGAGCCAGTGAACGCGATTTTCGCGATACGTTTGCTACTTGCCAATGGCATGCCCGCTTCACGTCCGTAGCCGTTGACGATATTGAGCACACCTGCAGGCAGTAAATCGGCAATCAATTCCGTCAAAATCAACAATGAAATTGGCGTTGATTCTGCGGGTTTTAATACCACGCAATTTCCTGCGCCCAGTGCGGGTGCTAACTTCCACGCGGCCATCAAAATCGGGAAGTTCCAAGGGATAATTTGACCGACCACACCGAGCGGCTCGTGGTAGTGATAGGCCACAGTGGTCTCATCGAGTTCAGATAAACTGCCTTCTTGCGCGCGTATGCAGCCAGCAAAGTAACGGAAGTGGTCGACGGTTAACGGGATATCGGCATTGAGTGTTTCACGTATCGCTTTACCATTGTCGACAGTTTCTGCATAGGCCAATAATTCCAGATTCGCTTCTATGCGATCTGCAATTTTGTTGAGAATGTTGGCACGTTCAGTCGGAGAGGTTTTTCCCCATGCGTCGGCGGCGGCATGTGCGGCATCGAGAGCGAGTTCAATATCCTCTGCACTTGAGCGAGCTGCCTGTGTATAGACTTTGCCACTGACCGGTGTAATGACGTCAAAGTATTGCCCTTTCACCGGAGCTGTCCATTTGCCACCGATAAAATTGTCATAACGAGTTTTGTATTGAATGTTGGCGCCTGGTGCACCCGGTGCTTGATAGATCAAGATAGTCTCCTTTTGTTGATTATTGGCTTGCTATTGTCGGATTGTGGCAACGCTGTTGTGTTGATCGAGTGTCACATCGTTGGCGTTACTCACATCATTAATTGCAATTGGCATGCCACTTTTCTTTGGTGTTGGAAATCTTTCTTTTGCTGCGCTGCAACCTCCTATGCACTTGAGTGCCTAGTGATTTTTTGTGTACTTCTTTTTCTCGATTTTGGAAACTTCTTGGTGTTAAAAAGCTTGGCTCTTGTCCGTTAGCGGTCGGTGCAAACAGTGACAGGTGTAACAATTTGAGACAGTTTTTTGTACGGAAGGATGTTCGCTCGCTCATTTATTCTTAGGTATGATGAGGGTTTACTTGAATTCGTTTCGGCAACTGCGTTTGACCGGAAATCTGGGTTAAAGTACGACTTCTGCAATCTGTGTTTTCAACGCAAATTGCCTATGTGATGAAGTCTAGTTTTTGAATTATCTATAAAAAAAGTGGATGGCCGAGAAGCATAAAATGTCTTTTTCGCGTCACGACAGGAGACAAGTTCATGCGCCACCAAGCGATACTTCCCGCCCCGCATTTAAAGCAGGCACGTTTGCAATTTGTTGAACGTGGAATTCATCCAGCTTCTGGCATTGATCTAAGACTTGCACAGTCTTGGCAACGTAGTTTGTCGGCCGGTTTGTCGCCAGTTGGTGGTGTCGATTGCGCAGATAATCTGAGTGCCGTGAATTTACAATATGCGCGCGATTTCAATCATGAATTGATTAGTCATTCTGAACCTGTCATTGAGTATTTGTTTGAACAAGTTCGACATAGCCACAGTATGGTGATTTTGGCAGATGCGCAGGGAGTGTTGATGCATACCTTGGGAGATTTGGATTTCTTGAGCAAGGCTGAACGCGTCGCATTGAAATGTGGTGCGAATTGGGCTGAGAATCAACGTGGCACAAACGCAATCGGAACCGCCTTAGCGGAGGCTGCGGAAATCGAAATCAATGGCGCAGAACATTACCTGGAACCGAATGAATTTCTGACTTGTGCGGCATCACCGATCTTATCGGCACAAGGGCAGTTATTGGGTATCTTAGATATTTCGGGAGATCAGCGTAGCCGCCATCCACATACTTTGGGTTTGGTATCAACTGCGGCACAGATGATAGAAAACAGTATGGTGCTGGGCAGTTGCCAACACCAAATTTTGCTACAGTTGCATTCACGTGCAGAAGGTATCGGTTCGGTTGCGCAAGCTGTCTTGGCATTTTCGGAAGAAGGGTTTTTGCTTGGCGCGAATCGACGAGGCTTGGCCTTGTTGGGTTTGCGCTATGCTGATATGACAAAGAAAAATTGGACGCAGTTGTTTGATCAAGATATGCATGCGCTGCTGTCACGACAACGCCGCTCGAACGGACAAGCTGAAATCTTATTTTGCCGAAATGGAAATCGTTTATTCGCGCAAGTACATGGACAAAGTAAGGCTTTGCACACACTGATTCCAAGCGCGAAAACAATTCAGGACGCAGCGATACCAAGCAAAGATCTTGATAGTCAATGGCAAAGTGCTGCTGACAAGGCGCGTAAGTTGATTGATAAGGCAATTCCACTGTTGTTGTATGGAGAATCTGGCGTTGGTAAAGAAGTATTTGCACAGGCGACACACCGTAGCTCACAGCGTCGTGACAAAGCATTCATTGCGGTCAATTGCGCAGCAATTCCAGAGCATTTAATCGAAGCTGAGTTGTTTGGCTATGTCGCTGGTGCTTTTACCGGGGCATCGCGTCAAGGCTCTTTGGGGCGTTTACGTGAGGCTCATGGTGGGACATTATTTCTAGATGAAATCGGCGACATGCCCTTAGTTTTGCAAACTAGATTATTGCGGGTTTTGCAAGAACGTAAAGTGACGCCTTTAGGCAGTAGTGCAGCGATCCCGGTCGACTTTAATCTTATTTGCGCTACACATCAAAACCTTCAAGACAGCATTGATCAAGGGCGTTTCCGCGAGGATTTGTTTTATCGGATTAATGGTTTAACTTTGCAATTGCCAGCTTTGCGGGAACGTTCTGATTTTGCTGCGCTGTGTGAAAATTTGTTGCATGAATTTTCTCCGCACTATGCACTTCAGATTGATTCCAATTTATTGTTGGCGATGCAGTCTTATGATTGGCCCGGGAATTTGCGACAACTCAGCCATGTATTGCGTGCGGCCACTGCGCTGCTGGATGACGGTCAAGCAATGATCAGTTGGGAGCATTTGGCCGAAGAGTTGGTGAGGATCTTGCGTCAACAGACTGAGCGAAAACAGGCTATGCAAGCCCAAGTTGAATTGGCATCGCCAACGCAAAAAAACGCTGCACAGAATTTACAACAGAATACGCAGCAATTGATACAACAGGTTCTGCGCGAGGCAAATGGCAATGTTTCCGCTGCTGCGCGAACTTTGGGCATTAGTCGTCAGACGATGTATCGCAAATTACAAGAACGGTAAATAGTTAGGTGAATCTGCAAGGAAACAATGAGAAATATGCGTTGCAGATACAAACAGAATGAATCGCAGCTTTAGGCAAAGCCCGATTAATCAGGTGTGATAAAAATCACTAGGGTGATACGAGCCGCAAGAGTGATGATATTAACTACTAGGAAGAGAAACTGACGTCAGATGATTTGCAAGATCTGACGTCAAATCAATTTACATCTGATCAGGCATGCGGAATTTTTCTCTGCGATCGCCCATTAAATTACGGATCTCTCTGATACTCAGACCGGATTCTTCATGCATACGAATCAGTAATGAGGGGCCGACAGGTAAAATCTTGTGACGGATTTTGCTGATGACTGGCGGTGCTACTTCTAAAGCTCGTGAGAGCGCAGCATCGTTTTTTATGCCCAAAGTTTTGATCAGTGTATCAAGTAGATTGTTTGGATCGTATTGAAACTCTTCGGAACTAGGGATGTCGAGTATGTTAGCCATAGAATATGATGAATCCTAATTAAGTGGTTTATGTAAGAAAATTTTAACTTCTGGTTCGATTTTAAAATTTAAATCAATGCAACGACTATTGCACTTTAGGGCAGTTGACCCAACTCACTTCGATGAACTCTCAATGCCAGATCAAGTTCGTCTTTGATTTAGCATCTCGATAACTCTAATGTATTCACCTAAAGCCGATAATTCAAGGTAAATTATTAAGTCTTTTTATCTTGGTCAAATTGACTCGGTATTTTGTGTCTAATTGTGCCTAAGTGCTACTTCAGATGCGGTGCAGTTAGATCGTTTCAAGTCTCTAAGGAGAACTATTGATAAAGTATGCTGGTATTTAGACATACGAGCCTGTCTATACACTATTGTAGGATAATTTGGAAAGCTCAATTGTCAAAGATTGTCTCGTGATTTTGTGCCGTAGATCAAAGCAACAGGCCACACCGATGCCTTTGCGAAACCACTAAAGTGCCAGTTTGGCATTTTTAGTGGGACCTCACAAAAGTGAATTTCGAGCATATTAGAAGCCGATCAAAACTTGACGATTGCCAAACAGGCGTTTGGTGGAATATCGGAGGAAGTTAAATTGGCAACAGAGTTGGCGGGCGGCCTTGTAATATATCTTCGCTACGAATCGCGACAGCGGCCTTTGTTTCGGGATGTGTCAAAATATAAAACGTATTTGCTTTGACGGCTGTGATCACGTCGCTGGCAACTTGCTCTGGTGAGATACCGGCTTCGACTGCTTTATTAATCGCTGCCCCAGTTTTTTGACTGACCTTTTCTAATTGATCGGCTTGAATCCGATCTTCCGTTTTTCGATTACGCTCTGCATCGATGATGCGGGTTTTAACCCAGCTCGGGCATAGTACCGAAACGCCGATTTTTGATTTGCGCAAACTTAAATCGTGATGCAGACTTTCGCTGAGAGCTACCACGCCAAATTTACTCACATTGTATGCTGCTAGTGCTGGCTCAGCGATTAAGCCAGCGACGGAAGCAGTATTGACGATATGGGCGACTTCATCGCGTGCTAACATACGCGGAATGAAAATCCGCAATGCATGGGTAATACCGTATAAATTGATTCCCATAATCCATTCCCAATCTTTAGCAGTCGTTTCCCACGCAGACTTAGCAAAGGCAACGCCAGCGTTATTGACCAATAGATGTACATGACCAAATTGTGCATAAGCTTGGTCCGCTAAGGTTTGTATATCGCTTTCTTTAGCGACGTCAGTAACAACGCCAATCACCTCCGTACCATTAGCACGTAATTCTTGGACGGTGCTGTTGAGAAGAGCATCACTGATATCTGCAAGCACAAGCCGCATACCTTCAGCGGCGGCTGCAACAGCGATTGCTTTGCCTATACCTTCTGCTGCACCAGTGATAACGGCGACTTTACCTTTGAGTTCTTGCATCTGTTGCTCCATTCTTTCCATGCGTTATAAGCCGATTTTATACATTCATCTTTGCGTTCTACCGTGCGATCGCGACGATTTAGCGGTAGGTGATTAATTCTGGACGTTGATGTAATTCCAAGTGGCTAGGACTATTTAAGTAACTCAAGCTCGTTTGAGTTCTACCGATGAATAGCTTGCTGACACCCGTGTTAATTAAGCTGGCGTTCAAGTCAAAAATACGTTGGTCGGGTATCCCCAGAACGGCTTGTATCAAGGTGGAAATCGTTCCTCCCGAGGTAAATACCCAATAGTGTTGATGGCTTTTTTCATCCACCTCAGTTTCAGTTAAGCGCATGAATGCATCACGGCAGCGAGTTTGAAATTGAACCCAGCTCTCGCTGTAGTCGTCATAATCGCCACTAGTCCAACGGCTCATTGCATCACTGAACATTAGCTGAAACGTACGTCGAGGGTGCGATTGATTGCTTACAAATTGTTTTAGCGCACGGAAGTCTGAAAATTCAGAACAGTGTTTGAGAATGACTTCTTGGTGGTCAAATTCGTCAAAGCCGCGATCGAGAATCCAGTCCTCTTCCGCGAGCTGTTGTGGGTCGCTACGAAATTGCTGCAAGCAATGTTGCGCAGTTTGTTTATGACGCCGATTGCCCCCAATGATAATTTGATTGGCGACCTGCCCACTTTGTTTTAACCATGCGCCCAATAGACGCGCTTGTTCTTCGCCTAATGGTGACAGTTGATCATAATCGTCGGCATCAAAGCTGGCCTGACCGTGTCGAATCAAATAAATGTGGCGCATAGGGTTATTTACAAAAGCGAGGCTTTGATTAGGCGTAGGCAGCGTTGTTCTAGATAATTGCTGAGCTTGCCGAAGCTAGAAAAGCTTGGATTGGTGGTTTGCCCGTGGAAGTAGCGGTAGTAAATCTGCTGCACGATCACTGCTAAACGGAATAGCCCAAAAATCGCGTAGAAATCAAAGTTATCGACGCGGTAGCCAGTTCTTTCGCCGTAATAGGTAATTACTTCCTGGCGCGTTAACATTCCAGGCAAGTGCGTCGGTTGACGGCGGACAGATTGGAATACCGCATCGTCGTCGGCCTGCACCCAATAGGCAAGAGTATTGCCTAAATCCATCAATGGATCACCGAGTGTCGCCATTTCCCAATCGAGTACGCCGATGATCTCGGTCGGATCTGCGGGATTGAGGACGACATTATCAAAACGGAAGTCATTGTGAATCAGGCAGGTGGTGAGATCTTGTGCTGGCATTTTGTCGTGCAGCCATTGCATCACACTTTCAAAGTCGCCGACGTCATCCGTTTTTGCTTGACGATAACGCTCACTCCAACCGGCGACTTGACGTGCCACATAACCGGCACCTTTGGCAATCGATGCGAGCCCTGCTTGTTGATAATCGATTTGATGTAGCTCTATTATTTTGTCGATGACGTTCAGACATAGACGACGCGTATCTTCCTCTGATAATGCTAAATCCTTGGGTAGATTTTGCCGAGGGATAATCCCGTGCACACGTTCCATCACATAGAAATCGCAATCCATTATTGCCGGATCACTGCACGTGGCGATCACTGCCGGTACATAGCGATAGACCGGCTTTAATGCGCTCATGATGTTTGCTTCACGTAGCATGTCATGTGCAGATTTAGCACGATGTCCAAATGGTGGGCGGCGCAAGATTAAATCGCGGTCTGGATAGCGTAATAAATAAGTCAGGTTGGATGCACCACCAGGGAATTGTTCTATTTCTGGCTCGCCAGCTAAGTTGGGTAAATGTTGGCGAATAAATTCGCTCACTTTTTCAAGCGGGATCTCTTCTCCAACGCGCACTGCACTCGCGGCATCTAATAAATTATTGATAGTCATAGTCATTTTTTACTTATGAAGAAATACCGAGGCGTTTCGCTTGTTGCTTCAATTCGAGCTTGGCAATCAAGCCGCGATGCACTTCATCTGGGCCGTCAGCAATGCGCAGCACACGCGCATAGGCATATAAAGCAGTGAGCGGAAAATCATCGGATAAACCTGCACCACCATGCATCTGCATCGCTGCATCAATGACTTGAGTCGCGACATTCGGTGCGATGACTTTGATTTGTGAAATCTCACTCATCGCTCCTTTAACGCCAACGGTATCCATCATCCACGCAGCCTTCAAGGTGAGTAGTCTGGCCTGTTCGATCGCCATTCGCGCATTCGCGATGATGTCGGCATTGCCGCCGAGTTTGGCCAAAGGTTTGCCAAACGCTATGCGATTCATGGCGCGTTCACACAGCAGTTCTAAAGCAAATTCCGCTGCACCTATCGCACGCATGCAATGATGAATGCGCCCGGGTCCCAAGCGGCCTTGGGCGATTTCAAAACCACGCCCCAAGCCACCGATGATGGATGAGAGAGGTAGACGTACATTGGTAAAGCTGACTTCGCCATGTCCATACGGTTCATCTAGCGTATGGAATACGGGTAGCATGCGTTCAATCTTGACGCCTGGCGTATCCAAAGGAACGAGAATCATCGAATGCTGTTGATGCTTATCTGCGCTGGTGTCGCTGAGCCCCATAAAAATTAGCACCTTGCAGTTCGGATGGCCGATACCAGAACTCCACCATTTGCGACCGTTTAACACAACTTCATCTCCGTCCAACATCGCAGTTGCTTGCATATTCGTCGCATCACTGGACGCGACTTCAGGTTCTGTCATACAAAATGCTGAGCGGATTTCACCTGCCATCAAGGGTTTGAGCCAGCGTTGCTTTTGTTCCTCGCTGCCGTATTTGACAAGCACTTCCATATTGCCGGTATCAGGCGCGTTGCAATTGAATACTTCGGGAGCGATCATCGAACGACCAGTGATCTCCGCTAAGGGCGCGTAATCGACATTGGATAAGCGCGCACCATCTTCGGGTAAAAACAAATTCCACAAACCTGCTGCTCTTGCTTTTGCTTTCAATTCTTCCATCACGCTAGGTTGTTGCCATTGTGTCCAATCCGCACCACCGCGTAATTGCGCTGCGTAGATTTTTTCAGCAGGAATGACATGCTCTTGCATGAAGGACTGTAGCCGCGCAATTAGCTTCGTGGCGGTGTCGGAGTGGGCAAAGTTCATGGTGTACTTTTATATGGATGTCGTAGGGATGAATAGCAACTACACAGTTTGTTGCAGCAGCATACGATCTGACTATCAATTAATCAAATGAATGATTTGAATATGCCATAATTCGTTTCATGCATATATCTCGTACTGATCTCAATCTATTCGTCGTGCTTGATGCCATTTATAGTCAAGGCAATATCACGCGCGCCAGCCAGACTTTAAATCTCAGTCAGCCCGCACTCAGTCATGCTCTGGCTCGCCTAAGAACCATGTTTGATGATCCGCTTTTTGTACGGCAAGGTGCAGCAATGGTGCCAACACCATTTACACGTGGGATCATCACGCAAGTAAGGCAGGGCTTACAATTGTTTGAATTGAGCTTGCAGGCTGACCAGAGTTTTAATCCAGCGCAAACGCAACGGAGTTTTCATCTGGGCCTGCGCGATGTTTTTGAAGCCACCATCTTGCCGCCTCTATTAAAAACAATTACCAAGCAAGCGCCGGGAATTAGTATTGCCAGCGTGCGTGTAGATCGACGCGAAATTGAAACGGCATTAAGTAGCGGTAATCTCGACATGGTGTTGGAAGTGCCAATTCCATTAGCGGGTAATATCCGGCAGCAACGTGTCTCGCGTGATCGATTAATTGTGTTGTCGCGCAATGGGCATCCACAAATACCGAGAAAGAAAAATTCACTGCTCGATCTTTCGATCTATTTACAGCAAGCGCATGTGCTCGTATCTTCGCGCCGACAAGGCATGGGGTTGGAAGATTTTGAACTGAACCGCGAAGGCTTACGCCGTCATATCAGTTTGCGCTGTCAACACTATTTCGCTGCTTGTCGTGTCGTGAGTGAAACCGACCTTTTGCTGACCATGCCTGAGCAATATGCAAGTATTGCGAATGCCCAGTTTATGAATCGGGTTGATCCGTTTCCATTGGCAACACAGCCTATCGATGCGCATCTGTACTGGCACATGAGTGCTGACAATGATCCCGCCAACACGTGGTTACGTCAGCAAATCCTCAATCTCATGAGTCGTTGACAACGATTGAAGATTCCTGATGGGAATCGGTCGCTCCTCATTTAATGCAATACAATACGCCATCTCGCATAGGCATCATAGTTTGTAAAGTTTCTATTTAAGCATGATCACTTGAATCTGATTGATTTAGTTAAAATTTATTGAATGGATAAATTTAATTGAGTTGATCTATCAATGTTTGATCTCTAGAATCAATTCCGTAGCAGTTTTGAACTAAACAAAGGAGATCACTATGTCGAACGAAGCAAAATGCCCTTTCCACCACGGCACACCGAAAAACGCAGTTGCCGCTGGAGCGCCGACCAATGCAACTTGGTGGCCAAATCAATTAAAGCTGAATATCTTGCATCAGCATTCTCCTAAGTCTGATCCGATGGGAGAGAGTTTCAATTACGCGGAAGAATTTAAGTCACTGGATCTCGATGCCTTGGTGAAGGATCTCCATGCTTTAATGACCGATTCACAAGACTGGTGGCCAGCAGACTGGGGGCACTATGGTGGCTTAATGATCCGTATGGCATGGCATGCGGCGGGGACGTATCGTGTGTCCGACGGTCGTGGAGGTGCAGGTACTGGTAATCAACGTTTCGCTCCACTCAATAGCTGGCCTGATAACGGCAATCTCGATAAAGCACGTCGCTTATTGTGGCCGATTAAACAGAAATACGGTCGCAAGATTTCTTGGGCTGATTTGTTTATCTTGGCTGGCAATGTGGCGCTTGAATCGATGGGCTTTAAAACTTTCGGTTTCGCTGGTGGACGCGAAGATATCTGGCAGCCAGAGGAAGATATTTACTGGGGTTCAGAGACACAATGGTTGGCAACGAGTGATAAAGAAAATAGCCGCTACTCAGGAAAGCGTGATTTAGAGAATCCATTAGCCGCAGTGCAAATGGGTTTGATTTATGTAAATCCAGAAGGCCCAGATGGTAATCCTGATCCAGTGGCATCCGGTCGCGATGTTCGTGAGACTTTTGCTCGCATGGCGATGAATGATGAAGAGACGGTTGCCTTGGTGGCAGGTGGTCATACTTTCGGTAAAGCGCACGGTGCGGGTGATCCAAGCTTAGTTGGTCGAGAGCCGGAAGCGGCGGGCATTGAAGAGCAAGGTTTGGGTTGGATCAATCAATTGGGTTCAGGTAAAGGTGTCCACACAACGACCAGCGGTATCGAAGGTGCATGGAAGCCGAATCCAACCACGTGGGACAATGGCTATTTCGATATGCTGTTCGGTTATGAATGGGAATTGACTAAGAGTCCAGCTGGCGCCAAACAGTGGGTCGCAAAAAATTGCAAGCCTGAGCATTTGATACCAGATGCACATGATGCAAGCAAGTCCCACCCACCGATGATGACAACAGCGGATTTGTCTTTGCGCTTTGATCCTGCTTACGAAAAAATTGCGCGTCGTTTCCATCAAAACCCAGCAGAGTTTGCAGATGCATTTGCACGTG
>DLGN01000215.1 GCA_002482715.1 Oxalobacteraceae bacterium UBA7693
AGTGCATTTTCTAGACTGACCAAGACAAGCAAATTCAGGTTAAGAAAAATTAACAGATGCCGGATAAGCGTCATAGAGCCTCGATCCCAAAATAAAAAAGCGTAAAAAATGTCGGAATATTATCCCTTATTTTTTACGCTTTTTTTCTACTGACTTGTAGAACCTAGTTGGCTCCGTATTTGTACCGTATTTTCGCTCGCAATTCGCTTACTTCTGAACCTGATTTAAACTCAGATCGACGCTAATGGCTTCTTTACTTTTATTCGACCACATCCAGCAATAGTCTTGACTTTGCTTGACCTCAAATTGCTCAGCGGCGGTATCACGTGCCAGATATTTCACTGGCAAAGTCACTTTCTTACCTTCGTGAAAATGAATATTGAAGTCCAAAGGCTTCGCGCTTTGATACTGCCAATCAATCTTTAAGCCTGCTGACAATTTTCCGCAGACCTCAAGTATGCCACCAGCTTTAATTTCACCGCGATGCTGAAAGCGCCCGTGCTCATCCCACTTCAAGTCAACCAGACTTGCATTTGCTAAATTCGGCAAACCCAAGCCTGCAGACATCAGCAGAAAAGCCGCAAAAATGCGCTTGCTGAAAATACTGATGTTTTTACCTGCGTCCATACTAATGCTTGTGTTCGTGCGCATGTTCTGATTCCTTAGTGCTTCCCTTATCTGCTGGCTTTGCACTGGCTTTTTTCACCAACGCAAATGGCGTAAAACGTGCTTGCTCTGCTGGCTTGCCTGCCATCGTCACGGTCAAGGCGCCTTTCAAATTGGCGGTTGAAGCATAGGTTGCTTTACCAACAAAACGATTCTCGCCTTCTGGCACCAATTCAACAGTGGATTTTTTCGAGCCCTGTACTAAAGTCAAAGTCGCCGTTGCACCTTTAGTCGACATACCTTTATTCGCATGATCGGTCACGTACACGGTTACCGGATTTTCTTTCGCGGTTTTACTGTCCTGCGCTAACACCAGTTCAAAATGATACACGCCCGCCATACGGGTTTGACCACCGTTGGGCGATTTGATCGAATCAAAATATTTATCATCATGCGCATACGCGCCACCGATGCTGGCGGCACTGATTGCAACACTTGCTAATGCTGTAAAAACAAACTTTGAGAGTTTCATATTGTTTCCTTTTTAAAAAAATATGCCGAATTACGATTTCAATTAAAAATCAAAATACTTCTTGCTGATCATCATTTTGCTTAGCTGCGAGCAAATTCAACAAAGGCTTTTCACCCCAACGCCAGAACATCAGCGGCGTTAAGATGGTATCAAGCAAGGTAGAGCTAATCAGTCCACCAAAAATCACAACCGCGACCGGATGCAAAATTTCTTTACCTGGTGCATCAGCCGAAACCAATAATGGCATCAACGCAAACGCAGCAACTAAGGCTGTCATTAAGACTGGCGTTAAGCGTTCTAGTGAACCACGAATAATCATCTCTTTGCCAAATTTTTCGCCTTCAAACGCACACAAATTAATGTAGTGGCTAATTTTCAAAATACCGTTGCGTGTTGAGATGCCCGCCAAGGTGATGAAACCGACCAAAGCAGCGACCGATAAAGTCTGCCCTGCTAGCCATAAGGCAATCACCGCTCCGACTAAAGCTAATGGAATATTCCCCATAATAATCATGGTCAAGGCGATCGAGCGATAACGACTGTACAGCACCAAGAACATCAAAGACAAAGATACAAGAGACAATAAGGCGATCAGATTTGATGCTTTTTCTTGTGCCTGAAATTGTCCTTCCAGTGAAGTCGAATAGCCAACTGGTAAAGGTTTTGCTGCCAACTCTTCCCGTATATCTTGGATCACTTGGGTCATATCGCGACCATCCGTGTTGGCAGACAGTACGATGCGACGGCGTGAATTCTCGCGATTGATTTGATTCGGACCATCACTTTCTTCGACCTTTGCCAATTGCGATAAAGGTATATGGCCGCGTGGCGTTTCTATCAGCAATTGTTGCAATGCTTGTAGGTCACGCCCATTTTCAGGCAAGCGTAACAACATATCAAAGCGACGATTTCCTTCGATAATCTGCGTAATTTTTTCACCTTCAATTTGTTGCTGCAAGCTGCGCAATAAGACGCCTGGTGCAATACCGTAACGCGCAGCTTGTTCATAATCCACATGAATTTTGATCTGCGGAATCAAGACTTGCTTTTCAATTTGTAAATCAGTGATACCAGGCACACGACCGAGACGCTCGCGCAAATCATTAGCGATATTGCGCAAAGTATCGAGATCATCACCGACCACTTTCAAGGCAATTTGTGCACGCACACCAGACAGTAAATGATCAAGGCGATGAGAAATCGGTTGTCCAACATTGCTATTTGCCGGCAAGACTTTCAGACGTTCGCGGATATCGTGAATAATCTCCTCACGACTACGCTTAGACTTTTTCAAATCCACATCCATCTCGCTGTAATGCACACCTTCGGCATGCTCATCCAACTCCGCGCGACCTGTACGACGACCAACTTGTGTAACTTCTGGCACCGCCAACATCAATTGTTCTGCCAAGCTGCCTAGCCGATTCGATTCTTCCAAGGAGGTGCCGGGATTAAGTACCAAATTGACCGTTAATGTACCTTCGTTAAACGCTGGCAGAAAAGCGCGTGGAAAGAATGGTACGGCAATCGCGGCCAACACCACCGCCGCGACAGCAACGGCAAACAAGCTACGCACATGCTGAAACGACCAATTTAACAGCCGTGTATCCCACTTTTTCAACCAAATCACCAGCGCGCTATCACCATGGCCGAGTTGCTTCATCTTTGGTAATAAGAAATAACAGAGGACTGGCGTGACTGTCATCGCCACTGCCATACTCGCAAGAATCGAGACCACGTACGCAATGCCGAGCGGCGTAAACAAACTGCCTTCAATTCCAGGTAAAGCGAACAAGGGAACGAACACCAGCACGACAATCACGGTTGCATACACAATGCCGCTACGCACTTCACCAGAAGCACGCGAGATCACCTGCAAAACAGGTAGCGGCTGCGCTAACAAACTATTTTCTTTGAGGCGACGCAGGACATTTTCTACGTCCACGACCGCATCATCGACTAACTCACCAATCGCAATCGCCAGACCACCGAGGGTCATCGTATTGATCGATAAGTCCAAATAGCGGAAGACCAAAATCGTCGCCAACAAAGACAAAGGAATCGCCACCAAAGAAATAATCGTGGTGCGGATATTCAGCAGGAATAAGAACAATAAGATCGCCACCATGATGGCGCCATCACGTAAAGCGTCGTTGACGTTATCCAAGGAATTCTTAATAAAGTCGGCTTGACGGAACAAGAATTGTGGTTTCTCTACGCCTTGCGGCAAATTCTTAGCCAATTCCGCAATCGCACGTTCAACTTCGCGTGTGAGTTTCACGCTATCGGCGGTTGGTTGCTTTTGCACAGACAGAATCACCGCTGGCTTACCCTTGTAACCGCCATCACCGCGTTTAAATGCAGGGGCAATCGCGACATCCGCGACTTGCTTCAATAAAATCGCCTGCCCTTGTTTCATCGCTACGACGACATTTTGTAAATCTTCGATGCGACTGGTGCGGCCAATTTGACGGATCAAATATTCACGACCATTCGCTTGCGCAAAGCCACCACTGGTATTCGCCCCAAAATCTTTGAGCGCGGCTTCCACCTTATCGAGTTCTATACCCAATGACTGTAACTGCGCAGGCTTAATTTCAACCCGATACTGGCGAACCTCGCCGCCAATCGGCGTCACTTGCGCCACACCGGGAATATTCAGCAAGCGTGGACGCATCACCCAATCAGCGTACTCACGCACTTGCATTGCCGAAGTGCTACCTGCTGAGTTGGCATCGGCACTAATTGGTAATGCGATCAATAAGATCTCACCCATGATGGAGGAAATTGGCCCCATCTGCGGCGTGACTCCAGCAGGTAACTGTTCACGCACTAGACTTAAGCGTTCTGCGATCTGCTGACGATTGCGGTAGATATCCGTACCCCAATCGAACTCAACGTAGATAATCGATAGACCCACACCTGATACCGAGCGTACGCGCGTCACGCCGGGCATCCCGTTCATGGTTGACTCTAGAGGAAAGCTGACCAACTGCTCGACTTCTTCCGGTGCCATGCCGCCGGCTTCGGTCATCAAGGTCACCGTTGGTTTATTCAAATCGGGAAAGACATCAACGGGCATTTGTCGCATACTGATCAAACCGTACACGATCAACAGAAGAGAAGCAGCGAGAACGATCAGCCTTTGGCGCAAGCTGGTGTTAATAATGAATTGGAACATGGGCTGCCTTCTTTACTTCACTTGCGCTAACAAACTCGCGCCAGCGGTCACCACGCGTTCGTCATCTTTTAACCCAGAGATGATAGAAACCCGTTCGCCATCCAGACTATGCGCCACCACTTTACGCTGTACAAAACGCTCTGCTTCGGTATGTACCCAGACGACCGATTCACCACCCGTCAACTTGATCACAGAAGAATTCGGCACGGCAAATCCCGTCGTCAAGCGTTTGGTTTGAATAATCACTTTAATCGTCTGTCCGACCGCTACTGCAGTCGATTTACCCGACACGCGAAACAGCAATGGAATCGCCTGCTCACGCATCTGCTGACCACCACCGACGAAGGCTAGCGATAAGCTGATTGGCGTATTCGCTGGCGTCGATGACCGCTGTTGATTCCATGTCGCGGTCGCATTCGCAATGTCTGAGGTCAAAATGGGATCGTAGGCCAAGGCTTCGACCATCAAGCGATTCGGATCGATGATTTCAAATAGCGTTTCTTTCGCATCAAATACCTGCCCTGTGACCGCATTGGCTACACTGATAATGCCCGACACAGGCGCAATGAGAGCTTCACTTTTTGACAGACTCGCTTCGACCGCAGCCTTACGTTTCTTCAACGCTTCAAAATCAAAACGCGCCGCCTCCACCGTGGCCTTCGGCAAGGCTTCCGATAATTGTTCATAACGCTGTACCTTACGTTCTGCAATCGATAATTGTGAATCGATATCCGCCAATATTGACTGGCTGTTGCCACGATCCAAGCTGCTAATCACCGGACGCAAATACGCCAACACTTGGCCTTTCGTCACGCGTTGACCCAAGCTAGGTAAACCCGAAGGTCCCGCTTCAAGTCGGCCTGGCTGACTCGCCTGCACCCGACCACCTGCATTCGGATCGGCCATCACTTTGCCATTGAGTTCTATGGTGTTTGGCAACTCAGCTTGCTCAGTGAGCAGTGTGCGTAGTGCCAATTGTCGCTGCACGATTTTAGGGACAAATAAACTCCCATCGGATAAACGCTGTGCGGCAGTGGCATCTAAGACGCTAGGCTTTGCGTTTGCCGCTGCGCTAGATTTGGTTGCAGTTTTGGCTGGTTTTTTACTATGATCTTCGTCGCCGTGCGCTTGTGCCAGATTGAATTGGGTAACTAGCACAAGGGGAAGAATGACAGCAGAAAATTTCATCATTGATTTGAACATGGTAAATAGATTCATGACTTAAGCTCCCCAACCAGAACGACGCTGACGACGCTGACGACGCTTAAATAAGATGGTGCCACTCACGATTAAAACGATGATGACCAAACCGCCCAAAGCAATCCACCACCAAGGCTTAGTTTCTTCTGGATGATCGTGCGCTTCCTCGCTGAGATCGGGAATTTCTAGACTCGCGGTCATGACGTCACCGAGTTCGCCTGCTTGTACCGAAATCGATAAAGGATATTTTCCGACTTTTTCCATCACCCCTTTCGCCAGTTCAATCACATAAACACCCGGCGCAGTTTGCTTCGCGATTGCTTTCAAGCCGCCACCGCCCTCAACTTCAATCAGTGCATCCGCTACCAGACTATTGTCGGTAAAACGATCAAGATAAATGATCAGCGAGCGGCCTTGCAACACGGCGACCAGTTCAAAGTCTTCGGTTTGCGCACTAGCACGCGGTGCCACTTGCGTTGTTGGTGCAGCAGGCGCCGCATGTTCATGGTCGTCATTGCCATGTGCGCTTGCCGTTCTGGCAGTATGCAAACTAAGCAACAATACAATCAGGGTAAAAAGAGACTTCAAAACACACTCCTTGCTGGTGTCGAATGAGGCTAGTGCCATGCTAAAAATAGCCGCTATTATCGCTTTCACATCACTACAGTTAGCTGACGGCCAGATTACAAATCTGTAATCTACGTGGAGAGAGCTGGTGTTTATTGGGATTTAGTGGAATTTCGAGGGTAAAATTGGCAAAAATGGGGCTCCTTCCTTTTACTCCCATGATAATGACCTCAAAAAACTAAGCCCGACATGAAAATCCTAATCGTTGAAGACGAACAAAAAACTGGCGATTACCTGAAACAAGGTTTGACCGAATTTGGCTTTAGCGTTGATCTCGCGCGCAATGGTTTAGATGGTTTGCATTTAGCAAAGTCGGGCGACTATGATTTACTGATTCTCGATGTGATGCTGCCCGAACTCAATGGTTGGCAAGTTTTAGAAGCCTTGCGTCGTCAAGGCTTACAAACACCCGTCTTATTTTTAACGGCAAAAGATCAAGTCGAAGACCGAGTTAAAGGTTTAGAACTCGGTGCCGACGACTATTTGGTCAAACCATTTGCCTTTTCTGAATTAGTCGCACGCGTCAGAACTTTACTGCGCCGAGGCAAGAATCAAATCGAATCAACCAGTTTGCGAGTCGCCGATCTTGAATTAGATCTCCTCAAACATCGCGTGACACGCAACGGACAACGTATCGAACTGACGGCCAAAGAATTTTCTCTACTTGAACTCTTCATGCGTCGCCAAGGCGAAGTCTTAACGCGCTCACTGATCGCCTCGCAAGTATGGGACATGAATTTTGATAGCGACACCAACGTGATTGAAGTCGCCATGCGTCGCCTACGTAGCAAAATCGATGACCACTTTGAACCCAAGTTAATTCACACACTACGCGGGATGGGTTATGTGCTTGAAGTTAAANNAACAAGTAACATCGCGCACCAAAATGTTTAGTCACGCAAATAGTTAGTAAAAATACTGAAAATTAAAGCACAATGAAATCACTACATCAACTTGCCCTACTCGTGACCATCAGTTTTTCTTCTATTCAAGGCACCCAAGCTCAAAACCAAGTGCAAGAACAACTACCAGAAAATTCCTACCCAATTGTCGCTAAGGTATTTGAACCGATTCCACAAAGTGTCAATATCGATTGCGGCAATCGCCAATTCATCTTTCACAATGACCAAGAAAATCAGCAACTTGAATTGACGCTCATCACCCAACAAGGGCAAACCAAACACCTACTTACCGCAAGTGCCTTGAGCGCTTTGATGTGGGATACATCACGATTTGATTCAGTCAATTACCTCTGTGCTGAAAGAGGCATCAGTCTCCTTTTTGAAGGCTATCAGCATACGAAAGAAAACGACCTTTTATCGAGTTCGCAGAAAGTTTTTATTTCAAACCAAGGCGTGGTGACTACCGAAAAAAACAGCAGTGATCACGCAGATGTATTAACACTGGCAAGGCGCAGTGGATCAACTGGCTTTCTCAATAGCCTGACCAAAAATGGTAGTTATACCGCCCAATTTCATGGGCCTTGGCAACCGATCAAAATCGAGATAAGCCAAACCATTGAATGTAAGCCACGTTTGTTCACATTGAGCTATTTGCCTTTTTTTCGCAATCTCAACTCTACGCTCAATCTCAACGCTGAAATACATAGGCGTGACATTTCAAATCAGGTCTTACAAAAAATCTTCGAAAATCGTGGATTCTATTCTCGTATGACTTATGCCTGCATCAGAGATGGCTACGCCATTCGATTTCAGGGATTTGCGAAGACTTACGCCAACAATGTAGAACCCCTGACTATCACATTAAATCAAAATTTCTATGGCAAGACTTCAAATTATCATCAAGTTGATGAGTTACAAGTAACGGAAGACGCAGCGCCCTTACGCGGCGAAATACAGATTACACAAGCACCCTGGAAAACCACCCGTCAGTACATAGACGAAACCCGTGTAGTTCCATCAAAGCCTGCATCAAAACCGAGCACCAATAGCAAATGAGCCCTCGCCAAACGACGTACCTAAAATAAACAGATGCATAAACTTTCTCAACTCTCGCTCACCGCACGTTTAACACTCTTCTTCACCAGCTTGTCTTGTGTGGTCTTGCTTAGCTTAGGCTGGCTAATTGGCGCGTCGATTGACGAGCATTTTAAAGAGCAAGATCATCATGCATTAAGCGGTAAATTGGAGCTCGCGCAGCACATTATTGAACGTGTGAATAGCGAGCAAGACGTGCGTAATTTGGCGGATCAACTTGGTGATGCCTTAGTTGGTCATCATGATTTGGTGATCACTATCTTAGATAATCAAAACAAGGTGATTTTGGCTTCTGATGTGGTGGAGTTTCCAGCGCAATACTTGCAACAGGCAAGAACGCAAAGTCGTTCTACCCTGTTTTCTTGGGAAGCGAAAGGTGATCATTATCGTGGTCTGGTGAGTGTATTTAATACCAAAGATCAGCGATATGCCCCCATCACTGTGGCGATCGCGACAGATATCGCGCACCATCAAGAATTCATGGCGAGTTTTCGCAAGACTTTATGGCTATTCGTCTTTGTTGCCGCTTTGTTGACCGGTGTATTAGCCTGGTTCGCTGCGAGTCGTGGCTTGCGCCCATTACGCATCATGCGGGAGC
>DLGN01000142.1 GCA_002482715.1 Oxalobacteraceae bacterium UBA7693
ATATTATGTCAACACGCCCTAGTTGGAATACGCTCTAAAACGGCCAACAGCAAAGTCCAATATTGACCCACTGTTTTGATATTCACCATTTCATCTGGACCGTGCGGAAAGCGTATAGTCGGGCCGATAGAAACCATGTCCAAATGCGGGTAGGGTTTTTTGAATAAACCACATTCCAAACCAGCATGAATCACCATAATTTCAGGTTCGCGGTGATAAATGCTTTCGTAAGTCTCTTTGACGATTGCCATCACAGGTGAATTGTTATCCGGCTTCCAACCTGGGTAGCGGCCTTCAAACTGAACGCTAGCGCCAGCCAGATCACATAAAGACTGCAAGTGGCTTTCGATATACGCGCGGCCGCTATCGATCAAAGAACGCACCATGCAAATAATGCTGATATAGTCGGCCGCGGTACTTACCACACCGACATTCAACGAACTTTCTACTACGCCAGCGACTTCATCACTCATACGCATCACGCCATTCGGACAGGCGTTGAGGAGGTTGATTAAGTGTTTTTGCGAATCGCTTTGCAACACTTTTTCTGGCGCAGTGCAGTCGCTAATGGTTAAGCGTAAATTAGGTTCGGTCGCTGCCAGTTCCGCTTGCAAGATCGATTGATATTGCGCGACACGTTGCTGCAATAAATCGAGTTTTTCAACTGGTAAAGTAAAGCTGAATTGTGCCTCACGTGGAATCGCATTACGCAATGATCCGCCTTGTACTTGACTAATGGCAATACCTAATTCATCGGCATGTCCGGCAAAAAAGCGTGCCAATAATTTATTTGCATTGCCACGACCGAGATGAATGTTGACGCCAGAATGACCGCCTTTTAAGCCTGCGATACTCAGGGTATAAGCTAAGTGCGCAGGATCAGCATCTTGCCATTGCACAGGCAATTGGATTTTTGCGTCGACACCACCAGCGCAACCCATATAGATTTCGCCTTCTTGTTCAGAATCGGTATTGATTAAAATTTCTGCTTCTAAAATACCTGGCTGTAAGCCAAATGCGCCTGACATACCTGCTTCTTCGTCGACAGTGAGCAAGACTTCGAGCGGGCCATGTTTGATATCGGATGCCCCCAAAATAGCCAGTGCTGATGACATGCCTATACCATTATCTGATCCTAAAGTGGTGCCACGTGCTTTGACCCATTCACCATCCACCCACGCTTCAATCGGATCAGTTAAAAAATCATGAACTTTATCCGCATTTTTTTGCGGCACCATGTCAAGGTGGGCTTGGATGACGACGGTTTTACGGTCTTCCATGCCAGCAGTCGCTGCTTTGCGAATAATTAAATTACCGACTTGATCGACAATCACCGGTAAGCCACGCTCTTTCGCCCAAGCTTGGATATGCGCGCTTAACGCGGCTTCATGCTTGGAAGGGTGGGGGATAGCACAGATTTGTTCAAACCATTGCCAGAGTGGCTGAGGAAATAATTGATTGAGTTCAGATTGGGTAGTTGGCGTTGTCATCTCGGTATCTCGGCATTGCTATAAAAGCTATGCGGCATCAAATTGAAGAGCCAAGAGTTTACCATACCAGTGTGTTGTGCTTGTTTGATGCCAGCAAGCACCGTAGTTTGAAGTGAGCCAGAGTTTTATTTCAACGCATCGACTTATTCAATGCGACGAATGACACGTACCGCAGTTTGACAATAATCGCGAAAACCCATGCGTAAATACAAATCATGTGCAGCACTATTGCTACACATAACGTGTAAAAAAGGAATTTCATCAGCGAGTAATTGGCGTCGGATAAGTCGATGCATTAAGCGTTTCGCTAACCCCTTACCTTGAAAATCTGGGTGCGTACAAACGCCGCTGACCTCGCGATAAGGCGGTGCATAACTACGTTCACCTGCCATCGCGATTAAACGATCATCCTTGTCAAAGCATCCTAGATATTCGCCTAAGGCGATTGTGCGCATACCAAATGGACCTGGATTAGTTAACTGCGCCAAGCTCACCGCGTCTTGTGTGTCCTTTACATTATCAGGATTTAAACGTCTAGCTTGAAAAGTCGCATCTTCTGGTGGCATTACACCATCCCACAGCATTCGATACATCGTGCTCTCGACTTCAAGCGTCCAGCCAGAAGCTATCGCGCCAATCCAACCAGCACAGTAAAACAGTTCGCCAGGTTCGCAATACGCGTTGATCGCATCAAAATCAGGCTGCAACGCATTCGAAAAACCGAGGATAGGAGAGAAGCCTTTTGCGTAGCGACGCGCATCACCTTCACCTGCGGCAAAACAAGCTTGTGCGCCAGATAGGCTATGCCAAAAAATATTATCGAGAGGATGTATCATCAATGATTTTGAAATTATTTTTAGTAAGTCTAGCAGATAGACGTACATTGCTCGCTACAATCGCAACTCCGACTTTTTTTGTATTTATTAAGATAGATGAATCCTTTTCAGACGCTAAATTCAGCCGTGTTGAACGATGCGGGTTTAAATTGCCATGCTGTATTTGCAATCGCGAATCTGTCTGCGGATGTCAAAGCAATTCTGTTTGAACGTTGTCCGCAGGCGCAAAATTATCGACAATTAATTTTGATCGGCCATGCAGGTACGCAATTTTGGCAATCCTTCAATGAACGCATTACAGACGTCGATAATCAGGCACATCCGATTGATACTTTCACGGTATCGATAGTCCAGCAATATTTACAGTCAGAACATCCATCGGCTAGCTATGAAGTCGTGTATCCCGGTGCTTATACCGTCAGTCTGCAAGAGGTAGGTAAACTCGCCGGCTGGCATCATGCATCACCGTTTATGGTGGGTGTGAATGCAGAATTTGGATCATGGTTTGCTTATCGTGCTTTGGTGTTGGTAAATACAGATTTAGCCGTCACACCAACGGAGGAGCGTTCCTCACCATGTATCAGTTGCGAGAGCAAGCCATGCATCAGCGCTTGTCCGCCACGTGCTTTAGATGATGGTAAGTTAAATTTAGAAGCCTGCTTAGCGTATCGTCTGCAAGCAGATTCCCTATGTAAGAATACTTGTTTGGCACGACGCGCCTGTCCGGTTGGCAGCGACCATCGGTACACCGATGAACAAATGCAATTTCATTATGGGCGTTCTATGAAAATGATAGAACTCTACGCAAAAAAACGATTTTCATCTTAGCCTGAATACAGCAGAGCTTAACACTTTTCATATTTCCAATTACGACGTTTTCCTTCCGCCATCCATACTATTGCTTGCTGTAATCGTTTAGTTCGAGTGGCCTCGGTTTTCGCTTCGGCATACCATGTCACATACTCTTTTTTCTGTGAATAAGGAAAAGCCTCGAAAGTCGCCAAAGCCGCAGAATTTTTTTCTAATTCGTTTAAAAAATCAGCAGGAATCTGAAGTTCTTTTTTTTCACCTTTTTCTTTGTTGCGCGAAGGCAGTTTGGCACCTGCATCGTGTAACTTCATTGCCTCTTTTAAAAGCTGAACGAAGGCTTGATCGTCAGGTAAATCGGCCAAGCTTGTGATACGCCCAAATTGCCCCGTGGCTTTTTCAAGCTTGCTATCAATCTGTAATAATTCTCCGTACCAAAATCCCAGCGCACAGTGTTTTTTAAACGCGGCAAAGTGACAAAAAATACTGCCCTTGTACTCGAAGTGCGGCATACCCCACTTAATTGTTTCGCTGACATCTGGGCAATGTTGATGCACCATCTCGCGAATATGTCGCAATATGGGTTTTGCGAAATCGGCGGATTTTTCCATGTAGGTATCAATGCGGGGATCGGTATTTTTCATTTTTAATAATCCTTGGTAGACGTTAAGTGAGTATTGAAATGAAATCAGCTTGTCTAGCGTTTTCTATCAGCGCTAGTTTATTGACAAGATAAGAGAGTTCAGTAACTGGTTCGTGCACAATCGTAATGCTATGGTTTTCATTATATGAGTATGTGTTTGATACACGAGATTAATCTAAAAAAGCTGATTGCTATACCTGCTTCGACAACGCCACTAATGCCCTCGATTGGCCTGATTATTTAAGTAAAGTAGATGGATAGAAGACGACCGAATAATTTACTGCAAGCATTTATTTGATTATTTCTCTTTCTAATTTATGATGCTAGATATTCTAAACATTAAATTCTTAAGGATCACCTTCCATGCATTTTCTATCTAAGAGATTTTCGAAGATGGGTTTCATCTTGAGTCTTGTCATCTGTGCTTTTTGTGTCAGCGCATGTGGTGGTTCCGACAAAAAAGAAAGCAGTGAAAAACCAATTAATCCGCCAACGACAAGTGACAATCCTTCACCGACAACCACTTTATCGCTGATCGCTGGTAGCTTAAGTACGAAAAAGCTTGGTTATGTCGGCATGAGTGCGGATCAATTTGGAAATAGTTACTTTCTTGATCCAGAACAAAGCACCGTATTGAAGATGAATCCTGAAGGAATTGTCAGCCGCATCGCCGGGTTGCCAAATCAACCTGGAGACATCGATGGAACGATTGATATCGCGAGATTTCAACTCTCTACAGGTAGTCGAGTTGCTGTAGACCACAAAGCTAATATCTATGTTTCTGAGGTGTCTCGTATACGTAAAATCACGGCAGACGGCAAAGTTACCACGTTCAAACATCCACAAATAGGCAGTATCAATGATATCGCAATTGATTCAGCTGACAACGTTTATATGGCGGACTACCATCGCAAAGTTGTCTGGCAACTTAGTGCGAACGGTAGTTTCGCGACTTTTGCGGGTAATCAAGGAGTCTCTGGTGATCAAGATGGCATCGGAAGTAACGCACTTTTTAGTCAATTGTACGCAATCGCAGTCGATAAGGCAGATCAAGTGTATGTAATCGATGGCCGAGCTTTACGCAAGATCAGTCCTCAGCGCGAAGTAAGCTCATTATATGGCGTGGTTGGGAATTGGCGGTTTAAAGAGGGATCTAATACACGCTTATTATTTAATGACGTTACCAGTATCGCAGTGGATCGCGATAACAATCTTTATATCGCCGACCAACTAGATACAATTCACAAGGTAAGCCCTAATCGTTTAGTAAGTGTATTTCTTGGATCAGATGACGCGCCGGCAGACACTCGAACAGTTTACCCACGATCCTTAGCGATTTCGTCAATCGATAAAGTGCATCTGAATGAACGTTTTTCGATTCGACAGTATGGGCTTAATGGTTTGCCTCTCGGCACATTTGGGACACTTTCTATTGATGGGAATCCGGGGAGCTTCGCAATTGATTCATTCGCGCTTGATGTAGCAGGTAATTTTTGGATAGCGGATCCTTGGTATTCTTCTATTCGAAGTATCAATCCAAGTGGGGTAGTCACCACGCGCTTTGGCGAAAAAAATATTCGAGGTTCGACCAACCGCTTAGGTGAAATGGTTTATTTCGTAGGCCCTGAAGCTGTCGCCATCGACAAAGACAGTAACGTGTATGTTATCGATTCACCATTTTCAACTACTATTCGTAAAATAACTCCAAGCGGAAAAGTGTCCTTGATTGAAGTTGGTTTACCTCTGGAAGATTTGACGATCGATAACAATGGCAATATCTATGTTTTACAATATACCAATTGCCCCAAAGACCCACCATGTTGGGAAACGCCGATTATGAAGGTGTCTAGCACCGGCACCGTGACGAGCCTGCCTGGCTCGGATGGGTACCATAGAGGTATCGTGGTGGATAAAGACGGAAACATCTATACCACTTCGAAACAAGTTATTTTAAAATATGACGGTAAAGCTAAGATGAACATCGTAGCTGGCCAGATGGGTGTTGCAGGTAAAGAAAACGGTGATGGCAGCCAAGCACGTTTTACTAACCCTACTTATTTGGCAGCGGATAGTAAAGGCAATATCTATATCGCAGACATATATGACAGTGTGACACGAAAATTGACTCCTAGTGGGCACGTGAGTACTGTGATTGATAGTACGACGATGGCGAGAAGTTTTCCTAACGCGGTTGTTTCAGGTGGAGGGCGTATGGTGGTTGGAAGCGACGATACGCTCTACATCGCTATTGGTCTTAACGCTATTAGTCCTAACGCTATTGCTAAAGTTAAATTCTGATTGTTTGCGGTCGCCATGACTATTTTTGCAGTTTTGGCGCCTCTACATTCGATGAGATGAGACACCGAATCGGCAAGACAAGCAGTAAGGTATTCTTATGTAGCGTATTCTTAGGCAGCTTGGTATTGAGTGTATGCCCAAATACTCCTGCGCATTCGTTCGCAGCAAATCAAGCGTCTGTGAGCCAACTGAGCCCAGAAGCCGCCGCTCAAGATGTGCGCATATTAAAATCGACGCTGATGGCTTTACATCCAGCTCTCACCAAATACCGCACACAAGTGGAAATCGATGAAGCGTTTGCCCATTTTGAGCGGCTCGGCAAAGCGGCTACAACGAGCAGTGCGATGTATTTAGCGGCCACAGAGCTCGCCGCTGCGATAGGTTGTGGACATACTTGGACCAACGTGTTGAACCAGAGCGCTGGAAGTAAGGCGGCTTTACTCGATGCGAGTGACAAACTTCCGTTTATCATGACGCTGGTGGAAGATCGTTGGTTAGTATTGGCTAGCGCGGTGCCGTCGATCAAGGCTGGCGATGAAATTTTGTCTGTGAATGGTATTAAGGCGCATGACATGGTCAAGATGATGTTGCCTTATTTGCGTGCCGACGGTAGCAGTGACGGCAAACGTCTGCGGCAAATCGGGCATGACCGTAAAGATTTTAGCTAAATGGATATCGTCTGGCCGCTATTGTCGCCACCACAATCCGGGCGCTACCAATTACAAATACGCCGCTCGATGAACGGTAAGGATCAGACCTTCACAAGCCAAGAAGACGCGCTAACGATGGCTGCACGAAGTAAGATATTGAAGAGCCAAGGCGAGTCTGAACCCGATGAAGCATGGCGACTCAAGATCGATCAACAGGTCGCCTATCTAACTCTACCAACTTTTTCTTTTTGGAATTCCAAATTCGATTGGAAACAATTTATTGACCAAAGCTTTGCTGCTTTACTAGAAAAGAATGTTACCCATCTCGTGATCGACATTCGTAAAAATGAAGGCGGCGACGGCGCGATCGGCGGTAAGCTCTTAAGCTATTTGATCAAACAACCATTTCAATTCACGTCCGATCAATCGATCACCAACTACGAGCGTGTACCTTAAAACTTGTGCGCTATTTAGATACTTGGGACTATGGGTTTTTTGATCGTACTGGCAAAGTCGATAAAATCACGGACGGCACCGCCAAAGGAAAATATCAAGTGACAGCGCGCGCTGGCCTTGTACAAACAATTGAACCAGTGGTTAAGCCTTTTCAAGGCAAGGTATTTTTACTGGTAAGTGCAGAGAATAGTTCTGCGACATTTCAACTAGCTAAGTTACGCCAAGAGAGTGGTGCGGCAATTTTGGTCGGTCAACAAACGGGCGGCAATCAACGAGGCTTAAATGGAGGAGAGCTCACTTGGGTAACACTACCCAATTCAGGTGTCGCAGTCGATATTCCATAGCTAGCGACGCGTTACACTGAGACGACACCAGATACCAGCATCACGCCAGATATCCAAGTACAACGCACACTTGCAGCCCGCTTGGCGGGTCGAGATGTGGAGATGGAAGCGGTCAAGGCGATCATTCAACAAACGTCTGATTTGGCGTTGGTCGCAGATCTACCTTCCAGACCCCAATGAGCCCCCGCGGATCGACAGGTTTTATATCTTTGTTAGGTGCAGCACATCCTGCGATCAGCGCAAGGGAAAGTAGTGATAATAGGATTCACATTTGAGCCTTTCTGGATTGTGTGGCGAGTAGTGAAGTTTCAACGCTAAAGTGATGTGAATCGCGAGCGCCAGCTTGCACGGAGAATAAATATTAATACGGCGTCACAACCGACTGCCCTGTTAAACCTCTGTTCCGAATACTTGAACTGAAAGGATCTCAATGCGACCATCGAAGGCTGGAGCAATGCATGCTGCTATCGCATCCGCGAACTCGTCTGATAGCGCGAGACCGTCAACATCGTAGTCATTCTCTGCTGTCAGTTGCAAAATCTTCCCATTCCATGAACATTGGACGGCCTGATGCCAAGGTCGGTGGGTGAACTCTTCGGTAATGTCAGTCGCAGCGGCAGCACCATGATCTCGCGGTACACCGTGGCAGATAAGGGAAATTCTATACATGAGGCTTAACCCATCGCTAACGAGCTGTCGCTATTTAGCGTAGGCAGATCTGTGGAGGCCACGCTGTTTGTGGCAGGAACAAGATTAAGTAAATTGTTATGTACCATTACTGGTATGCCACGAGTGTGTCAAAAATATCCTTTGACAAAACTCTGAATGAACTGTGAATAGATTCTGATAGCTTTTCAGGATCGTCAAAATCGGGCTTGGCAAGCATGACTATTTCAAAAATTGACCATTCTGGCATTGTGTTTTTGTTGACCCACTTTGTACCTTTCAATTTTTCCCAGTAGCCAATTTGAATGTCCTTTGTTTGTCCAAGCAGCCAAAGCTCAAAGTGCGCTTGACGGTGATTAAGTACGATCGCTAACTTAAGTTTATGCTTTTTAAGGTAGTCATTTTGCAGATAAAAATAAGTGAAGTCGATATACCCATGTAGCACGTTTGCGACTGAGTACTCATCTAGATACGTTTTGGAAAAATCAGTTCTAAGATTTTGAACAATACCAACCAAATTTTGGTAAGTTTTTTGTATCTCTCCGCTCGCGAAAGCCTCCTTGTAGGCAGCTATCCGAGCATTTAGATTTTTACCTGGCATTATCTGTTTCCTCTAACTTCGTTTGGGGCATACCGCCGAAATGACGAGATCGCCACCACAGGTATCAAGAAAAATAAAATGTCCATTTGCGATCCCCTATCGATTGTTCTGTTATGCCTATTTTTCCAATGCCATCCTCATCTTGGAAGCGTTTTCTATGATCTCCTTAAGTCGAAGTTGCCAAACCCCATCTGTCTTAATAAAACGCTCTTGATCGTCGCCTTTATATCCATTTGAAAGGGTGGCGGTGTAATGAATAATCGCTTCATCAGAGGACAAGAACTGAATCTTATTTATGGAAACTATACTTCCCTTCATCAGAGTTAGCAATTCAGGAGTAGGCGCAAAACCTAGGCGATTAATTCCAATGAATGAATCTTTAGCAGACAGTGTAGATCGAAGCTCTGTAGGAATACCTTCAAAAAAAATGTCTGCTTGTCTTCTAACATTCGGGTTGGAACTCTTTGCGGCATTTAAAAATATTGGTACGAATTCTGCCCTAACTAACTCCATATCTTTGGCGTAAATGAATCGAGACGCTGAATTAAACTGCCCCTTGGAAAATGAAGACCAATACTCTTTGAATCGTTTATCTAAAACATTTTTCTCTGATGCGAAAATTGACGCGCTAAAGAAAAATGCCATTAAGAATGCAATTAGCTTCAGGTAATTTTTACAGTTCTTAGTCATATGGGCATAACGAAGAGCGTTTATCCGCCGCATCGGAAACGCAAAAATAAGAATCCGCGATCATTGCGGCGGATAAACCTTGTTGGACTGAACCGACTGTGAGTCGATTGATTAAGGGGATTGTATGCGAATTGATCGCTTGATTGCTAGTAGATTAGCAAGGTAATTATTTAACTTGTGGTCAAATTCAAGTATTCGGGAGATCGATAACAACCGCCCCCATTTTCTTTTGAAAGTTTTTTGCTTTTGCTTTCAGGCTTTAGCGAACTAGCCCGAAGTGCGCTTAGGAACCCGTTTTGAATCGCTGCACTTGGGCACTGTTACTTGATTATGGTGGTGGCTCTGTGACTAATACTTGTGGATGCTTAATAATTCTTAAATACAGCCATATTCCATGTTGGGCTGAGCTTTGCTTAGCGCCAACCTACCTTCGGCTTTACATCGTTCTGGGTAACAAATGCCCGACATCATTGACTACACAATGAGTAGTCAGTGTGAGAGTTGCGGGCACGATTGCATCCGGAAACAGATACAAACTCACTTCAACATCTGCGCCCGCAGTTTGTCTTTCTTATTCGGGCGCTTGCCTTTAACCCCACCATTCGGATCTGCTGGTTTAGCAGTTTGCGCAAGCGCTAGTTTGTCTTCGCTAGGAATAAATCCTTCGATTTGTTCGCGCTCGACTTTGATGTTGTGGCGTTTTTCGATTAAGCGGAAGTGGGCTTCGTTGGCGGGATCGGCGCAGATAAAGCTGATTGCTAACCCTGCTTCGCCAGCGCGGCCTGTGCGGCCGATGCGGTGGGTGTAATCATCGCTGGAGCGGGGTAAATCAAAATTGACCACGACCGGTAATTGATAGATGTCGATACCGCGTGCGGCGACGTCGGTGGCGACTAGGATTTTGACGCGGGATGCTTTGAAGTCGCTGATGACTTGGCTGCGTTTGCCTTGAGTTTGTTCACCGTGAAAAGCTTCGGCGCTGATGTGAGCGCGACGCAATTTGGTTGATAATAAATCTGCCGCATATTTGGTGGCGACAAAGACCAAAACGCGTGACCATTTTTCAGTTTGAAATAAGTGCTTGAGCAGTTGGGTTCTTTGCGTGGCCTCGACCATGATTGCTCGTTGCGTGATGTCAGGCTTGCTCTCATCGGTATCGGGAATATTGATGCGCGCCGGATCGCTTAATAATGCTTGCGCTAACTCGGCGACATTTGGCGCGAAGGTCGCTGAGAAAAAACAGTTTTGTATTTGTGTTGCCAATAACCCCAAGACTTGTTTTAGCTCGTCGGCAAAACCCAATGCCAACATGCGATCTGCTTCATCTAATACTAAGCAAGACACTTGATCCAACTTGATCGCGTTTTTGCTATGCAAGTCGAGCAAACGTCCTGGCGTTGCCACCACGATGTCGGCACCACCGCGTAAATGCAGCATTTGCGGATTGATTGAAATGCCGCCAAACAAGACCGCTAATTTAGGTGGATGCGCAGCACCTAGACTCAGGCTGCGCAGCGTGTCGCCAACTTGTACGGCTAATTCTCTGGTCGGTACCAAGATCAATGTTTGCACCACACGGGTTTGGCTATGGCCTTGCTTGAGGTAGCGTTCTAGCAAAGGCAGACAATACGCGGCAGTTTTTCCTGAACCTGTTTGCGCGGTCGCTAACACATCGCGCCCTGCCAACATGACAGGGATGACATCTTGTTGAATCGCGGTCGGCTGCGTATAGCCTCGCGTTTGAATGGCATTGAGTAAGGTATTGGAAAGACCGAGTTGAGAGAAGGGCATAGTCGCAGTGTAGGGAGGGGTAAGCATTTACCGATAGGCGAGATTTTAAACGATATTGATGAGCGAACTGCTTTTCCTTGGTGTATTCTCGCTGACGTTCGGTGTTTCAAGCCAATCTGGTACGTCTTTTAACTGTTGAAAAAGTAAGGATGAAATAATGAAAATAAAATATGCCTACGCTAAGCAAGCTTTGCAAAAAGCAGCGCTAGTGGTTTTTCTCACTAGCAGTGTTGGTGCTTTTGGTGTCGCCCATGCTGACACCTCGGGTCGTGCAATCACACCACAGGATTTGTGGGCGGTGAAACGGGTTGATAATCCGGTCGTATCTCCTGATCAAAAGTGGATTGCCTTTACGGTGCAAACTTGGTCGCTAGAGAAAAATCGTGCGCAGAATAATATCTGGTTGATGGATAGCCAAGGCCGCAATCAGCGTCGCTTGACCACCGCAGAAGCTAGCGATAGCGCAGCAGTGTGGAGCCCGGATGGTAGCCGTATCGCCTTCACTTCGCGTCGCAGCGATGACGAAGCGCCATCGCTTTATATTTTGCGTTTGGATGGTGGCGAAGCTGAAAAAGTCTTAGAACTGCCGTTTGGTGTGATGAATCCGAAGTGGCATCCGAACGGAAGCAGTTTGATTGTCGGTACCAAGGCGATTCCAGCCCTCAAAGGGACGTGGAGCGCCGATGATATGCAAGCGATGAAAAAAGAAATGAAGCGTCGTCGTGAAAGTAAGATGACGGCAAAAGTCACCGAGGATCGTGTATATCGATTCTTTGATCATTGGCTTACTGATGAATTGTCTGCGCATTTCTTGCAATTGGATTTAGGTAGTAAATCCATTAAAGATTTGACACCGCAATCGAAAGACTTATTTAGTTCTTCTAGTAGTTTTGATTTCACGATTTCACCAGATGGTAGTAGCTTGGTTTATAGCAGCAATTCCATCCCCGCGCCGCATCATGAAGCAGATAATCCCGATTTGTTTTTGTTGAAATTAGACGACCTAGCTAGCTCAAAAAATATCACCAACGAGAATCGCGGACCTGACTCTTCTCCTAGTTTTTCTGCCGATGGCAAAAGCATTTACTACACACGCACCAATACGCCTTTGTATGACGGTAGCTCGGCAAAGCTGTGGCGTTATGATTTGACGACGGCAAAACATAGTCCAGTCACCGAAGCACGTGATTATTCCATCGCTGAATTTCAAAGCACCAAAGACATGAGTAAATTGTGGATGGTCGCGGAAGATAAAGGCGAGACTAGTATTTTTACAAGCAAAAATGATGGTAACCAATTTGAACGCGTGATTCGTGATGCTGGCATCTCCAAACTGAAAGTGCTTGGCAATCAGTTAGTATTTTTACGCAGCAGTTTTGATCGTCCTAACGAAATCTACACGATGGATGTCGCATCCAAAGCGGTTCGTCAATTAACCCATTTCAACGATGAGTTAATGGGAAAATTAAAGCTCGGCAAAGTCGAGTCTTATCAATTCAAAGGAGCGAACGACAACATCGTGCAAGGCTGGTTGATCTTGCCGCCTGACTACGATAAAACCAAAACTTATCCTTTGCTGCAACTGATGCATGGTGGGCCACATACCATGGTGGGCAATGCGTTTAACTTCCGTTGGAATGCGCATGCAATGGCGGCACCTGGTTATATTGTAAGTTGGGTGAATCGTCATGGTTCGACCGGTTTTGGTGAGCAATTTGCGCGTAGTATTAATTCGGAGTGGGGTGTTAAGCCTATGCAAGATATCTTGCGCTCGAATGAGTACCTGATGCAAAAATTGGGGAATATTGATAGCAAGCGTATCGCAGCTGCGGGCGCGAGTTATGGCGGTTATTTGGCAGCCTGGTTGGCAGGTCACACTGATCGTTTCGTCACGATTATTGATCATGCTGGTGTCAACGATTTGGTTACACAATATGGTTCTGATTCGACTAATTATTCATTTGAAAAAACCTTGGGCGGCAATCCATGGAGCGATACCGAAGTGATGCAAAAGAATAATCCGATGTCGTATGCGAAGAACTTTAAGACACCGATGTTATTGACACACGGCGAGTTGGATTATCGTGTGCCGTATGTGAATAGCACCGCTTTGTATGGCGTCTTGCAAGGCATGAAAGTGCCATCCAGATTAGTGATTTTCCCGAACGAAAATCATTGGATCTTGTCACCGCAAAATTCGGTTTATTGGTATTGGGAAGTGCAGAATTGGTTGCAGCGTTATATTGGTGGTACACCGACTTTAGTGCAGCCTAAGTTTCAATAAACAAAATTGCCAGCATCTGAATTGAATTCGATGCTGGCTTTTTTTCGATGACTAGTTTTTTGATGACAGTACAAATCAGTGCAAATCAGTACAGGTAAGACATCAAGCGTTCATCGATGTAGCGATCTTCTTTTTTTAAATACGTATATTTTCGCAGCACACCTTCCGCTTGAAATCCGCATTTTTCATACAAACTAATTGCGCGTGTATTCTCAACACTGGCACTGAGTTCAATGCGCCTTAATTGCTTGGTTTTTCCTAAGGCAATGATCTCTTCAAACATCTTTTTAGCATAACCCTTGCCAGCAAAATCAGGATCAATCGCGACACCACCCAAATAAGCAATATGTGAAGTTCGATGTTTTAAGGGAATTAACTTGAACATGCCTATCGATATTCCTGCTTCCTCAAAAACGTACAACACGCCATCATCCAATAGTTGCTCGAAGATAGGCACGAATGCTGATCCGTCCATAGGCTCGTACAAGAGGAAGGGGTTGATTTCTGGGTGCATGTACAAGCGATAAATAAAATCAAGGTCATGTGTGGTAGCGGGGCGATTCATATTGTGTTGTGATGTCGTTGTATATGAGTTAATCTTATTCACGATATCGATCAAAAATGCGCTTCAATTCACCGCTTTTTTGTAGAGAAACGAGTGCGTCATTGATCATCTTGATCTGTTTTTCAGGTAAGTCTTTTCTCAAACCCATATAAAATTTTTCCGATAGCTTAGGATTTTCAAGTAATCGGACTTGTTTTTCAAATCCCTCGCGGTTAATCGAATTTTTAATGCCAGGAGAACGGTGGCAATAGAATCGACCACGACCAGCTAAGAGTTTGCGCAAATTGGATAAAGACGAGGTAGCACCATTATCGATCTTGAGGCCGCCAATATTTTGCAAGATATCGACAATCCCAAAACCACGAATCGCCAAGATCGTGCCATCGTCTCCTAGTGCCCGAATATCTTCCCAGCTAGTCACTTCAATCGGATCATCTGCTCTGACTGCCAACAAATAGTCCACAGAAAAGAGTGGAGTGCCCAATAGTTTGTATTGCGCGGTATTGCGATCAATATTTTGTACGCCACAGATGGCATCGATGCGATTGTTAATAAAATTGGCATCAATGCGTAACCTCGGCATCCAGACTTGATCACCGCTAAATTGAACTTCAGGTGTACGTTTTTCAATGGCGCGAAAAATATCGACACAGATTCCGCCGATTGCTGGTCGTCCGTCATGATGTATGGCGATGTACTTGGGCTCTGATGATTCTTGCGCTGCTGTGCGAATGACGATTACTGCCATTGCTGGAAGCTGTATCGACAAAAGCAGAATGGTGACAGCCCTGCGCCAAAAATGCATAAAACGCCCCAGAGGTTTTCGAATATAAGTCTATCTTTAGATTTTCTTAATGAAGTCGCATTGTACTCCTTAATATACTCGGACTTAAATCTAGAAGCTTTAAAAATTGCAAACGCACACTAGGAAATAAGTTTGCTTCTCTACTAGATTAACCAAATACTTATTAGCACTACCGTGTTGTGAACCGTTTACGGCTTAGGTAGGCGTGCGTGAGGCATGTTGATGACCGTCGTGCGAGATCAATTCTATAAATTAGATGGCTTATTGCCCTTTACTATTGCAATTGAATTAGCGCTTCCCCCACTAAACTGTTGCAAAGACTATTTTCAGTTTACTCATAATTAAGGCACTGTGAATCAGCTCTTAGGTCAATTTTTGCGATGTAAATCTGGCGGTGATATCCATGAAGAATAAGGGCGGGGCATGAAGAACTTGATTACATTAGGTGCAGAGGAAGAGTTACAAATTGTCGATCAAGACAGTTTGGAATTAGTCGCCCATGATTTCGATCGTGGCCAGCTCGACTATCCTGATCGCAACGGCAGTTCGTCCTGCGAATTGCACAAGGCGGTGGTTGAATTGCAAACACCAATTTGCCATACGCCAGATCAAATTGTCGCCAGTGTTTCCTCTATGCGCGAAATTATTCGTTTAAGAGCGCAGGCGCAAGGCCAGCGTATTTTATCTGCCGGTGTGCATCCGTTCTCGAACTGGAAAGAACAAGAGATCAACAAAGATCTACATAAACATCAGCACTATATTCGTCTTGTCGATGAGTATGCTGATGCGATGCGTAGCTTGGTGTCGTATGGTTTTCATGTGCATTTAGGTCTGCCAAAAGGGATTCCACCGATGGCAGTTTTTAATTCACTACGCAATAGTTTGGCACCGGTATTGGCGATTTCACTGAGCTCGCCATTTTATGAGGGGCGCGATACAGGGATGCAAAGTTGGCGTCACTCCATGCTTGATCGTTTGCCGCGCATGGGAACGCCCGATATTTGGCGCTCTGAGGAAGAGTATTTCAAACATATCGAACTATTGCGTAAGGTTGGCACTTTAGAAGAGCAACATGGCATGTGGGAAGACTTGCGCCTACATCACCGTTATCACACCTTAGAGGTGAGAATTTGTGATGCAACGCCATCACTTGAACACATTTGGCTGATCACTGCTTTATTACAATGTGAAGCAGCTACGCTGGTACAAGATTATCAACNNAACGCGGAAGATTGCCGAAGCCTTTATCGCGTGCTTGTTTAGAAGAGAATAAGTGGCGTGTGCGTCGACGTGGTTTAGCTGCGGCATTAATTGATTGGAATAGCGAGACCCCAGTTAGTCTGCATGACTATTTTGATCAATGGCTATTGCGCTTGACACCAGTAGCGAAAGAGTTGGGCTTGCTAGAACGTATGCGTGAGAAGATTCAAGCTTTGTTTATTCAAGGTGCATCGGCGGACATCCAGCGCGGTATTTTTAAACGCTCAGAGAATTATCAAACGTTGGTTCAGCATTTAATCCATGAAACCGAGGAAGCACAATTTGCGCCAGCACAATACATGCAATAACTCAGCAGCTAGTGCTGATCATCCATTTCATCCATTAAGTTTTGAGTTGCAACGATGTGCGCCACAATCTAAACAGCGTATGCACGAATTGTGGGCACAAATGGCAGGAACGCCGCATTTGCCAGAGCAAGCAGTGGTATTTTCAGAATGGCCTATCGTTGCCTCACAGCGTTTGCAGGATAAGTTGATAGAAAGAGCACAGGCATTGTGTCAAATCTTGCAGCCGCAATTGCAGGCGCAAGCTGTACAAAATAGTGGGTGGACGCAGGGCGTTGCCGCAGATGTACTCACCATCGATTACGCCATCATTTGCGACGGCGATGCTTGGGATATTCGCTTGGTCGAATTTCAAGCATTTACCTCATTGCTGACAATGGGTTATCGATTGCATCAGGTACATAGTCAACTATGGCCGCAATTGGCTGATTGCCCTCCATGGCAAGGAGCGAAATCGGAGCAGTCTTGGTTGCAGTCTAGTCGTTCATGGCTGGCAGGTGGCGAGAGTCCTGCGCTGTTGGAATATCAAGCTTGGCAACGCGGTACGCTATTTGACTTGCATGCGACCTCATTGCTGTGGAACATGCCTATCATTGAACCACATCAAATTGAGATTGATGCAAATGGTCGCTTGTTTTCTAAACAGCATGGCGTACGTCAGCAGCATGACAAAATTCTTAATCGATTGATCCTCAGTGAGCTGCAAGAGAGCGATCAATTTTCACATCGACTACTAACGACACAATTGAATTGGCACAGCCATCCAGCTTGGTATTTTCTGGTTCATAAAGGTTTGTCCGCTGAGCTCAAGATTCCTTTTGAACCAAAAAATGTCAAGGCCAATCAATGGCATGATTTGAACTTGTCGGCGCACGATTTGGTCGCTAAAAATATTTTTTCTTGTGGCGGAAAAGATTTAAAAATAGGTCCAAGCTCGAAAGAACTTGATGAATTAAGTTTGGCAGGGCAGGGCGATCAGTGGATAGTGCAACCGCGCTATCGGCCTTATCCTGTGATGATGACCTCAGCCGGCACGCCGGTATTTGCAGAAGCAAGATTGATTGTGCAACTACAAGAAAATCAGCAAACACGGATTGCGATGCAAATTCTTCGTATGTACTGTGCGGAGCAGGCATCCGCCAGTTTTTTTCAAGGGCGGGAAGGCGAGGGTGCGAGTATTTTGCACCGCCCTCCCAATGAATAATCAATTTTAGTTGTGGCTCTGCTGAAACAAAATCACGCTTGCCTTTACATATTGTTTCAGCGGACTAATGTAACTTGATCCTCGGATTTCTTACTCTATCGATAGTTTCAGCCCATGTTGATAGCCAGGTGTGGAACCAGCCATTGACAGCCACCTGATGATGTTTATGCAGTGACCAATACATCCATTTTGCTAAGCTTCCTTCAATAAAAACCGAACCGCTGGCAATTGCTCCCATCAAGCTACCAACCGTGCTGTAATTACCGAGCGATACCAGCGAGCCATGATCTTTATAGGTAAAGTCCTTTAATGACTTTCCTTCGAGCGCGCGACATAAAGAATCTGCTAAACAAGACGCTTGCTGATGCGCGGATTGTGCGCGTGGAGGCACATTGGGTAAACCTTCGCCTTGTGGACAAGCGCAACAATCTCCAATGGCAAAAATGGAGGCATCTATTGTGGTTTGCAAATTACGATGAACGACCAATTGATTCAATCGATTGGTTTCCAGTCCATCGATGTTTTGTAAAAAATCTGGCGCTTTGATACCTGCAGCCCAAACGACGATACCACTAGGAATAAATTTTCCACTCGCCATCGCGACGCCTTCTTTACTTACTTCAACAACTTTTTCGTTGGTATGAATTTCGATGGCAATGCTACGTAATTCTTTTGCGACTGCATCGGACAAACGTTCAGGCAGCATCTGTAGTAAGCGCGGAGAAGCGTCGACAATCACGATCTTTAAGTCTTTTTCTGGATGAAAATTGACCAATCCATAGCTAGATAAGATTTTGGTGGTCATGTGCAATTCTGCCGCTAATTCCACACCGGTAGCTCCGCCACCAATGATGGTGACAGTGAAGCGACCCTCGCCAGCATTTTGCTTTTGCGATTGCGCACGCAGGCAACAATTGATTAATTTGTGATGGAAACGCTCAGCAGCTTGCAAAGAATCAAGCATGATGCAGTTTTCTTTTGCACCCTTGGTGGCAAAGTCATTGGTTTGACTGCCTAGTGCAATGACGAGTTGATCGTAATGAATTGCTTGTTGTGGTAATAGCTCCAAGCCTTCTTCGTCGAAGGTCGGTGCCAGATAAACTTCTTTCTTGTCGCGCGATAGACCCTGCATACGTCCAAGTCGAAATTCGAAGTGTTTACTACGTGCTAAAGCGAAGTATTCCCGTTCATCCGCATGACTATCTAAGGTGCCAGCGGCGACTTGATGGAGTAAGGGCTTCCATAAGTGCGTACGGCTGGCATCAATTAAAATAATGCGCGCTTTTTTTCTTTTACCAAGACGTTTTCCTAAGCGTACTGCCAACTCTAATCCACCCGCACCGCCACCAACAATCACAATCTGATGAAGTACTTCATTTTGAATCGCGTTCATGTTGCGCCCTTTAACTTAAAAACCTATTTCAAGTCGCACCTACTTACTTGAGATCGATGGCAGAAGCCTATGCAGACTATGCACTCTGTCTTTCCAATCGTAGATATTTCTTGAAATAGATTTTCAGCCGGAAGCAGATTTGTTATTGAGTACATTTCTTACATATCTATTTCCGCGATCAAGATTCTACTCCTGCTTGGCGATGAATAGGATTCTTTAGCTAGTTGCTTGGTCATGCGAAAAATATTTGGCTATCACAATGGCATCACCAATTTACATAAAAATTGACGTGTAAAGCGTTTTTATTCGGATCTGTGACTCACCTTTACAAGGCTTTGTTCGCTGTAGGTTTGAATCAATCAGACATTGATACAAGATGGTACATAAATTGCATACCATTTTTGTGCTTAGTGCAATCGACTGATTAAACTCAAAAATAGGATTAACACATGGATATTCAACTCAATTTCATCAATCATTCAAATGATCAAAATCGCTCACAAGTATTGATATTTGCAAAAAATGTGACCACGAGTAACGATGAGTTACATGTGGCTTGGACCGTCATTCAGAACTGCGGACAGGGATGTAATCATCCGTTTGTCTATTCATTAAAAAATTCGGTTAGCGCTGGTGATAGCTGGGGCAACTACACGCCGCAATTGACAGCTTCGGATGGAGAAAAATTTGAAATGGTTTTGACGCAATCTGGTGATCAGTTACGCGCAGCGGGCACAGCAAATAATCCAAGTGAAATTGCAGTTTTGAATAACTTGCAGCAAGGAGCCATCAGTGCGAATATTTATAAATCAGGAAGGCTATTTGCGACAAAAACTGGATTAGCGCCGCAGCAAGAAGCCGTATTTCAATTTAAACCAACGATTTGGATTGGTGTTGCATCGCAAGTAGAACAGGGGCAGATAATCAATGCTGCGATTATCTCAGAAGTGAATACCGAAATCAGCTTGCTTGGCATTCAAAGTGCTGACATCGTTATGACGGGTGGTGGCCCCGGTGCTGACTCGCAGCCGTTTAGTTTTCACTTAGAAAATGTGATGATGGCTTAACTGCAATCGTCATCGAACTTCGATTTGCTTCACATCTTGAATCGAATCGAATCGAAGTTTCAATTATCGATCTAATGGGTACTCAACAGATTGTTCTTTTTTTTTGATATTTGTTATATCTCAGATCCAAATCGGATTTTCAATATCGTCATTCGGGATATAGCTCAAGTACTGCACCATACGCGGTGTTGCTCCGCGATTTGGCGTAGCGCAATGGGGTAGTGCTTGATGCCAAATCACAAAATCACCAGCTTTGCCCGGCACTGCCTTTGCGGTGAGCGTTTGTTCTGCGATTAGGCGTGGGTTTTGAGCTGGATCGATATCGCCTAGCCAGTTCGTGATGCGATGATGAAATCCCGGTACACAATGAAAAGCGCCATCACTCTCGTTACAATCGTTTAAATATAATAATCCTTGAAACCGATCTGGAATCGGCAAGGCTAAGCTAACATCCCAATGCAAGCCATTTCCGCGAAACGAAAACGTCTTTGTTTCCGGCGGATTAAAGCTAACATGATCAATGGTTTTGTAAATAGCTTTGCTACCATAGAGTTGTTCATACGCAGCACGAATCCGTTTGCACGCCCGGTTGGTATTTAAGCGAGGATGATTGTATAAAGGAAGCATCAAGCCTTGCTGTCGCGATTGTGCGCTGTACCACGTGGCTGGTTCGTTCAAATCAGCATGCAAGAAATCTAAGATCGCTTGACGGCTTTCAGCGCATGCTTGCGCATCGATGACTTGCGGTAAAACGAGGTAAGCATTTTCTTCCCAAAAGGCGATCTGTTCTGCCGTTAATTCGTACGCAGATTCATCCTGATTGTCATCATCACCTTGATCGAGGATTTGATATTCAGCCTTAGATCGCTCAATCCAATCACGAAATGCGTCAAGACTGGGGCGTTCTTCTAAGACAAATTTCAAGGCCACCGGATGGGCAATGCAATTCGCGTACAAAGCTTGCACCATGCGGCGCCAAGAATAGTTGGTAGGCGCGTTCTCCTGATAGGCCGGATCGCAATAGCGCTCCCAAAAATTCTTAAGAATTATCCAGTCTTGCATAGTTCGTTTCTGTTGAGTGATGAGTTTAAGTTATTCAGCTATGCCGTTTGCTGATAAGTTCTCTGAAGCCTGAATCGAAGCGGTACTTTGAAGTGGTTCAGCCGCATGATTTTTCCTGAAAGCCAAAAAGCAAATTGCTCCCAGCGGTAGTGACACCGTAATTATCCAAGGGCCGTAAGGCGCTGCGAAGGCGGATGCACTCAATGTTTGGAGTGCGAGAACAGAAAATGCAAAGTCACCACTGCTCCAATTAACTGACAACTGGCCAAAACCGAATAAAATAAATACGATCCAAGGCCATTTGCGTCCTCTTAGTTTCATTCGTATGCAAATGACCAGTGCAGTCAAAACCAATAAGGGAGCAATGATCGCTAACGCGAGAATCAGGTATTGCAACGCAGATTTTTCAGCAAGAGAAAATTTGAATTTTTCTTCTATCGAGATCGTTTGCGGAACAACCTTCAAACCAATGATATTCGTCAAATTGTTTTGCTGCTTGAGGGTGATATTCATAATCAGCCATTGATTGGAATACGCATATTCGTACGTCAAATTGATACTGTCTTGATCAGCGCTATGATGCTGTAGTGCCCCAATTAATTTTATATTGATAGGCTCTTCCACAGGAATGAGATCAGCCATTTTGCTCAAAGCATCTTTTAATGTGGGATCCTGCAGGCTTGGATCAATGGCTTTTGTGATGTCTTCAAACTGGCGATTCTTGAGGAGTGAAAAGTATTTCTTTGCCAGCGCTTGATCTTCTGTCGGTGCAAATTTTTGGATCATCTCATCTTTGCTACATCCTGCTATTGAGATAAAGAAAAGGGCGATAAGTAGACGATAGATAATTTTTTGCATGGAACTTGATTCGAATCAGCGATAAACGATCACGTTACCATATCTGCAATTTAGCAACAACGTCTCTAAGCTTCTGCACATGATTTTGCGGTCCAGCGATCAATAAGAATAATGCTAAAGCAAGGATGGCAATTCCATACAAGACAAAATCTAGCATGTACGCTGTTTTGCTATGTTCTGGCATCAATATTTTCATTACTCTCCTTTGGTTTTTACGCTATAGCAAACTCGCGTAACTATAGAAGAGCAATAGCAAAGCATCTGTGCGATGACGTACTCAAAAGCAAGGTCTTAACTACATGCAGGCCCGATAGACTTCAGAAATTGAAGTCATGCGTGCTCTGGCTTGCGCGATGCCGTGTTCTGATATTTTTGTCATACCGTTTGTGAGCGCCAGTCGAGCGAGCTCGTCCGCAGATGCATTAGCATGGATTGCGTCGCGCATGTTGTCGTTGATGACTAGCAGCTCGTACACAGCCAAGCGTCCTGAAAAACCCGTGTGATGGCAATGCTCACAGCCTTGACCCTGATAAAAATGCTCGTCGGGATCTAAGCCTAAATTTTCTCGCATCATGGGACTGATGCTTTCTTCTGCCAGGCAATGCGGACAATTTTTTCGTACTAACCGCTGCGCCAAAATACCGATCACTGACGATCTGATCATATATGGTTCAACACCAATTTCCATTAATCGAACGATACTGCTGGCCGCATCGTTTGTGTGCAATGTACTAAATACTAAATGCCCAGTGAGCGCGCTTTCGACGGCGATCTTACAAGTCTCTACATCGCGCATTTCACCTATCATGATGACATCCGGATCATGGCGAAGTATATGCCGCAAAGCTTGTGGAAAACTAAAATTAATTGCCGGGATGAGTTGGATCTGACGTGTACCTTCGAGTTCGTATTCAATCGGATCTTCGACAGTAATGACATTCACATTTCGCTTTACTACCTCTTGTAAGGCAGCATACAAGGTTGTCGATTTTCCTGATCCTGTTGGTCCTGTTACCAAGATAATTCCATGGGAACGATTGAGCAAATCTTCAAAGCGCGCCTCATCTTTCGCCTGAAATCCAATTTGATTCATGGTGCGTAAACCTTGATTTTTATTTAGCACACGAATGACAATACTTTCGCCGTATTGAACCGGAATAATCGAAATGCGCAAATCGATTTTAATTTGCTCATGCACATAGGTAATACGGCCGTCTTGCGGCAAACGTCGTTCCGCTATATTCAAACGCGACATGATTTTGATACGACCGACTACCGCAGCCAAAATGGATTTGGGGTACTCTTTGAGTTTGAGCATGGCACCATCGATGCGGTATAGCAAATCAAAATGCTTGGCTTCGGGACGTATGTGTAAATCGGATGCGTTGCGCATCACTGCTGTTTGTAGCATAGAGTCAACCAATTTGACGATGGGCTGCTGGCGTGCCATAAACTCTGCATCTTTGATCGCTTGCAGATCGGGTTCTTGCGTGGAAAGTGATTGCTCAAATTCTTGAAGGCCTTCACTTTCTTCATGGTCGAGATAATTCTCGTGAATGGCCTGAATGATTTCTTGCGGTTTTGCAACAACTAAGATGAGATTTTTTTGTGTGGTGAAGCGTAAAAAATCTGAGGTTTGTGGCGACAATAAACTAGGTGTTGCTATCACTAAATAGTCTTTGTAGAGTATTAATGGTAATACTCGGTAGCGTTTGGCAATCGCCCCAGATAGCAATTGCAGTGCTTGTTGGTCGATCTCAAAATTCGCAAGATTAACCATAGGAATATCTAACTGTGCACACAATGCCAGATCGAGTTCTTCTTGGTTAAGCGCACCTAGGTCGAGCAGAATTTCGCCGATTTTTTTGCTACCATCTTCACGTTCGATCGCCAAGGCTTCGCGCAGAGATTCTGGGCTAATTGCCAATCTTTTTAAGAGGGTTTGCCCTAGCAGTTCATGCGTTTTATTGCCATGCAAATGCTTAGTCATCTGGATTTGCAGGCTTGCGTTGTTGCCGTTAAAACCAGATGATTGTGCATCCAAAATTTTTCGCAATTCAATCGCATTGTTTGCGATTAAATTGAAGTTGGTTTGTGAACTGTTAGTGGAAATAGTCATCGCATGCACACCCAGTGAAGTCATTTCCTTTCAGCTTATACCTTTCATATCGTTCTGCCATGAGGCAAATCAAATCGTAGGTGTCAAGAGCCTGTCGCTATTTGAAAATCATGCGATTACTAATTTCACACAGGAATTACTCAAACTGTTTTTTGAATTCAGCAAATTGTGTCGTTAATTCTGAAACCGCTAAACGTAACTGCGCAACTTCCTCCTCCAGATTTGCAATTCGGTCTTTTTGATTGCTAGCAGGAGCCCCCGAGTTAGTCGTTTGTTGTTGCTCGATCGACGCTTCGTCACAGCAGAGTAAGTGTGCGTAGCGAGGCTCCTTAGTGCCGGGCGTTAGCGCAAGTCGGCTGACCAATGCTGGATATTTATTCATCAAAAACGCTAAGGACTTTTCAACATCAGCAACACTAGAAAACTCATGTAAGCGCCCAGCGCGGTTGCGAATCTCGCCAGCAGTCTGCCAGCCGCGCAGCATCAATACTGCTAATACGGCGAGTTTGTCTTGTTCTAACATCCATTTCAGACGCATGCGATGTTCATATTTTGCCACTCTGGCACCGGCTTGATGCGTGACGCCAATGAGTTTTCTGACGGTGAGTCGATCAAGTGCTTCACTGACTTGTGATTCCGTTAAAGTCATTACCGGATCGCGGCTCGTCAGCTGATTGCAGGCATTGACCAGTGCGTTCAGAGATAGGGGATAATTGTCCGCGGTTGTTGCTTCTTTTTCGGCGAGCGAACCTAGTACGCGAACTTCGATCTCATCGAGAAATTCGTTGTCAGATTTGTTGTCTGTGATGGAGGATTCGATATTCATGAGGTGCTTTCTTGAAATTAGATTAGATTTTTCTAAAAT
>DLGN01000030.1:0-7392 GCA_002482715.1 Oxalobacteraceae bacterium UBA7693
TCTTTTTCAACGATATCAGTCACTGCACCCAAACCGCGCGCAAATAATGGCGTGGCTTCTACGATAGGTGTACGCATTTGCTGAAAGCCATAGCTCTTCAATACCGATTGCACCGTATTTTCAAATAATTCCCAGAGCGCAGCTTGTTCGGGTAGAACATCATTCATCCCTTTAATACCGCTGATCTTTTCTATTTTTTTATCTTCAGACATGCGCTTATTTCCACTTTCAATTCCACTTTATTTCCGATTGATTTTCTAAATCTTGACTACAGAATTCTTAGACTTTTGGTGCATAGTTTGTTTGAACATATTCCTGTACGATTTGCTGAAAATCCTGTGCAATATTTTCACCACGCAAAGTCATCGCCTTCACACCATCAATAAATACCGGTGCAGCTGGCGATTCACCAGTACCTGGCAAGCTAATACCGATATGTGCATGTTTTGATTCACCAGGACCATTTACGATACAGCCCATCACCGCGACATTCATACCTTCGACACCTGGATACTGGACTTTCCACGTCGGCATTTGTTCACGCAGATACGATTGAATATCGTCTGCCAACTCTTGAAACACCGTCGAGGTAGTACGTCCACAACCAGGGCAAGCAATTACCATAGGCATAAACTTGCGCAAGCCCATGGTCTGTAAAATTTCTTGCGCGACAAATACTTCTTTACAACGATCACCACCTGGCTCAGGTGTTAGAGAAATACGAATCGTATCGCCGATACCCTCTTGCAACAGCACCGACAAGGCCGCTGTTGAAGCGACAATACCTTTACTTCCCATACCTGCTTCAGTCAATCCCAAATGCAAAGGATAATCACAATGCTTGCCAATTTCACGATACACAGAGATCAAATCCTGCACACCAGAAACCTTACACGACAAAATAATTTGATCGCCCGGCAAGCCCAATTCTTCTGCACGATGCGCACTTTCAATCGCGGAAGTAATCAAGGCTTGATACATCACAGTTTGAGCACTGAAAGGAACAGCGCGTTGGGAGTTCTCATCCATAATACGCGCCAACAATGCCTGATCTAGGCTCCCCCAATTCACACCGATACGCACAGGCTTCTGATGCAAACAAGCCATTTCTATCATCTGTGCAAATTGAGTATCGCGCTTCGCACCTTGTCCGACATTGCCTGGATTAATTCTATATTTCGATAATGCTTTTGCACATTCAGGAAATTCTTTCAACAGACTATGTCCGTTGTAATGAAAGTCGCCTACCAATGGAACATCAACACCCATGCGATCGAGTTGTTCACGGATCGCTGGAACCGCTTGTGCGGCTTCTGCATTATTCACGGTGATACGAACCAACTCGGAGCCGGCCCGAGCCAATTCTTTAATTTGAATCGCGGTACCTATGGCGTCAGCTGTATCTGTATTGGTCATCGACTGAATCACAACAGGTGCATTACCACCAACTACGACGATCCGATCTCGATGACGAATTTGCACCGAGCGCGAAGAACGTCTGGCACTAGAACCGCAAGCAATTTCTTTTAAATCAAGCAACATATTTACTTCACAACGAGATTAGCGACATTATTACCGCGCTCAGAGGATATCGTGAACGGCGCACCACGCAACACCGCATCTACGCCAGCAGCGTTACCAAGCTTCACATAAAGTGACTGCTTCACACTAAATGCTTCTTCAGTTCCGGCTCTAGCCAAATGTGAACTCAAAATAGTTCCTGACTCCGTTTTAACCTGAATCCAAGAATCCTGACGGAACTTCAATACAAACAATTCATTCGCAGGAGGCAGACTCACCGGCTCAGCGCCAGTAACAGAACTAGCAGCCACAACATCTGTTGTCGCTGCAATGGTTTGTGACGCCGGACTCGCCGCCAAAACTTCTACCGTTTTATCTATCGGATTTTGTACAATATTTTGCGCAGCAGGAGCATCTAAATTTGTTATCGCACTTACTTTTTCAGCAGAATTATTGTCCACTGCTGGCTCAACAACAGGTGATTTCGATGCATCAAGCTCAGGATTGCTCACAGCCTTGTTACCCATGAGCGACTGAAAATTCTTACCGAATTCAGTCGCTTGCAACAACAAAAACAAGCCAACAATCAGCACTAAAATAATCGCACCAATAATATACCGACGGTTATTATCGTGATTTCCCTGCAATGACAACCTAGAATCAACGAATGGTGTTGACAATGCTGGGCGCAGCGCAGCTTCTAACTGAACAGGCTCAACATCCTTAGGCAACAGTGCAACCAAGCCATCAGCTTCAATCTTCAACAACTTCGCATAAGCACGGACAAAGCCACGCACGATCACCATTTTAGGCAAGGCTGCAAAATTATCTGATTCTAAAGCGACAATTTGCGCTTGCGAGAGCTTCAATTGGTCTGCTACGAATGCAATAGTCCAGTTTTTACTTTGACGAGCCGCTGCTAGTTGCGCTCCTGCTGTCGCAGCAAGATGCACTTGATTCAATTCCACTTTTTCTTCCTGTGATTCGGTCGCCACAGCTTGCATTGCATCATTCATTAAAAGCACCTTTTTGAAACAAAGCAAACTCCTTTGAATTTGGATGTCGACGACGTAATTGTGTCCCTAAGCCCGTCACCGAAGCTTGATCACCAAGTTTGTGATCGATTTTGATCGCGATCCACAACACATCCGCAGCAAAAATTTCTTCTTTTAACACGCGTTGAATATAAGGTCTGGCTTTCTCAAATTGCGATTTATCGTAGTAAACCTTTGCCAAATTCGCATTCACAGAAGGATTGCCAGGATCAAGCTGAAAGGCCATCAAGAAATATTTCTCTGCAGTTGCGATATCTTTCATACGCAGACTACAAACACCTGCACTCATCATTGCCTTTAAGGGCGTTGGATAACTGCGATCCATCAAGATTCGATCATACAGCGGCAGAGCCTGCTTTTCTCGACCATTCTGGCAAAGGAACCAAGCGTAGTTATTTCGTATCTCGGAATTAGTAGGCTCCAGCTTCAATGCATGAAGAAAATTTTCTTCCGCTCGTTGAGGATCACTCATTTCCATTTGTATCAATGCGCGCAAACTATACGCATTCGCAAACTGCGGAGAAATTGTAATAACGTTTCTGATCTCTTCCAAAGCAAGCTTGAGTTGCCCTTCTTTAAAATAATCAACAGCAAGCTGCATACGAATTGAAACACGACGCTGCAAATCTGGATTTTCAGTCGTTACAGTTTCGTCATCAAGAGAATTCGAAGACTTTGTGCTCGAACAAGCCGACAGCAATATCGTACAAAACATCATAAGCAATACAAAAGCCGACTGATTCAATTTCATTATTTTATCTCCGTAATTTTTCCAAAATTTGGACCAAATTTCTTCTGATACTCTGACATTTGCTGCATACGTTCTTGCACTCGGGTTCTATCCTGCACTTCACCAGCTAGCTGACCACAGGCAGCATCAATATCATCACCGCGCGTTTTTCGCACAGTCGTGACAATACCAGCGTCCATCAAGATTTGTGCAAACAATTTAATGCGCACATTGGGTGAACGTTTTAAACCGGATTCAGGAAAAGGATTAAACGGGATTAAGTTAAATTTGCACGGAACTGTTTTCACCAAAGCCACCAGTTCACGCGCATGCTGATCGGTATCATTTACACCGTCCAACATACAATATTCAAAAGTGATGAAGTCGCGTGGCGCGAACTCCAAATAACGACGACATGCGTCCATCAATTCATGCAATGGATACTTCTTATTCAATGGCACCAAGCCATCGCGCAACTGATCGTTCGATGCGTGTAGCGACACTGCCATCGCCACCGGACATTCTTTCGACAGCTTGTCTATCATAGGCACAACGCCACTGGTTGACAAAGTCACACGACGACGTGACAAGCCATAGGCATTATCATCCAGCATCAATTTCAATGCGGTGACAGTTGGCTCAAAGTTTAATAGCGGCTCACCCATCCCCATCATCACAACGTTGGTAATTTGGCGCTCACCTTTAGGGCCAGGCTCTATACCTTTGGTACGGCGCAGTTCAAATTCAGCCATCCACAATTGGCCGATGATTTCACCTACGCTTAAATTACGATTAAATCCTTGTTTGCCGGTAGAACAAAACCGACAATTGACTGCGCAGCCCGCTTGCGTAGAAATACACAAGGTGCCACGATTTTCTTCTGGGATAAATACGGTCTCAACCGCATTTCCATTGCCGACATCGACGAGCCACTTACGGGTTCCATCAGTCGACGTGTGATCGCTGATCACTGCTGGCGCGGAAATATGCGCACGCCCAGCTAACTTCTCTCGCAATGATTTTGCCAGATCCGTCATTTCATCAAAATTGCTAGCGCCGAATTGGTGTATCCAGCGCTGCAATTGTTTTGCGCGAAACGGCTTCTCACCCAGCTCGCCGCAATATGCCACGAGTTGTGCAGGATCAAAATCCAATAAGTTGGTGAGTGCCGTCATTTAAATCTTCTCAATTAAATCTTCGCAGATAAATTTTTCTCGCGCCTGAGGCTAACGCCCCAGTTAAAACGAATAATTACAAATACATTTACTTCAGTACAGATTAACGTGAATACACGTTCAATGCTGGGAAGAAGTAAGCGATTTCGTTTGCAGCTGTTTCAGCAGCATCAGAACCGTGAACTGCGTTTGCATCGATAGATTCAGCGAAATCAGCGCGGATTGTGCCTTTTTCTGCTTTCTTAGGATCCGTTGCGCCCATCAAATCACGATTTGTCAAAATCGCGTTTTCGCCTTCTAATACTTGTACGAAAACTGGACCAGAGATCATGAAATCGACCAAATCTTTGAAGAATGGACGTGCAGCGTGCACAGCGTAGAAACCTTCTGCTTCAGCGCGGGACAATTGTGTCAAGCGAGCTGCAACAACTTTCAAGCCAGCGCCTTCAAAGCGGCTGACGATTTGACCGATAACGTTTTTTGCAACTGCGTCAGGTTTAATGATTGATAATGTACGTTCGATAGCCATCTAAAAACTCCAATAAAAAGAAAGGGTTAAGACAAAATTTCAAGAATTCATCTAACCTTAGATTTTAGCACGAAACCACTTCAGCTAGGAAACATGTCGATTTTCTATTTCTATGAAATTCACATTAATTTTTCTAACAAATGCTAGGTCAATTTCAAAAACACGCCAATACACTTACCAAAGTAACCAAAAAACAATCAATCACAGCAAAAATTTCACCTAGGAGTATTTCTAGAGCACCGCAAACATGGTGCTAGCTAGCCGCAACTGTTAGACTTCGCGCTTCAATCTGCATATAGAAATACGAGCAATAACATGACGCATACCGCAAAACGCTTCTCCGATTTACCGCTTAATCCAGCGCTAATCAGCAATCTCGAAAGCTTAGCTTATCTGGAAATGACAGAAATTCAAGCANNAGTAGCATCCCCGTCATGCTTGAGCATCGTGACTTGATTGCACAAGCCAAAACCGGCAGCGGTAAAACTGCCGCTTTTGGCATCGGCATATTAAGCAAGTTAAACCCCAGCTATTTTGCTACACAGGCCTTGGTGGTTTGCCCGACACGCGAGCTGGCGGATCAGGTTTCGAATGAATTGCGTCGCTTAGCACGTGCCACGCCCAACGTGAAGATTTTGACATTGTGTGGCGGCACACCTATGCGCCCTCAAATTGCCTCACTTGAACATGGTGCGCACATCGTTGTTGGCACACCAGGCCGTTTACTCGATCACATAGGTCGCAGCAGCATTAATCTAGCCACCGTACAAACCCTCGTTCTGGATGAAGCAGATCGCATGGTCGACATGGGTTTTTTTGAGGATATTGTGGGCATCGTCGCCGCTTGTTCCCCACGTCGTCAGACATTGTTGTTTTCCGCAACTTATCCAAACGACATGCGTCACGCGACCTCCAGCTTTTTGCGCGACCCGGTTGAAATCAAAGTCGAAAGCCAGCACGCCAGTCAGCAGATTGAACAATTTTTCTTTGAAGTCACACCAGAAAGCAGAAATGCTGCGGTCAGCCAGTTGCTTTTTCATTACCAACCAGTTTCCACTATCGCATTTTGCAATACCAAAATTCACTGTGACGAGCTAGCGGAAGAACTACAGCAACAAGGCATTACTGCCCTTGCCCTACATGGCGATATGGAGCAACGCGACCGTGACGAAATTTTGGTTTTATTTGCTAATCAGAGTTGCTCCGTACTGGTAGCGACTGATGTTGCCGCTCGCGGTATCGATATTCAATCTTTAGGCGCCGTCATTAATGTTGACGTTTCTAAAGATACCGAAGTGCATATTCATCGTATTGGCAGAACTGGTCGCGCTGGTGAGCGCGGATTAGCGCTAACACTCGCTGCGCCCAATGAGAAAAAATGGGTGCGTCTGATTGAAGAATATCAACATCAAAGTGTCACGTGGAAATCCATCAATGAACTTAGCCTCAATCAAACAGCCTTAATTGCGCCGAAAATTAGCATCTGCATTTCTGGTGGCAAAAAAGACAAATTACGCCCTGGTGATATTTTGGGCGCACTGACTGGCGATGTTGGCGTTAGCAAAGATCAAGTTGGAAAAATTAATGTTTTTGAGTTTATGTCTTATGTCGCCGTTGATCGTAACATTGCGGAACAAGTGTTAAGTCAACTTGGGCGCTGCAATATCAAAGGTCGACAATTTAAAATACGCGAGATCACCTGAAACAAGTATTTCAACATCCAAAAAGAATTAAGAAAAGATAGCTTTTTATGATAAGAATTTTAATCGCTGACGACCACACCATTATGCGTGAAGGCTTAAAACGTATTTTGGATGGAATCGAGGATATACAAGTCATTGGGGAGGCAATTGATGGACACGACACAATTACCAAAGTTCGCTCTGAGGATTTCGATGTACTCTTGCTCGACTTATCAATGCCGGGTCGTAGCGGCGTAGATCTCATCCATCAGATTAAAGAAGAGTTCCCCAAACTGCCGATTCTGATTCTGACCATGCACGAAGAAGAACAATATGCAGTAAGAGCCATCCGCGCTGGTGCAAACGGTTACCTGACCAAAGAAAGTGCTGGAACACAACTAGTTACTGCACTAAGAAAAGTAGCGTCTGGCCGCCCCTACATCAGCATGGAAGTTGCTGAGCAATTAGCGATGTCTGCGATGCCTTCCAACAAAACCGACTTAACACATAGCGCTTTGTCAGATCGTGAATTCGAAGTATTTTGCTACTTAGCTAAAGGAAAAACGATTACCGAGATAGGCGAAATGTTACATCTGAGTGTTAAGACTGTGAGCACGCATAAAACCCGCATCATGCAGAAAATGGAATTGCAGTCAATTTCTGAATTAGTGCAATACGCCATGGCGTATTGCACTAATTC
>DLGN01000030.1:7444-12743 GCA_002482715.1 Oxalobacteraceae bacterium UBA7693
ATTGTTGCGCTAGGAATATTCCTACAAATCGCTGGAAAACTCCCATACTTTAAATCAGCAAACACTGATTTAAATCAAACGCCCACTTGTCCATAATGAGCACATGCAGATAACGCAAGTCCATTAGAGATTAAAACGCGCCATGAATTTGTTTATTGTTGAAGATTCGCTCTTGATTCAGAACCGATTGGTAAGGTTCATTGAGGAATTGCACGATGTAAGTATTGTCGGCATTTCCCCTGATATCGGCAGTGCATATAACAAAATTATTGATGCTCACGCGGATGCCATGATTCTCGACATTCAACTCAGCGACGGCAATGGTTTGGTCTTGCTCAAAAAAATTAAGAATACGCATCCAGAAATTCGTATCGTCGTTCTGACCAATCATTCGAGTGAAGCCAATCGCATGCAAGCCTTGCGCGCCGGTGCTGATAGCTTTCTCGACAAATCGACAGATTTCGAGCAGATCCCCAGTATTTTGCATCGCTGGCAGACATCTGGATCAACACATTAAAGCAATTTGACAAGCATCCATTCAGAATTTAGAAATCCACTTTATAGAGAGTAAATCATGTCGAACTTATCTACACTTTCTCAAGCAAATCGTTTTGCTGACATTTCCACTTTATCCGACAGCGCATGGCGCCAGCAAGGTAGCTTGTGGTCTAATCTACGCCAAGTTTGTGAATTACTCACAATCCCAGCACCAGCAACAGTTGATGAAGAAGATACGCTATTTCAACATGTACGCTTTAAAGCTGGCCAAAGAATTCATCGCATCGGACAAGCTTTTGACACCTTGTACATTGTCAACTCTGGCTTTCTAAAAACGGTGCACATTGACGAATATGGAAACGAGCAGGTACTAAGCTTTCCCATGAAAGGTGATTTACTCGGCATTGATGGTATACACAAACAGCACTATGCATCCGAAGCAATTGCTTTGAGCGACTGCGATATGATTTTGGTGCCATATAAAACCTTCACCTCACTCGGTCGCATCCACATTGAATTAGAACAAGCGATGTTCAGTGTCATGAGCAGAGAGATCGTACGCGAACAAATGATGATCAGCATGCTTAGCGCGCTAAGTGCAGAGGCCAAGGTTGCGCGATTCCTCACCAATCTGGGTGAACGCTTTAACCAGATGGGATACTCAGGTCGCAGTTTCAATTTACGGATGACTCGTCAAGAAATCGGTAGCTATTTAGGTCTCACCTTAGAAACGGTCAGCCGCACTTTATCTGCACTCAATGAATTAGGCATGATCTCAGTAGAACAGCGCGAAATTAATTTATTAGATCCTGTCGCACTCAAAACACTACGTCGCTTGCCACCAGCGAAAGCTCGGATTAAAGTAGCGGAGAAAGTCAGTGCACTTGTCAATAAGAACTTGCTTCCGCAATGGAATGGCGAATTGGCAGCTGCATTAAATTAGTTATCATTCAACTCTTAACGTGAGGTGTGCGATGTCCTATAAGACGATATTGGTCCATATTGATGAATCAAAGAGTGCTATCAAACGTACGCAAATCGCTCATCAGATCGCCGCCAAATTTGATGCCCACATCACTGGCGTAGCCTTAACTGGCATCTCACGTTATATCTTTGAAAGCACAGATCTCGGCGTTGGCGATCCGAATATCATGCTGCATCTGAGCGCATTGCGAGAACGCGCCGAGAAAGCCATTGCGCAATTCAATCAAGCGAGTGCCAACTTTGGCGTGGCAACCACGGAAAGTCTGATTGCCAACGATGAGGCAAATGGTGGTTTGGGTTTACGTGCTCGCTACGCAGACTTAATTATCATCGGACAAACCAATCGCAATGAACCATCGCCGTCTGTTTTATCTGACTTTCCGGAGTTTATGATTGTCAACTCAGGTCGTCCCGTTTTAGTAACGCCGCATACTAGCGAAACCCTGACTGTTGGAGAACGTTGCGTAGTCGCTTGGGATGGAAGTCGTGAAGCGGCGCGCGCGTTAACGGATGCGCTGCCGCTGCTGAAAGCGAGTCGATTGGTACAGTTGCTGATTATCAATCCAGAAAAGCGCAGCGAAACACATGGTGAGGAGCCTGGAGCCGACATCGCACTGTATTTGAGCAGACATGGGGTTAATATTGAAATCGCCACTCGTTTTAGCACACAAGATACCGGCACCGCGGTTCTGCATGCTTGCAAAGAATTAGGCGCCGACTTACTTGTGATGGGTGGTTATGGTCACTCCAGATTCCGAGAAATGATTATGGGTGGCACAACGCGAACCATCTTGGAAAAAATGACGATCCCCGTTTTAATGTCACATTAAATTCGTGGATCTATTTTGTAGATCTGTTTTGTAGATCTAGATGGTTAATGTATTCCTTGCCCCAAAAAATACTAAGAGACGAGCTCGGAGAATTTCAATCCGTTTCAATCCATTTCAATCGCCATCCTTCTCATCAATTGAGGACGAAGCCTGTATACTGAATGCTCATCATAAGAAAACGTCTAGTCAACCTAAATAGCCCCCACATAAGTGGATCAGATCAGGCTATTGAGTTTTCGGTATTTCATCAATGATGAATTAAGGTATCGCTAATAGCTTGCTCGCAAAGGCTTAGGCTGGAATCTGACTCTAAGTAAATGCGAAAAGAAAAGCGTAAGCCTGCCTTCATATACGCGGCAATACAATACCATCTTAACCTCATCTACTGCGCTTACTGATTATGACAAATGCCAATACACTAGAACTCAAGCGGATCACTTGGATTAGTGTGGTGCTTTTGATTTTATCTGGCTTCATGTGGTCGCAACAAAAATACTTCGCTGAATTAAGTGTACCCAATGCCTTAATCATTCACACTGGTTTGGAAACGGCAACCATCATCATTTTCACATCTGTGTTCATCGTCTGCTGGAATGCATTTGGAAATTTACGCAAATTAAGTAGCTTAATTCTAGCGGTCACCTTCCTCAGCGCCTCTATATTTGGTTTTTTCCATGCCATTTCGTTTCAGGGCATGCCAGGTTTTCCGGCGCCTGTTGACATGCATAAATCATTAAGTTTTTGGTTGCTTTCCCGTTACCTCATCAGCTTCACCTTACTAGGTCTGGTACTCCAAACACGCGATACCGATATTTCTGAAACCTATTCGAAAATCAGTGTTTATTTAGGTCTGTTCTTAACGATCATCACGACCATCATTATTTTCAACTATCCAGAAATTCTGCCCACCACCTATTTGGCAGGCATAGGACAGACGGAATTCAAAATCCAATGCGAAATTGTTCTGGTAGTGACCAATTCATTGACGGCATTGCTGTTTTATCGACAAATAATTGCGACAAAAAACATCGATACCGAAGGACATCTGAAAATCAAAAGAAGCCTACTATTTTTCTCATCCACGATGATGGCAATTTCTGAAACCTATTTTTCTTTATACCGACTTCCAGACGAAATTTTTGTGGCTATTGGACATGTGTTTCAAGTACTGTCCGCACTCGCGATTTATCGTGGCATGGTGGGTATTACGATTCACGCCCCTTACTCCAGTTTGATTCAAAGTACCAAAGATTTGCAACAAGCGGCAGACGATCTACTCATCCACCAACAAAGACTGACAGGTGTTATCGAAACGGCGATGGATGGAATTATCACGATCAACGATCAACATCAGATTATTTTAGTGAATCCAGCAGCAGCAAGTATTTTTGGCTACGAAGTAAATGACTTGATGGGTGCTTCGCTCGATATCGTTATCCCGATGCGACACCGACACGTGCACGGTAGTCATGTCAATCAATTCGGTGAGCGAGGTACAACCCGACGTAAAATGGGTAGTCGTTTTGATGATTACTATGTCACAGGATTACACGCAGATGGCACAGAATTCCCACTCGAAGCATCTATTTCCAGTTTGATAGAAAACGAGAAACGCTTCTTCACTGTGATTTTCCGTGACATCAGTGAACGTAAGGCGGCAAAAGAAAAAATGGCGCAATACCATTCTGAACTGACGCAATTATCATCTGCATTACAAAGCATACGAGAAGAAGAGCGTAAGCATATTGCGCGCGAACTGCATGATGATCTTGGTCAATTGCTTGCCGCTTTACGAATGGACTTATCACTACTTCAACGCGACCAAAATATGACTGCTAAGTCTCGTACGACCGTGAACAGCATGGATCAACTATTGCTGACGTCAATCACCACCTTACGTCGTATCGCAACCGATCTACGTCCGCGAGCACTGGATGAAGGTGGTTTATTCTTTGCACTACAAACACTACAAAAAGAATTTTCACAAAGGCATGGCGTGCACTGCGATTTAATCGCTGATGAAGAACAACTCATCTTAGATGATGAACGCAGTACGGCAATCTATCGGATTATTCAAGAGTCTTTGACCAATGTCGCTCGTCACGCAAAAGCGAGTCACGTCGACATTCAATTTGAACGCAAACAAGATGAGCTCACCTTCACCATACAAGATGATGGCCGTGGGATAGAAGAAGGCGCGATGAATAAAACACGCTCTTTTGGCTTGGTCGGCATGCGTGAAAGAATCAAAGCCATGCAAGGTGATTTCAAAGTCCGCAGTGAAGTTGGTAAAGGCACGCAAATTCAGATTCGCATTCCTTTAGATCTTCCTCTTTCAAATCTGGAAAACACGGCAATAAAATTGCAATGATTGCACACTACATTCAGGAATTTCATTGATGTTTAGGTCGCCACACAAAAAATTAATTGGCGGTTCCTAAGAATTCCAGCTATCCTTAAAAAACTAATTGCATCCGACCTCTTCGCCTACTTCCTCTCTGGAGTCATCATCATGGCCATATCTAGTCTAAATATTGGTATTTCTGGCATGAAAGCCTATCAAGGCGCATTAGATAGCAGCGCAAATAACGTCGCGAATGCGCAAACAAAATCGTTTAAACCAGAAGTTGCCAGTTTTCAGGAAAATGCGAACGGCGGCGTACGCGTGAGCATCAGCAAAGAAAGTCAGGCATTGGCGGCACAAGAGAATCAGAGTGAATTGAGTGGCACCGATTTAGCGACAGAAATAACCAATAGTTTGCAATACAAAGCAGGTTTTCAATTGTCGGCACAAGTCGTCAAGACAGCGGATGAAGTTCTATCCACCCTGCTAGATATCCAAAAATAAAGCTCAAAAGATACCTAGCTGACCGAGCCAGATCTGCTAGGCATAATTAGGTGTCACACATAAGAAGTCTGGCATGCTTTTCATATCAAAGTAGTACAAGCCAAACAGTCCGAAACCAATTAGTACCAAGGCAAACACA
>DLGN01000210.1:0-210 GCA_002482715.1 Oxalobacteraceae bacterium UBA7693
GGTTTGTTGCTTAGTTTTGTGTTGCTGTGAAGCCGAATGGTAGTTTAGTCACGCCCGCAGATAGTTTGTTGACGACCATCGTGCAGACTGATCCTATCTATGTCAATTTCAGTGTGAGTGAAGCAGATTATCTGAAACTCAATGCGGATTTGACTAACGGTAAATTACATTTGCCAGGCAAGCGCGCCAGTAACGGTGGCTTGGATTTCA
>DLGN01000210.1:251-1016 GCA_002482715.1 Oxalobacteraceae bacterium UBA7693
ACCCGACTGCAGGCAAGATGAATTTCTTGAGCGAGAAAGTGAACACGACAACGGGTGGTTTTGATGCGCGTGCGCAGATTGCTAATCCAGACGGTGCTTTGCGTCCAGGCCAATTTGTACGTGTGATGTTGCAAGGTGCGACACGCCAAGCGGCAATTGCGGTTCCGCAACGTGCGGTGATTGATAGTCCTATGGGCAAGATGGTATTTGGCGTATCGCCAGATAATAAATTGGTGCCGCGTCCAGTTCAGTTGGATGGCTGGTCGCGTGGCGAATGGATCGTAACGAAAGGTTTGCAAGCGGGTGAGCGCGTTTTGGTGGACGGTTTTATCAAAGCCCATGATCCTGGCATGACAGTGAAACCTGTCGCCATTGATGCAAAAACAGCCGCAAGCACAGCACCTGCTGCGCCAGCAGCTACTTCAGCTTCTGCTTCTGCAAGCGCGAAAGCTGCGCACTAAGTCCGTAAAGGATGCGTGCGTATCGTTATCGATTTTAAGGACTCTTTATGTTTTCTAAATTTTTTATTAACCGACCGATTTTTGCGACTGTCTTGTCGTTGATTATCGTGATCGCAGGATTGGCCGCCTTGCGCGTCTTGCCAATCGAACGTTATCCCGAAATTTCACCACCGGTGGTGAATGTTGTTGCTTTCTATCCTGGCGCTTCTGCTGAAGTGTTGGAACGTACTGTTGCTGCACCGATTGAAGAACAAATTAACGGTGTTGAGAATATGTTGTACATGGATTCTGTGTCGGCAGCAGG
>DLGN01000210.1:1037-7381 GCA_002482715.1 Oxalobacteraceae bacterium UBA7693
GTGACTTTTGATGTTGGTACGGATTTGGATATTGCCGCAGTTAACGTTAACAACCGCGTGCGTCAGGCTGAAGCGAAATTGCCGCAAGAGGTGCGCCGTCAAGGCGTGACCGTATCTAAGAGTTCATCGAATTTCTTAGTGGTTGCGGCTTTCTATTCTAAAGACAATCGCTACGACGATTTGTATTTGTCGAATTATGTGACGCAAAACGTGCTTGATGCGATTAAGCGTATTCCTGGTACGACCAATGTCCAAGTGTTTGGTGCAAAAGATTATGCGATGCGTATTTGGATGCGTCCAGATCGTATGGCACAACTTGGCGTTACCGTTGCTGATATCGCTAGTGCCGTGGGTGAACAGAATGCGCAATATGCCGCTGGTAAGATTGGTGCGCCACCGAATAACACTGAAGAATTAACGATGACCGTCACGGCAAAAGGACGATTATTAGAACCATCCGAGTTTGCCAATATCATCATTAAAGCAGGTAAAGGCGGTAGCACTGTCCGCTTAAGTGATGTCGCACGTGTTGAATTGGGTTCGAAAGACTACAACTTGTTTGGACGTATCAACGGCCATCCATCCGCGAACGTCGGTATTTTCTTGCAGACTGGCGCAAATGCATTAGATACACGCGAAGCAGTAGAGAAAACCTTACAAGAATTGAAAGCGAAATTCCCAGAAGGAATGACCTACGACACACCTTACGACACAACACCGTTCGTGACGGAATCAATTTATGAAGTGTTAAAAACCTTAGCCGAAGCGATGGTGTTGGTCTTTGTCGTGGTGTACTTGTTCCTACAAAGCTGGCGCGCGACCATCATTCCAACTTTGGCAGTTCCAGTGTCACTGATCGGTACCATGGCAGGTTTGCATATGCTCGGCTACAGCATCAATACCTTGACCTTGTTCGGTATGGTGCTGGCAATTGGTATCGTGGTCGATGATGCGATCGTGGTGTTGGAAAACGTTGAACGTTTGATGAATGAAGAAGGCATGTCGCCAAAAGAAGCAGCGATCGAAGCGATGCAAGAAGTGACAGGGCCGGTCATTGCGATTGTCTTGGTATTGGTTGCTGCGTTTGGTCCGATTGCATTCTTGGGCGGTTTGGCTGGTGAGTTATATCGTCAGTTCTCCGTAACGATTTCGATTGCTGTGATTTTGTCCGGTATCGTTGCTCTGACTTTGACACCTGCTTTGTGCGCGATTTTGTTGAAGCCGGGTGCGGAAAATCATAATCGTTTCTTTGATTGGTTTAACCACGCATTTGCGCATTTGACCCGACGTTATACCGCCGGGGTGACTTTCTTCTTGAAGCGTGCAGTGTTAGGTGTGAGCTTGTTCGTCGGTATGATCGCTTTGGCTGGCTTGCTGTGGAAAACTGTGCCAGGTGGTTTGGTGCCAGATGAAGATCAAGGTTATTTCATCGGTGCTGCAATCTTGCCAGAAGGTGCATCTTTAGAGCGCACGAATATGATGGTTAAGCAAATGGAAACGGCGCTTGAATCGAGCAAAGATATCGACACGCGTTTCGCTTTGATTGGTTTGGATTTCTTGGGAGGTGGCGGTTTGAAGTCTTCTTCAGCGACCATGTTCTTCCCATTGCGTTCGTGGGATGAGCGCGATAAATCGGCCAAAGAATTGGTGGGCGAAGCATTTATGAAAACAGGCGGCATCAAAGAAGGTTTGCCTTTGTTTTTTAGCCCGCCAGCAATTCAAGGTTTAGGACAAACCGGTGGTTTTGAGTTCTATTTGCAAAACAAAGGTGAGGGCGGTGTAAAACGCTTGGCAGAATTGTTACCAGCCTTGATCGCGGAAGCGAATAAGCAACCAGAATTAGCAGGCGTCAAAACTTTGTGGCAAGCGAATTCTCCGCAATTGTTTGTGGATGTTGATAATGAAAAAGCGCGTTCTATGGGCGTAGTTTTATCCGATGTCTACAATACTTTGGCTGCGACTTTGGGTAGCTACTATGTGAACGACTTTAATAAAAATGGTCGTGTCTACACAGTGCAGTTGCAAGCCGAAGGTCAATATCGTGCTAAGCCTGAAGATATTGGTAATTTGTATGTTCGCTCGACGACTGGCCAGATGATTCCTATTCGTGCCTTTACAACGACGAAGTTCATTACCGGCCCTGATTCTGTGCAGCGCTTTAATGCGCTGCCTGCGATCAAATTGCTCGGTGATGCAAAACCTGGTTTTAGTTCTGGTCAGGCGATTGCAGCGATGGAACGTGCCGCGAAAAATGTCTTGCCAGCGGATGTGACGTATGACTGGGGCGGTGCATCTTTCCAAGAGAAACGTAGCAGCAGCGCCGGCGGCTTGGCCTTGGGTGCCGGTGTTTTGATGATTTTCTTGATCCTTGCAGCCCAATATGAAAAATGGTCTTTGCCGTTCTCGGTTTTGTTGGCAATGCCATTTGGTATCTTCGGTGCACTGTTAGCCGTGTATTTGCGTCAATTTAATAATGACGTGTACTTCCAAATTGGTTTGGTTACCTTGCTAGGTTTGTCTGCGAAGAATGCGATTTTGATTGTGGAGTTTGCGGTAATGAAAGTGCATGAAGGTTATGCGCCAGTTGCGGCGGCAGTCGAAGCAGCACGTTTGCGTTTCCGTCCAATTTTGATGACTTCCTTGGCATTTATTTTGGGTGTGGTTCCCTTGGCGTTCTCCAGTGGTGCTGGTGCGGCAGCGCGTCAATCTTTGGGTACAGGTGTGTTGGGTGGCATGATTGCCGCGACCTTCCTCGCGATTTTCTTGGTGCCATTGTTCTTTAAATTGATCTATGACCGTCGCTTCAAAACTTTAGATACGGACTTTGATCATCCAGAGCACAAGTATGCCAATGATCCATTTGAGAATCCATTTAGAAAAGTGGAAAATGATGTGAAAAGTACAGATGCAGCTAAAGAAAATAATGAGGTGAAATCATGAGATTAGGGAAGATTTTTCCTCAAAGCTCCAGCTTGAAAATGTTGCCGCTGGTGTTGAGTTTAACTTTGGCCGGATGTATTTCCGTCGGACCTGACTATCAACGTCCGCAATTGGATTTGCCGCAATCAACATCATCCTCTAATGTGCAAAATGCGGCATTAAAGAATTGGTGGAAGGGCCTACAAGATCCCGTGTTGAATCAACTGATCGACGATGCACTGAAACAAAATCAAGATTTGTTGATTGCGACTGCCCGTATGGATGAAGCGAAAGCGACCGCCGGAATTGCGCTGGCAAATCGTTTTCCGACTGTCGACGCGAATTTGGCAGTGAGCCGTTCTCGCACCAGTGAAAACTCTGGCAAGTTACCTGCCAATGCCAAGCTGGTTGCCGAGAATTACCAATTCGGCTTGAGCGCAGCATATGAGCTAGACCTGTTTGGTAAATTGAGTCGTGCCGATGAGGCCGCGAAAGCACGTTTGTTGGCACAGCAGTCGACTCGCGATGCAGTGCAAATTAGTTTAGTCGCGAATGTGGCACAAACTTACTTCTCTCTGCGCGCTTTCGATGCCCAGTTAGCATTTGCTGAAACGACTTTAAAGAGCCGTCAAGGGAATTTAAGCTTACAGCGCAAACGTCATGCAGCAGGTGCGATTGGTGATATCGATTTGCATTACGCCGAATCTGAACTCGCTACTGGTGAAATCGCTTTCGCGCAAGCGAAGCAGGCATTACGCAATGTTGAATCTGCATTGGCAGTGTTGGTCGGACGCACACCAAAGCAAGTAATGAATCCTGAGATTCCACGAGGTTTGACGATACAGCAATTGGTACAAAATCTGCCGACAGCGGCAGAATTGCCATCCGATCTGTTGGCGCGTCGCCCCGATCTNNGCTTTGGTTGCCGCTAACGCCGATGTCGGTCAAGCGAAGTCGGCTTATTTCCCAAGTTTGCGTTTAACCACGTCGCTTGGACGTGAATCGCGTATGTTGGAAGATTTGTTCAGCCCAGCATCATTGTTGTGGAATGTCGCATCAAGCTTGGCGCAACCCGTTTTTCGCGCAGGTGCTGTCGGTGCAGTTGTCGAGGGCTCCGAAGCTCGCAAGCGTCAGGCCGTGGGGCAGTATGTTCAGACCGTGCAAAACGCTTTCCGCGATGTGCACGATAGTTTGAATAATGCAGCGAGCAATGCAGAGATTGATGTTTCAACACAATCTCGTTTATCGGCGGTACGTGAAACTTATCGTTTGTCGAACTTGCGTTACCAAAGCGGGTATAGCGCTTATGTTGAGGTCTTGAATGCACAAAGAGATTTGATGCAGGCGGAGATTGCTGCGATTGATAGTCAACGTGCGAAGCTGAGTTCTGGTGTGGCTTTGTATAAGGCTGTTGGGGGTGGTTGGGGGCAGTAGTCGTTTTTGTTTTTGGTAGTATTTGGAAAGCCGGACTGTAAAAGGTTCGGCTTTTTTGTTTTTGTGGTGATCTATTGGATGCTTGTTTTATCCGCGAGCCCAAGGGGAGTGGGTTGTTATTAAATTAGCTATTTGATGGTAGCATGCTGTTTTCGTCTGGAGCAGAGTATGTACATAAAGCTGATTTGTAAACTATTCGCTGCGTTATTAGTTACACAGCTATTTGTAAATGATGCAAAAGGCAAAATACAAAATGAAGATTACTGTATCGTGCCCGTCATTCATCAACCAGATGACAGTTGGATGGCTACCAGCGATTTTTTTTATGTTTATCCTGTTTCTCCTCATGTTTTGATCAACGGACGATCCGGCTTTCTTTGGACCATCAAAAATTTTAATGAAGGGGTGAATATTGAACCTATTCAACTCACATATTTTTATAACTCAGTTTACCTTGATCAAGCTAAATCAATCTTAATTTACGATCCAATGAGGCAAGGAAAAGCGATTCGAGTAAAAAATTATGAATTTGCCGCGTTTGACATGCCGCGTGATCCCGAAAATATGAAGTATTTAGAAGGACTTCGTCGGTCACAAATTCGAAAGAAAGAAACTCAAATTACTCTTGGTGATGAATTAAAAGTTGTAGCACTTAATACTGGTGTTTATTTGAATTATTCACCGACTCGAATAGAGCGTATCTCAGGCAATCAATTGCTAGACCCAAGTCTCGGCGTTGAACTTTACCCAATGCAAGGTCGCGGTGACATACTAGCTAGAGCGAAAAACGGTTTTTTCATCGTGACAAAGAATCTAAAAAAGACGGCATCCTTCTGTTCGCTAGTTAGGCCAGAAAGAAGCGAAAAATATCAACTTGGAATAGTGCGCGGTTTAAAGCTTTTTCATGATGTTAAACGCGCTTTCGATGCTAGATGGCACGAGAAAATTGTTGTTGCAAACAATGCCGGGAAGTCGAGGATAATTAGCCTGAATTATGGGGGTAAAGATGGGAAGGCCCTTAACTTGGGCGAAACGGCCTTGATCGAGGATATGCGTAAGGGAAGGTTAATACGCTGGACCTTAAAAGGTCAGGATGAGATAAATTTTCCGGGAATGAATTCTTGGGAGCGATTACAAATTCGGCACATGCATCGATTAGATGCGCAGAGAAAAGATGTCCTTGTGATTTCCAATCGGAGTGAGAAAGTATTTTTGGTAGGAGAGGAAGGGAATGCTGTAGTTTATAAACAATTGCCATGGCCATCAGCTAGCACGATAGAAAAGTTTTTTTCGACTGGTGAGTATTTGTACTTTATTGCGGAAGATAAGATTTATAAGTGGTCTGAACGTACAGGCTACGAATCTACGATCCAATTTGATCGAGAAAAACTGGGACGTATTCAGCAATTTTTGCGGTTTAATAAGCAGACTGTTCTCGCGACTGATAATGGAATTTTTACGGTCCAGGGAAGTAAAGTTGTCCCTCATTTTTTGGCAGATCAGTATCGAACAGGGCGCATTCACGGGGTGCAAGTGAATAATAAAAATACAGCCTACTTAGTGAAAGCGAATTTGGGATTGTTTATCGTTGAATCTGATGGGAAAGTTTCACGTCTCCAGTCGCCTCAAGGAATAGATGTAAATCTTAGTGGTGAAATGATTGAAATTGAAGATCAGATATTTGTACGTAATGGTGACATTATTTATCGCGTAGAAGATGCTAGGAAAAAATAGTAGCGAACTGCTTGTTGCAATTGAAAGTGGACGTGGAAGAGTGAAGTATGGTGTGGTTTTGTATAAGGCTGGTGGGGTAAGTAGTTTTTTGTAGATTGATTTTCCGGTTTTTATTAATTTTTTCTCGTAAGCTCATTGGTTGCAGGTCGGGTGTGGCCCGACAGCCAAGCACCTTTTTTGCTTCGCCAAAAAAGGTGCTCCAAAAAAGGCGACCGTAGACTCGCCCCTTCGGAGTGCTTACGCTACGCTTCAGCATA
>DLGN01000388.1 GCA_002482715.1 Oxalobacteraceae bacterium UBA7693
GGCCGGCAGTCGATGTACGCACCAACTACAGTCGATTTTGGTCTAGCGTCGATGATGTCAAGGGGCCCAATAATCGTTTAGATCAGCAACCTGGTCAGACCGCAAATCTTGGTTTAGATTATCGGATCAGTGGTTTGCCGATGACACTAGGCGGGAACTTAAATTGGACGCCAGCTTACGTCAATCAAGTCAGCGACACACAAATGCTCAGTATCGGTATTAAGCGGCAAGTTGACGTTTACGCCTTGTGGAAATTTTCACCTAACATAAAGATACGTCTTGCCGCGAATAATTTGCAGGCGAACGATTATGTTAGTGGGAATAGTTTGGCGATCAATCGCATCAACTACTTGCAAAGCAATCGCTCTCGTACTTATACCGTATTCAATTTAAGATTAGAGTTGAAGATTTAACTTAACTTAACTTAACTTGATGAATGAAATTGAAAACGAGCTTGCATATTAGCTTGCATGTATCGCATCGTCCAAATCATCTGTTCGATGCGATGCAATGCTGATTAAACCCGACTGCGCCGCTTGTTGCGGATGGCGCATTACACGACTATAGAAATCTTCTGGCTGTACCAGGCTAGTGTGTATGATTCCTATACAAGCATTCCGCCCAGATTTTTTCACCATATATAAACCCTGATCCGCAAAATTTACCACCTGTGCCCAAGTGACCAGATGGGGCTGCATTGGCAGGAACGGGAAGCTCGCATAGCCAACCGAACAGGTGCGAGAAATTTCGACGTCATCAAGTAATTTAAAGGTGGTATCAGCGACTACTTGACGGATGCGTTCAGCGACCAGCGCGGCATCTTTACGATTGCAAGTGCGGGCAACGACTAGAAATTCTTCTCCGCCCCAGCGCACCAGATAATCGGATTCCCTAAAAACACTTTGCAAACGGTCTCGCATTTGCATCAGTACCATGTCACCGCAGGCGTGACCATAAGTATCGTTGACTGATTTAAAATGATCGAGATCAACCATAAAAAACACGATATCACTGTCAGCGGGGTGATTCATTAGCTCGCTAGGATTATGCATTTGATCTTCGTAAGCGCGCAGCGCCCGTGCTACATCACTTTCGATGTTTTGTAGCAAAAATCGTCTATTGCGTAATCCTGTCAATGGATCTGTGATACTGACTTCTTCTAATTGATTTTGCGTTTCCCGCAATGCAGTTAAGGTGAGTTGTAATTGCTTATAGGCAGATGCATTATCGAGCGCAATCGCGCCATAGGCTGCCAGGGTACGTAAGATAGAACGTTCACGTTCACCATAAACATGCGCTCGGGTTGATTGGATCGACATCACACCTAACAGGCGTTCACCTATCATCAATGGTGTGTACAAAAGGCTGAGGGTAGCGACCGTGCCGGGAATAATAAAACGACCGGTGGCGCCAGGTTCTCGCTCTAATACAATCTCCTGACGTTCACGCGCGCACCGCGCAAATGATGAGATAGGATGATCAAGAGCCGTTTCAAAGCATGGAATTGGTACGCCATTCTCTATGCCGAAAACGAAACGTAAAGTATCGCCATCAGGCTCCAGTAACGATATTCCAAAACTTGTTGCATCGAGCAAATCATTGACATGTCTATGCAAAGCTTCGAATACAGATTCCACATCTAAATTTGCGGTGAGTTCACGTCCGATTAGGCCTAAGGTTTCAAGGGTGTTGCTGGCTTCTTGTAAACTGGCAGCGCGTTCTGCTTCGGATGTCGCAATTTTTTGATGATATTCTGCGTCCGCACGGTGGCGCGCATTTTCATAGCGAACCTGCATTGCAATTGCACGATTATGTGCTTCATGTAATCGACGATTATCTTTTGCTTTTGCTGCCAGGCGTGAATAATGAAATGCGGATTGAAAATCTGCAATGAGTGCATAGCTGTCTGCAATATGGTCCAACAAATCTGCCGGAATGTTGATGCCTTTGATGGATTGGCACAGGGCGAGCGCTTCCAGTTGATAATGCAAGCACAGATTGGGAGCTTGGCTTTCAATTCGCAGCGAATTATTGTGAAAATCGGGATTTTTTCTTGCGAGTTCTGCGTACACCCGCAAACATTTAATCTGCTCGTCGATATTGTGGTGTTCGCGTGCAATATTCAGCGCTTGACAGATTTTCTCATGCGCTTCGTTGACTAGGTCGAGACGACAATATGCAATTGCCTGACCACGCCAGCAATCTGATAAAAACACGGGCTCATTATGATTTTCAATACGCTCCGCAGCTTGCTCGAAAAAACGCAGCGCCTCATCGGGCTTACCTAAATCTAAGGATAAATCTCCGAGATACGCCAGGGTATGAGCATAAGTTCTTGATCTGGGAATTTTTATCTGGTTATTTAATGCCTCAATGAGTTTCTCTTTTGCTTCTTCATGCCGACCTAATAATCGTAATGCATTACCTGTTTGTAGTAAGGCAATCGCCAAAGAACTAGGCCATTGATTTTCTCGCGCGTATCCAAGTGCAATCTCATCCCACTCTAGTGCAGCATTCATATCGCCCAAGGTTGCAAACGAGTCAGCAGCATTTGTTGCTGCCAAAATAGATTGACGAACTTGTCCGGTTTCTAAGGCAGCGGCGTGCGCTTGGATATGTAGCCTGCATGACTCGCCCATGTCGCCAATTTTATTCGCGATGATCGCGCGGGCGCTAGCAAGCCAAGCCACTACTGAGGGGTGATAGTCGAGCTCGACATTAAAATGTTGATGTAATTCAGTAAGTGTATTTTGTGGATCGCGAATCGCACTATTATGCAGCTGGCGAGCTAAAACAACTTGGGTGCGCAGCAGATCACCGGCATCTTGATATCGCTCTTTCGCCGCTTGTAAGCATTGATCACGTTGTTGGATTTCGCCTAGGTCACGATGAATAGAGCTAAATAAAAAATAAGTATCGCCAAGACTTATGAGGTCTCCGCATTCTTCTGATAAGTTGAAGGCAAGATTGGCGTCTTGTTTGGCTAAATCCAAATCTCCATAAAGCCACTGAATTTCCGCTCGGATAAGTGCAATCCGTGTCAGTGTAGATGCTGGATTTTTAAGTGTCTTTGAGAAGACCTTGAGTAAATCTTCAGCTTCTTTGACTAGACAGAGTGCCTGTTGACAATCGCGTTGCCGCAAGTGCCAGGCTAGTTGTACTAAAATTTCCAGACGAGGTAAACCTTCGGTCGACGACAGTGCCGACTCCAGTCCGAAAATTTCTGCATCTAATACGTACAAATCCATTCTGACCTTACGTTAATTTCTGATTGCTGATCAACAGCATCATCGAATTTAACATAAAGAAGCTGAGCTTGAAATACGCTGTATTGCCCGATCTAACAGTGTTTCACCTTCTTCGTGTCTAGTACAAGGTCTTTGACGTGAACTAAAAGTCAATATTTATTTGGTATTTTAGCGAATAATATTTCTTAGAATAGTGCCGAGGTCACTTTCAGGACTTCATCTATCGTCGTCACACCATCAATAATTTTGTGTGCACCC
>DLGN01000353.1 GCA_002482715.1 Oxalobacteraceae bacterium UBA7693
TTCGAGCCCCGTCCGCTCCGCCAAGTTGTAAGAAAAAACGCGCTAAGGCGCGTTTTTTTTCGTCTATACAAAAGTGATGCCTCAGATGCTGCAACCAATAGTTTGGTGACGATAGCTGTATAAAATGTTTTGTATTCTCAAATGCGCGGGCAAAAAAATGCCAGCATAAGCTGGCAGATAGGGCGTTTAGTGAGCGACCTTCGTTCTATGCAGCCAAAGGATCGGCTAGCTGTCCTCCTAATGAAAACACAATGTCATCAATCATTTTGGCTAATTCAGAAGCCATTAACAAGAAATCGGCATCGAAACGTTCATTTTCATCCGCAGTACGCTGATCTTTGTCTTCATTCAAAATATCCAAAGGCTTGATACGCTTGATTGCCAGATTCTCGGAGAGAACGAAGGAAATCTTGTCATCCCAAGTCATGGCTAATTTTGTGCATTGTTTGCCCGCAGCAATGTGACGTTGCACATCGTCCGGATCAATTGAGTGACGTACATAGCGGACGGTGGCTTTATCTTCAGTGTGCGCGCGTAATTCAGTGTCTTGGTCTATTGTGAAGCCTTTTGGTGCTTCATTACCAGCTAACCAATCGGTCATCGCTGTTTGCGGGGAAATCTTAGTGCGCAAGCTTTCCATCGGGATTTTGTCGCACTTCAAGAGTAGCTTGATCACTTCATCGGCTTTGCTAGGGCTAGAACTATCGATCACTAACCAACCATTAACCGGATCGATCCAAACCCATGTTTGCCGCGTGATAGAAAAGGCGCGTGGTAATAACTCATCAGTGACGCGTTCTTTCAAGTCTTTCATGGCTTTGCGACCCGGAGCGAAACCCTGTTGTTCTTCCAGTTCTTTGGCGCGCGCTTTGGTGACCTGGTTTACGACGGACGAAGGCAATAGTTTCTTTTCTGTTTGCAATAAAAGTAACAACTGTTGGTTGACGCTGTGTACCAGTTGCTCATTGCCGCGAGGTGATGCCCAGCCTTCGCTTTGCATATCTCCAGAGCCCGTGTTGGAAAAGGACTGTGATGCCAATTGCATATTCAATTGTTCAACATCGACTTTCCAAGGCGCAGGAAGACGGAAAACTTGTAAATTCTTAAACCACATGTGCAATCCAGAGAAGAGGAAAAGCGACTGATTTTACACCTTCGTTGCTTGCTTGTAGACGCTTCTGTGCAGAAACTTACTTCAATTTATTGCGGAATAGACGTTTGCTATGCGGGTCAGGAGGATGGTCGGTGCGATATTCAAATGTTTTTACTTGGCTTGGGATCGTTTGCCGTAAATTAGCTGTCGGACAAAGGTTATAATGCAGACTAATTTTCTCTCAAATATTTGCCTGTATCGTGATTTTCGCGCGCAGCAAAAAACTATCTAAACACCATGTTAGCTCAGCAAAAACAAGACATACTTGAAGCATTAAAAAGCGTAGTCGCGCCGATCATCGCTGGAACAGAACTCAATCCTACGATTGCACTTGAGCGTCCGCGTGATCCTTCACACGGTGACATTGCTTGTAATATTGCAATGCAAATTGCGAAGCCTTTGAAGAAAAATCCACGCGAATTAGCGCAACAGATTGTCGATGCTTTGTTAGCACAAAACAATCCTTTGATCGCCAGCGCAGAACTTGCCGGTCCAGGCTTTATTAATCTACGTGTTACAGCGGCGGCAAAACAAGCTGTGGTGAAAACGATTTTGCAGCAGCAAGGTCAATTTGGTAAAGGCGCTAAAGGCGCTGGTAAGAAAGTGATTGTCGAATTTGTGTCCGCGAATCCTACGGGTCCTCTGCATGTAGGTCACGGTCGCCAAGGTGCCCTTGGAGATGCCTTGTCGGCACTGCTAGAAGCGCAGAGTTATCAGGTGACGCGTGAGTTTTACTATAACGATGCGGGTGTGCAGATCGGCAATCTGGCTTTGTCGGTGCAAGCACGGGCCAAGGGATTCAAACCGGGAGATGCTGAATGGCCTGAATCTGCTTATAACGGCGAATATATTGCAGAGATCGCACAAGACTTCTTAGCCAAGAAAACGGTTTCCGCCAGTAACGGTGAGCCTGTTACCGCTAATGGTGATGTCAATGATCTCGATTCTATCCGTCAATTTGGCGTGACTTATCTGCGCAATGAACAAGATATTGATTTGTTGGCTTTTGGTGTGAAGTTCGATAATTATTATCTTGAGTCTTCGCTCTATACAGATGGAAAAGTGGAAGCTGCAGTTGCTGCCTTGATTGCTGCCGGTAAAACCTATGAGCAAGATGGCGCCTTGTGGTTGCGTACAACAGAATACGGCGATGATAAAGATCGCGTCATGAAAAAGTCGGACGGCACTTACACCTACTTCGTGCCGGATGTGGCTTATCACGTGGTCAAATGGCAGCGTGGATTTAGTCAAGCGATTAACGTACAAGGTAGTGATCATCACGGTACGATTGCGCGGGTGCGCGCTGGTTTGCAGGCGGTCAATCAGGGTATACCACAAGGTTATCCAGATTATGTTTTGCACAAAATGGTCACCGTCATGAAAGATGGTGAGGAAGTGAAAATTTCCAAGCGTGCTGGTTCCTACGTGACGGTGCGTGACTTGATCGAATGGTCGGGTGGCGGCGATGTGCAAAAAGGTCGCGACGCAGTACGTTTTTTCCTGATTTCACGCAAAGCAGACACTGAATTTGTGTTCGATGTGGATGTCGCGTTGGCTAATTCTGATGAAAATCCAGTGTACTACGTGCATTATGCACATGCGCGTATTTGCCGTATGTTAGCGCAGTACAGTGAATCTGACGCCGATTTGGCCGCATTGAAAGAGGTTGATTTATCGCCGTTGACTGCCCCGCGTGAAGCATCTTTATTGCAAAAGCTGGCCGAATATCCAGAAATGTTGGAAAAAGCTTTAGAAGAGTTGGGTCCACATCAAGTTGCATTCTACTTGCGTGATTTGGCAGGCGAATTGCATAGTTATTACAATGCTGAACGTGTATTAGTCGATGATGAGCCAACCAAGTTGGCGCGCTTAGCGTTAATTCTGGCAACACGTCAGGTTTTACGTAATGGCCTCAGTTTGATTGGGGTTTCTGCACCAAATCAAATGTAAACAGTTCGTTAGCATAACAATCAAGCACTGTAGATTTAGGGGAAATATGCATTTCGTTACTAGTAAAAGCACAAAGAAGAACTTCGCACAATGCCGTCGTCAGTCTGGTAATACTCTAATGGGAATTATCATTGGTCTGGTCATCGGCCTGGGAATTGCGGTAATCGTTGCCTTGGTGATTAACAAAGCGTCGACACCTTTTACCAATAAAAATGGTAAGACGGATAAAGCAGATTTGCCATTGGCGCAGATGCAGGATCCTAACAAACCATTGTATGGCAATAAAGACGCGGTCAGTCTGGCAGCGAAGGAAGTGGCGGCGAGTAAAGCTGTGGAAGCGGCTAAGCCAGCAGACGCCTTAAGTGCCGCAGCCAATGCTGCAGCGGCTGCACCTGCTTCAGTTGCAACACAGGCGGCACCGACTGCAGCTTCCAAACCAGACGTAGCTGACGACAAATACATTTATTTCCTGCAGATTGGTGCGTTTAAAGAAGTTGCAGATGCCGAAAGTGCGCGCGCTAAATTGGCAATGGTGGGTGTTGAGGCGGCAGTCTCTGAGAAGGCTGGCGACAATGGCGTTTTGCACAGAGTGAGAGTCGGGCCGTTTGAAAGTTTCGATGCGATGAACAAAATGCGCGCGAAGTTGTCAGAGAACAGTGTAGAGACGGCTATCGTACGATCTGCCAAGTAAATATTGCCATATTATTTTGAATTCACACATTAAGAGGAAACCATGCGTTTATTTCGTCAGTTACTGTTAGTCAGTATTGCCTTCCTATCTTTCTCTGCGGCAGCGCAAGAGCCGCGCCTAGGTCAGGAATACACTGTTTTGGATCGCCCACAGCCAACCGACGCAGGGAAGAAAGTAGAAATCACAGAATTTTTCGGCTATTTTTGCCCTGCATGTAATTCCTTTGAGCCTTACCTCGAAGCTTGGATTAAAAAGCAAGGTGATCGTATCGTGGTGAAGCGTGTGCATGTGAAGTTCAGTGATTTGATGGCATCGCAACAAAAGTTGTATTTCACTTTAGAAGCGATGGGTAAGGTGGATGAATATCAATTGAAAACTTTTAACGCTTATCATATCGACCGTAATCGATTGTCGAGTGATGCAGACGTGTTTAAGTATGTAGAGAAAGTTGGCTTGGATAAAAAGAAATTCACCGACATCTATGGTTCTTTCGCGATTCAATCGAAAGTCAATCGTGCAGTTCAATTGATGAGTGATTACAAGATTAATGGCGTACCGACAGTTGCAATTGATGGTCGCTTCATCGTTTCTCCTGCAGATTTGTTTGCGAAGTCGAAAGTACGTGATGGCTCACATGCTGGTTTAGTTGTGATGGATTGGCTGGTTGATAAAGCGTACAAAGAAAAAAATCCTGCCGGTGCCGCACCTGTTGTGAATAAAAAGAAGTAAGCTAAGGCGCTTTTCAGCCGCAAAAGAAATCCGTCGATATGACGGATTTTTTTTGTCTGGCACAGAGTGCGCAGCGCAAATATTGGCAAACTGAACCGAGGACAATTTTTATGCAAGCAGTTTTTATTACAGGCGCATCATCTGGTTTGGGACTCGCGATTGCGCGCGAATATGCGGAGCAAGGTGCGCGCTTAGCATTAGTTGGCCGTCGTCACGACGCTTTGCAAGCTTTGCGTGATACCTTGCCAAATGCAGAATTGCATCAGATATATGCGCTGGATGTGAATGATCATACGTCCTTACATTCGGCGGCAGAACATTTTATTCAACTGGCTGGTGTGGTTAATGTGGTTGTCGCCAGTGCAGGGATTTCGGTTGGTACCTTAACTGAATTAAGTGAAGATCTGGCCGTCTTTCGGCGTGTCATGGATACCAATGTTCTCGCCACTGTCGCAACCTTCTCGCCATTTATTGAGCATATGAAAATGCATGCCGACACGAGTAACTGTCGATTGGTTGGTATCGCCAGTGTTGCCGGTATTCGTGGTTTGCCAGGTGCTAGTGCCTATAGTGCCTCGAAGGCGGCGGTGATTAGTTATTGCGAATCTTTACGCGTGGAATTGCGTTCGAGTGGGATTAAGGTTGTTACCATCGCACCGGGTTACATCGATACGCCAATGACGCAAATTAATACTTACGCGATGCCCTTTTTGATGCCGGCACATCAATTCGCCAAGCGTGCAATCGCGTGTATTCAGCGTGGAATAAGCTATCGCGTCATTCCGTGGCAGATGGGAGTGGTCGCCAAGGTATTACGTACTCTGCCAAATTTTCTTTATGACTTCTTGTTTGCAAATGCCCCTCGCAAGTCACGTTCATCTTCAGATCAATAAAGAGCCGCAATATGCAATTGAATACATCTTGGTTGACCGATGCAATAGGAACCCAACATACACCTATCGGACTGAGTGATCACCCTAGGATCGCTTGTCTCGTTCCTTCGATCACAGAGTTATTATGTGATTTAGGGTTAGCAAAATTTTTGGTGGCACGAACTGGCTTCTGCATACATCCTAAAGAACTTGTTCGTGATATTCCTAAAATTGGTGGCACCAAAGACGTTAATTTGGAAAAGCTGAAAAAGTTAGCTCCGACACATTTGATCGTTAATATTGATGAAAATGAAAAGCCAACTGTGGATCTGTTGGCGCAGTTTATTCCGCATATTGTTGTGACGCATCCAGTGAAGCCTGCAGATAATTTGAGCATGTTTCGCTTACTTGGCGCGGTCTTTGGCGTCTTGCCACGCGCTGAGCAATTGTGTGCAGAATTTGAAAAAAATCTGCTGCAAATACCTGTAGATTCAATACCAAAGAATGTGCTCTACTGTATCTGGAAAGATCCGTGGATGACGGTCAGTCGCGATACCTATATCGCACAGAATCTTGCGTTACGTGGATGGCAGCAGTGGCAAACGACACAAATCACAGAAATTGAAAAACGTTATCCCGTGTTTGATTGGGATGATGCATCTCTGCACACAATTGATGTCGTGCTTTTGTCAACGGAACCGTATAGTTTTACGCAGTTGCATGCAGAGCAGCTACAACAGCAAATTCAGAAGCCCGTGAAACTGGTTGATGGAGAAATGCTGTCTTGGTATGGTAGTCGTGCGATTGCTGGTTTGTCGTATTTGGCGCAGCTTGAATTGTCAGTGTAGATTTTGTCTGATTCTGAAAACAAAAAGACCACGAATAATTCGTGGTCTTTTTGTTTGTCGAAACGATGTCAGTTTCGATCTGCTTTAATCCAAAGGGAATTAGAAACGGTAGTTCAGAGACAGATTGTAAATACGACCTAATTGGCTGAAATGCGAACCATCATAAGTGACCATGGAATAACGTTGGTCAAATGTGATGTTATCAGACTGAATTTGCGTTGGCGTACGGCCAGTGTAGTCCACTGTCTTGCTATCGAGAATAGCCTGACCTTTAGCTTTGTCTCCAGCTGCTTCCAATTTCCATGATGGTGTCACGTTAAACATATTGTTAATCGCAAACGCCAAGGTCATGTTTTTGTTGATTTGGTAGTTAACTGAAAAGTCTGTCAAAGTTTTGGTTTTGAAGACGACTGCTAAGTTTTGATCGAGATCTGCGTTTCTGAACTTGGTCGGACCAAACACCGTATTGTTGACAGAGAAGTTAAAGTCGCTGATATCGTAGTCGAAACCAATGATGGATTTGTACTTCGGACGTGAAGTGAACATCAAGGCTTCTTGCGTAATATCCAAAACAGATTGGCCAGCTTTTGCAATCGCAGCAGGATTATTGACTGCGCCATCACGCTCATTTTTCAATGAGTAGTTACCAGACCAATTGAATGCCAACTTGCCGTCACCTAATTTCATGTTACGGTGGTTGAACACGTAATCGATACCAGATGTTTGGCTATCCAATGCATTGGCAAAGAAGCTCAAAGACACGATGTTTGCTGCCTTTAAAATCTTATCCAATTCAGCAGTTGCGTCGCCACTTGGTTTAATTTCTTTACCCAAAATGATGCGATCTTTGAGAGAAATATTGTAGTAATCCAGCGTCATGCTGGTGTCTTTGTTTGGCTTATAGCCTAACCCCAAAGTGATGCTGGTAGATTTTTCAGCTTTTAACTTCGGAACACCGAGTGCTGCAGCTTCTTTTGATACATTGCTCGCCAAACCAGAAACTTGAATTGACCCACCTGAGAAAGAGTACTGCGCTTTCTGAGTGTAGATTTGATGTAGCGATGGCGCGCGGAAGCCTGTGGACAATGAACTACGCAATGTAAATTGGTCATTGAATTGGTACTTAGCACTCAGTTTGCCGATCATCGCATTGCCGAAATCGCTGTATTTTTCATAGCGACCGATTGCATCAATAATCAGTTTATCCGTTGTGTTAAATGTGGCTCCGCCATAGATACCATAGTTGGAACGTTTGGAACTGAAGGAGTTGTCTGGTGTGTTGCCAGCATATGAATCTGCGCCAGAATACAAATACGAAGCTTCTTCCCCAGCGATCAAGGTGTATTTTTCTGAGCGAATTTCACTACCAAAGTAAGCGTTAATGCTCTTACTTAACTCTTTTGAAAAGTCAGCATTCCAGACTGTATGTGTAAACTTTGAACCACCCGCTTCGAAGCGTGTTTGTCCATGTTTTGGCAACGGCGTTTTATCCGCTACTGCTTTCAGATAGGCATCTTCCATGCCGCGGTTAACTGAATTAGTAACAGTATACTTTTGCTCGTTGCCACCGATAGTCAAGCTCACATCAGCAGACCATCCAGCAACATCGAATTTTGTACCAATCGTTGCGTTGTAGTCCTTTAATGCGCCTAGAAATCCAGGAACATATCCTTCATACGGTGTGCCAGCTGGATGTAACAAACCGTAGTCTGTCGGGCGCCAGTATGGCGTACGATAATTGGCATAACTATCAATTTTTTTGTCTATATATGCTGCGTTACCATACACGCTCACCTCGCCAGTGACGTCATATCTTGAGTTAACTAAGAACTTTCCCGTACGCGATTCAGGTGAACCATTGATATTGCCTGCGTCTGGCTTCTTTGCCAGGAAGGCGTTGACTGCGGCAAGGTCTGCCGCAAATGTTTCAGGCCCGCCGCCAAACGTTGCCGCTTCACCGCGCGCACTGACAATGCCCGAACGAGAGGCTAAGCCATTTTTGGAAATTTCACCGGTCAAATTGACAAAACCACTATCTCCCAACGCCAGACCATGGTTGATACTGATCGATTGCATCTTGCCATCACCTTCGTGGGTTACACCCGCACGACCTGTAATCGATGTTCCCTCTGGATTGTCTTTCAAAATAATATTGACGACACCAGAAATCGCATCGGAACCATACTGTGCTGAAGCTCCATCACGTAAAACTTCAATACGCTTGATTGCGTCTTGAGGAATGGCTGAAATATCTGCGCCACTTTCACCGCGTCCTGGTGATGTTTGGGTGTACACCAGTGAGCTAGCGTTTTTACGTTTGCCGTTAATTAAGATCAGTGAACGGCTAGGACCCATATTACGAATCTCGTAAGGATCTAGCAGGGAGGTTGCATCATTGACTGGGGTTTGTACGGTATTGAAGGAGGGGACGCGGAAGGCTAGGGCTTTATCAAGTGAGGCTTGAGCGGTCTTGGTTAGTTCTGAAGCCGCTAAAATATCAATTGGCACTGGAGTATCAATCACCGTTCTGTTTGAGCCACGAGTACCTGTGGAAGTGACGACAACCTGCTGAACTTCCTGTGTTGCCGCCGCTTTTTCATCTGCTTTGGCCGGGGTGGCGGTTTGTGCGTTGGCAATTCCACCTGCTGCTAATAATACGATTGCGACTTGAATCGCACTCTTCACAAAAATTTCTTTATTCGGCGAACGGCCGAAATCTGTAGTCTTATTTTTCAATTCTTGCTCCCATTTGTTTGTAAATATGATCCATCAACAATCGAGTGTTGATTGGCTTTTTTGTATAACTGGTATGCCTTGCTTGCATTCAAAAAATAGGCCAATTCATACTACATGAGCGAATTGGTACGTGCAATATGATCAAAAACCTTGTTGTTTTTTGGGGGTATTCTTGGCAAATTCAAATTGCATTTTCATCTTCATTAATGTATTTGCATGATTTTTAAATGTGCTAAATCATCAATTGGATACGCATTTCTTTTAATAAATACCTGTGTGTAATCTGGCATTTAAGTGTTTTCTGTCTGCTAAGATGTTATATTGGTATCATCAAAAAATAGGGAAACTGATATGGCGCAATTTTCTAAAAAAAGTATAGGCATCGCTTTGCTAAGTGTGGCATTGGTGGCAGGTGGTACTGGTTTATGGTGGGCGAAAAAACATAAGACTGTGCAGCCAGTGAGCGGAGATGCGGTATTGGCGAATCCCGATGCGCCGTTCACCATGGGCTCATGTCTGGCACGATTACACGACGACAAACCAGCTTTGGCGGTGATGTTTTCGCAAAGCGTCGATGCCGATCAAGCGCTAGATAAGTTAATTGAAGTTTCTGATCTTGGTGATAGCAAGGCAGATAAAAATAAAGTGAAATCTGGCGATGCTTCGGCAACTGCTGCCTCCAAACCCAGTGACTTGGTGAAGGGCGGTTGGATCGTTTCAGACAATCCCCATGTTTTGCTATTTCCATTTGTGAAAGCGGGTCATAAATACAGTGTCAAACTGAGTGGTATGCTCGCTTCCAGTTCAGGTAAGAAGTTAGAGAATGCGGCAAATTGCGAAGTCATTAGCGATGAAATGGCGCCATCTTACTTCTTCGCTAGCAAAGGCACAGTCTTGCCTGCGGGTTTGAATGGTGGCTTACCTGTTGTCACGGTGAATATCCCAGAAGTCGATGTTGAATTTTTGCGTGTCTCGCCAGAAAAACTCCCTAAGTTCGTCGACATGGTGATCGGCAAGAATCGACACACCCAAAGTGAGGACGGCAGCGATGAAAGTGAGAGTGATGAGGGTGGTGAGGAGGATTATTATGACTACTATGGTAATCGCAACAAACTCAAAGGCTTAACTTCAGGTTGGCAGTTGAATGCCTTGCAAGGTATCGCCGATAGCGTTTATCAAAATCGTTTCGTCACTAACGAAGTGCCTAATAGCCGTAAAGTTAGTTTCTTGCCGGTCGAAAAAATCACTGAACTCAAAGAGCCAGGAATTTATGTCGCGGTGATGCGTCGCCCTGGACATTACGATTACGATTATCAAGTTACGTATTTTTACGTCAGTGATATTGGCTTGCATGTACGTCGCCAATTGAAACAAACGGATGTCTTCACAACCTCTTTAAAAGAAGGCTCGGCGCAGGGGAGCGTTGATCTAGAAGTCTTGGGTGCAGACGGTAAAGTCTTATTGCGTGGAAAAACCGATGGCGATGGTCACGGTGTTTTGCCAGGTTTGCCGAATGGTGCCAAATTATTGTTAGCGAAACGCGGTAAAGAAACCTCAATCATTGCACTACAAGAACCAGGTTTGGATTTAGCTGAATTTGATATTGGTGGCCATTTGCCGCGCGATGCCAAATTGTTCGCATGGTCTGGGCGTGATCTGTACCGACCAGGTGAAAAATTCACCGCATCCTTATTAGCGCGCACAGCAGAAGGCGTAGCCTTACCACCCGCACCGATCAAAGTCGATTTGAAGAAGCCGAGTGGCGATGTCGTTAGCTCCAGCATTTGGCAACCTAATTCCAAGACGCCGGGCTATTTGCAGAACACGATCGATTTACCACCTGATGCTGCAACAGGCAAATGGAGTTTAGAATTCCGCGCTGATCCGACGGCGAAACGACCAGATTCTATCTACACATTTCAGGTGGAAGAATTTTTGCCAGAGCGTATGAAGCTGAGTTTGAAATCAGAAACGACACCATTGGCCGATACCACTAGTTTCAGTGTCGATGTACAAGGCGATTATTTGTACGGTGCGCCAGCAGCAGGTAATCGCTTGCTTGGCAGCGTGGCACAAGAGCGTTTCAAGAATCCTGTTGCGAAAGAATGGCCGGGCTTTATCTTCGGTGATTTTGCCGATGATACGAATAAGAGTCGTTCTGAACTAGAAGAAACGAGCTTGGATGATAGTGGTAAAGCCGAAGTTGATGTGCCTTTCGTTGCGAATGCAAAATCACCTTTGAAAGTACGTGCCGCTTTCAGCTTATTAGAGTCTGGTGGTCGTCCCGTCGTGCGTTCAATTGAGCGTGTCTGGTGGCCAGCGCAGCACATGATAGGCATCCGTCCTTTGTTTGAAAAAGACGTTACCCGCGAAGGCAGCATGGCGGAATTTGAAATTATCCGCGTGAATACTGCTGGCAAATTTTCTGTGCTGAAACAAGCACCATTCAAATTGGTGCGTGAAGAGCGCGAATACTATTGGCGTTTTGAAGCCGGGCGTGGCTGGCATTCAGGCTATACCGAAGGTGAAGAAACCATCCATGCCGGTGCTTTGGAATTAAAGAACCGCGCTAAGTTAACCGTGCCAGTCAAGTGGGGACGTTATCGTTTAGAAATCACCGATCCAGAAACTAATTTAGTTGCGCGCTATTTCTTTTACGCAGGTTGGAATGCGCAGGATAGTGAAAGCGTAGGCAATCGTCCTGATCGTGTTCGTCTGCAATTAGAAGGCGCACCAGCGAAGCCCGGCAGTGATGTCAAACTCAAAATTATTCCACCGCATGATGGTGAAGCTCTGGTCTTAGTCGAAGCCGATAAAGTCTTGTGGAGCAAACGCGTTTCCGTCAGTACAGATGGTACGACCGTGAGTATTCCAGTCGATAAAAATTGGAACCGCTCTGATATGTATATCTCAACCGTCGTTTTTCGCCCTGGAAGTCAAGGCGATAAAGTCACGCCTGCACGTGCTGTCGGTTTAACGTGGTTGCCGCTGGCACGTGAGCCGCGTAAGTTGAAAGTCAGTGTGTCAACACCAGCCCAAGTCGAGCCAGAAAAACGCATGATCGCCAAAGTGAAAGTCGAGAATGCAGCGGGCAAAAAAGCCATGGTCACAGTATCCGCTGTCGATGTCGGCATTCTGAATATCACTAGTTTTAAAACGCCAGATCCGTTTGATTTCTTCTTCGGCAAACATCGCTTCAGTGCAGAGTTGACCGATATTTACGGTAAATTAATTGAGCGTATGGATGGCACCCCTGGCAAAATCAAATGGGGCGGTGATGCTGGTAAACGTGATACGAAGAGCATGCCAAAGAAGGTGAAATTGGTCGATATCTTTTCAGGCCCAGTGCAGCTTAACGACAAAGGCGAAGCTGATGTGCCTCTGAATATTCCTGACTTCAATGGTACTTTGCGGGTGATGGTCGTCGCATCGACTGATGACGCTTACGGCAGCATTGATAAAGAGCTTGTGGTCAGCGCACCTATCGTCGCCGAGATCGCGACGCCACGCTTTATCGGCCCTGGTGATATATCGACATTTGCGCTCGATGTGACCAATATGATGCCAAGCGAGCAGAGCATTAATATCAAACTCTCTGCGGATAAATTATTGAAAATCGCCGAAGGCGAACGCAATATCAAACTAGTTCCTAAACAAAGAACGATCTTGCGTTTTAACGTAGAACCGACCGAGCCGTTTGGTCTGTCACGCATCAGCCTCGATGTGAAAACTGCAGGTGCAAAACCGGTCGTGATCCATAGAGAATTTGCGTTGCAAATCCAACCGCCAGTACCACGCGAACAAGACGCACGTCGTCTGCGTATAGAACCGGGTGCGACACAAAAGTTAGATGCGAATATGGTTGAACGTTTCTATCGCGGTTCAGCAACTTTGAGTGTAGCGATGTCGAATCGCCCACCATTGAATGTACGCAGCATCGTCAAAGGTTTGCTCGATTATCCGTATGGCTGTTTAGAGCAAACCACAAGTGCGGCTTATCCACATGTCTATATCGATGAAGAAGGCGCAAAAGCGGTCGGACTAGCACCGCATACGCGTGAACAACGCGCTAAGTTTATCGAAGGCGCGATCAGTCGCATCGCCTGCATGCAAGGAGCAGAAGGCGGCTTCCGTTTATGGAATGGCAACGATGGTTCCTATGAAATGTGGCTGACACCTTACGTCACCAGCTTCTTAGCTGATGCACGCGAAGCAGGCTTTAATGTGCCAGAAGAAATGAGCAAACGCGCGCAAAAATGGATGACCGAAAAACTCAACGGCGCAGCGAATCAATTTTCGCCATTACCTGCTGCGGTTAAGCCAAATGCAAATGGACAGTATGATTGGCGCGACTACGATTTGATCCGCAATAGCCATCAACGCTTTGCCGAATTGGCGCACATCGGTTATATGTTGGCACGCGATCAAAAGGCTTCGTTAGCGTCTCTTCGTTTGCTGCACGACAGCTACCGTGATCGTGCGAAATCACCGCTTGCCTTGGTACATCTAGGTTTAGCTTTGCAATTGATGGGCGATCAAAAGCGTGCTGATGTTGCCTTCAATGATGCGATGACTAAACCGTATGGCATACGTACCGACTGGGACTGGGATTATCTCGGTGATTACGGCACAGCAGTGCGTGATCAAGCCATGTCTTACGCTTTAATGTTGCGTCATAAAGTCGCGCATCCACAACGTGAAACCATACTGACTAATTTGGCAGATCGTCTCGGTAAACCACGCGGCTATTTCTCCACTCAAGAGCGTATCGCCTTATTTTTGGCGGCACGCGCAGCAGGTGGCACCGTCACTGATCCGTGGGAAGTGGTTCTCAAAACTGCCGATGGTAGCAACACGATTAGTTCCAAAAACAGCGAAAGCCGCAGCTTCGATCCCGCCTTGGCAATCAAAGGTATCACGCTGGAGAACAAAGGCACAAATCCATTGTGGATAGAACTTGAGGCCAGTGGTTATCCATTGAAATTGCCAATTCCAAGCACAGAAAAAATCAGCTTAGAACGCAAATGGTTCACCGTTGCAGGCAAACCATGGAGTGGTGGCAATCTCAAAGTCGGCGATATGCTGATCGTACGCGTCACCGCCAAATCGAAACAAGTCATCGAAGATGCCTTAGTGATTGATCATATCCCAGCTGGCTTAGAGGTAGAAAATCTCAACATCTCACAAGGCCCACAAGCAGGTGAATTCAGCATCGATGGGGTGAACCTAGCTGCCGCGATGGCAGATGAACGCATCAAACACAAGGAATACCGCGACGACAGATTCGTTGCCGCGGTCAGACTAAGTGGCAGCCCGATCAACCTCTTCTATATGCTACGCGTCGTCACACCAGGTCGCTTCCATGTACCTGGGACTTATGCTGAGGACATGTATCGACCAGATATCCGCGCTTATGGCCCTTCGCCTGAAGCGGTGAATGTGGTTGATCCGCGTGGTGGGAAATAGTCAATCGCATCTAAGAAACCCCAAAGACGCTTACTCGTTTTAACACTTTGGGGTTTCTATCTTGAGTGCAGCGAAATTGTATGGCAAGTAGTCTTTGAGCGTTTTATGGGATTGACTATTTTCGTCCATCCAGTTGGAGTTTCCTTGAAGCGAAGAATAAATGAGATTTTTGCTAGTTCTATTGATTGCAATTGGTAATTCAGTCATCGTTTACTTTGCTTCAATGTTGGCTGTCGGTGACGGATGGAGTGGTATCTCAACGGTACGGCTGATTGGTAATATTTGGATCGTTTTATCTGTGGTGTTGTCGACATATTTGCTAAGCAAGTCGCGGTTTAATTTGGCGATGTTGAACGAGTTTTTCACTCTGCCGCTGTGCTACGCGACTTTTGCACTTGCATACACCTTTTGGATTCTTGGCGGACAGTGGTTAGGCTTTTTTATGCCCAGCGAAAATGAATTCCAGTTGGCGTGCAAGCGTGTAGAAACAGTCTATTTTGCTAAACCGAAGGAGCCAGTGAGTTCTATCGCATATGAATGGAACAGCGCCACACGAGCTCCTTGGAGTCAACGCCTACGAGTAGGTTTTAACAATCGAGTTACAAGTTCGGATAATTCATGGCCGAAATTTCCAGAATCAATTCTCTTTTTCGAAAAGCCATGCTGTGATCGAGAAGGGCGACCAACAGAAGGAGCTGGATTCTACGTCAGACATTTTAATCGTAGCAATCAGCCTTATATAGGTATAGAGGCCTTAACTGCGGATGTCGTCGTCAACTACGATTTGGAAGATATCCCAAGTGAAAAACTTGTTATACCAGAGCCGCCAATCACTATGCGGTTGATAACTTTGAATGTAAAGGATAGACGAGACAATCAAGCGTTAGCGGTGTTGCGTTATGTTTATGATACAAAAGCGAAAAGAGCTTGTGGTGAAACGTCTGCTGGTCTCATTAGTGAACAGGAATTTATCGAAAAAGCGATAGGCTTGAAGTAATAAAGCTGACACAAACCTGCCAGTCGATTTAACCCATTCTCTTTTTTTCGAAATTGAAAATAGGCCGAATTGGGTTTTATGCTTTATTTTGAGTAAGCTACTTCTTGGTTAAAGCAATCACCACCACCATCACCACAAAAAATGCCAGTAAAACCGCCCCCGCAATTTTCCAGTAAGAGTAAGGACGTTCCCCTTGTACTTCACCCGTTTGTCCATTCACCAAAAAGCGATAAGTCTTTTCGCCGTACTTGTAGGACGATAGCCAGATCGGTAGCAAGATGTGCTTGAAACTGATGTTGGAATAGCGCGGCTGCATTGCGGTGATGCGTTGGTGGTCGCCGCCGATGTCGCGGCAGATTGCGCTGCGTATGCCGTCTTCCATGATGGCTCTGGCATCGACAAATCCGGGTTCTAGTGCGACTTGGTAAGCCTCGACTGTGAAGCCGGAGACATAGTCATCGCGATAGCCTTGTAATTTGTCGAGGTGCCATGGTGCTAGGTTGTCGGCGTATTGTTTGGGTAGTGTTTTGGAAGCGATCACTAAGACGTCGTCGAAACTCACTTGCACCTCGCCTGCCGCTGGGTACCAATTTGTTTTGGTGACTTGGCGTGTTTTGGTTTCGCCATCTTGTACATAGCTTTCGGTGACGGTGTAGTCGACACCGCGTTGTCCTTGATAGGTCGTGTCGGAATCCGCATCATAGGTCCAGTATGGCGTATAGATTCCCTTCAACCCTCGCTCGGCGCGATAAGCGCGTTTGAGGGCGTTGGGAGCGAACCATAATCCGTGTACCCAATCACTAAATTTTTTGCGAGCATCGCTTTCTTTGATGTCGAAAGGCGCAATCGCTTTAGGTTGAATCTGGCGCTTGGCGTAGGCGTTGGTGGCGATCATCGGTGCCGCGCAAAATGGGCAGCGATCAGAGACTATGTTTTGTCCAAATTGCGATTGCGCGCCGCATCCTGTGCATTTGACAGTCTGCTGTTCTATTATCGCTTCGTTGCCAGCTTGCTTGCTTAAGAAAGCTTCGTAATCTAATTCTTCGTAAGCAATCGTTTGCTCGGTCGAATCGGCTTCGATTTGATTTTGATTGCCGCAGTACGGACATTTGAGTGCCAATTGCCCGGGAGAAAATTCAAGTTTGGCACCGCATTGAGTGCAAGGGTAAGTTTTGGTGGTCACAAGCTGGTCCAAAAAACGATGGCTGTCATGGCGAAATTAGTGCTGAAACTGCGGCTGATCTCACATCGGACGAGATTCATTCGATGTGAGATCGGCGCTGCAAATAATTTATTGTGGCGGTAGTGGTGGTGGCAAAGCGGCAAACAGGTCTTGCAAATCTGCCTGATCACTAGCTTTCGCCCAAGCTGCCATGCCTTGACGCCAAACCAGACTGTCACGTGTCAATGTTCCATTGATGACTTGTGCTTGTAAAGCGGCACGTTCGAAAGGGCCAGCTTGTGCGCCATTGACGGCGACAAAATAAGGCGTTGCGCCCGGTAGTGGCGGCGGCACCGCGCCAGCGGCAGCAGCAGGCGCTGTATTGTTCGCAGCAAACAGGTTCCCCATGCTTTGATTTAACATACCGCCCACGCCAACACCCATCATCGCACCAGCCATGCCGGGATTTTGTGCCGCGTCGCGTAAGGCTTGTGCGCCTTGGTATTGAGCGAACTGTTGCATATTGCCGATAGCGCGCATCGCGCCTTGTTGGTCAATGGCTTTTTCAACTTCTTCTGGCAGGCCGATATCTTGAACCTGCACCTCGCATAGCTCTAAGCCATACTGCTCAAAATCACCCGCGATTTTTTCTAGTATGCGCTGACCAACGACGCTGACTTTACTTTCTAAGTCGATTACCGGTACGCCGATTTCGGGCATTACTTCTTTGATGCGTAGTCCAATTTTGCCGCGCAGATTTTCTTCGATATCTTGAATCGTGAAATCGGCCTGGGTGCCAACTAATTCCAGCAACACCGTTTTCGCATCACGAATGCGCAGGCCGTAAATACCGAACGCTGTAACACGCACCACGCCAAATTCAGGATCACGCATGGTCGCCGGACCCGCAGTGCCCCATTTTAAATTGGTAAAACGCGTGGTTTTGAAGAAGTAAACTTCGGCTTTGAACGGACTATTAAAACCATATTTCCAACCTTTGATCGTGCTGAGAATCGGCATGTTTTCAGTGCTGAGATCGTACATGCCAGGCATGAACACATCGGCTACTTGTCCCTTACCCATCTGGCCTTCGTTGACCATGACAGCGACCTGGCCTTCACGTACCGTCAATTTCGCACCCATCTTGATTTCGTTCTGGTAGCGCTCAAAGCGATGCACCATCACATTGGGATTGTCGTCTAACCATTCGACGATATCGATGAATTCATTACTTAGTTTATTCCACAGTCCCATCGTGTTCTCCTACCTCTCATAGTGAGAAAAATTACGCCAAAATGACGCCAAATTTACGATCAAATTGATGCGGTGTTCATCGCCAGACCTCGGATGATGAAGTCGTTCTCCGCATTTTGCTAGCGAGCTAGTATTGCTTATTTGGTACAGTATCACAAGTAGTTTTCAGATCCGATGCTAAGTTCCGGATGCTCCTGATTTGTATGAAGTCTATATGTTCCTGTAGTTGAAATGATATGATGCTGCATGCTTAAAATTTAAGCCTTCTTACTTACAATTTAAATTGATCATTAAATAGTAATTTAACCAAGTGCCTCATCATGAAAAAGTCTAATACACCTGATTCCAATGCTACGAATCTTAAAACGTACTGCAAAACGCATTGGCAGGTTTGCTTGATGTTACTTTTGGCTGTCTCGATTCCGATGAACTCGGGATATGCACAGGGCGTCTATAAATGGGCCGATGCAAATGGTAAAGTACATTATGGTGATGCACGTACCGCACCGATGAATGGCAAAAAAATCGCTGGCACTGAGGCAGTAGTTGAAGCGGCGCCAGCGAGCAGCGCAAGTGGTGATAATTCAAAAAACAATAAAAAGTCTAATCCTGAAGGATCTGCTACCGCGAAAACTTTAGCACAGGCATTTCAAGGAATTTCTGCTGAGCGAATTCAGAAATGTAGTGGGTTTGCCAAAGAAACTTTGCTGCTCAGCTTTGGCTCCAAGGACTTTGCCAAGGAAATCGAGAGGCAGCGTAATTTACTCGATCAGATTCGAGCTAATTGTACTGGTACTGGCTTTCAGTGCACGCTTAGCAGAAAGAATCCGGCGAATGACCATTGCGAACCTTTTGCTTGGAAGGGCACGGGCGAAATGTTAAGAGCAGATGTCGATGGTGCTAAGGTCAAGGCAGGACCGGGTAAATTCTGAACATTCTTAAGCTAAAACATCCTCTATGCTGGTTTCTAAGCTAGCGTGAGCTTCTAAAAATGAGATCTCATGCATATGACTGTGCATCGTTAATGTTTGCAAGTGACATCAGTTGTAGATGCATGACGAGGGATTCATTAGGCAGTTTATTCCACAGTCCTATCGTGTTCTCCTACCTCTCAAAGAGAGGCCAGACCTCAGGTCATGAAGTCGTTCTCCGCATTTTGCTAGCGAGCTAGTATTGCCTATTTGGTACAGTATCACAAGTGTTGTCTTGGGTTGAATCCAGATTACATTTTCTGGCTACCGTTTCTGTCTGCGGCTTATGTATTTTGAATATGTATATAAATTCGTTTACGAAATTGTGAACTTTTGTATTCAAGGTGTAGTCTCATATTCGAATTTTTGCATGGGTTTAGCCGAAAATAAATTGGCGCTTACGCCTTTCATGCAATGTTCATTTATTGGTGTTTTCGTTTTGATTTTTGGAGATTAAAGATGAAATGGATGTTCGCAATAGTGATGTTCAGTCTCTCGTTTATGGTATCTGCACAAGAGAAGCAGGACGCCAATGGGAGTCAAGTTGAGGCTTTGATCGAAAAAGTGAATCTGGCGCAAAACAAGGTAATGATGCGCAATTCAACACCGCAAGATGTTGAGGCACTTTTTGCGATGTATTCTGATGATTTCACTTATGTGCATGCTGCTTATGGTGGTATTTACTCGCGTGAGACATTGTTGGGCAATACCCTCAGAATACAAAAAGCTGGTCGATACAATTTAGAGGAAGGACGCTACAAAATTCTGCGGGTCATTGCCGGGCTAAATGGCGCTGCGATTGAGCGCATGGAGAATAAGTCGGGAAAGATTCATCTTTCTGTATTTGAATTCAAGGATGAAAAAGTGTCAAAAATCACAGAGTACTGGAAGTGATATAAGCGCAAAATCTGTCGTTTCCACGAAGGTGGAAATGGCAGTTCTTCTTGCAGAGTCTAACCGAACACTATTACATAGGACTTACGCAAAATAGACGCCGGCGTCCTTGTGTTTCCTTGTAGTGCTCGATAACGGAGAAAGCCGTATTGACCTCAAGAATAAAGGGAGCAAGTAGGGTGCACCGTGCGCACCGAAGCAGGCAATGAGCTTCAACTTGCGCAATCTTGCATAAGTCCTGCTACAGGCAAAGCCCGCCTAAAAAAATCCCCAAGTTGATCCAGTGTTAATGCATAAGCTGACTACGTGCATGCGAATAAGTTTATACTCGCTAATTCCATTCGCTCCTATTCCGCTAGCATTCGTTAATGATCTCAGGTCAATTCTTATTCTTATTCAGCGCCTTGGGTGCGATGAATGGTATCTTCTTAGCGATCTATTTCTTTAGTCGCCGTCCGCATCGATTGGCAAATAGTATGTTGGGAGCCTTATTGCTGGCGATCTCAGTACGTACGGCCAAATCGACCTTTTATTTTTTTAACCCAAATCTTGCGGTTGAATTTTTACAGTTTGGTTTATCAGCATGTTTGTTGATCGGACCTTTGACCTATCTTTATGTGCACTATCATCTGAGCGATTTACGACAAGATGTCGCGGGGCGCGAATGGTACTGGCATCTCGGCTTGTCTTTTTTTGTGATCGCTCTTGGTCTGCTCTTTCCCTATTCTGAGTATCGTTACATCTGGCGTCATTGCACGTATGGCATACATGTCTTTTGGTTCTTGTATTTATTGGCAGCTGGTTGGCAGTTGTGGCAATCGCGTGCGATTTTGTTCGACGGGGCAGCGCGTATTTCCCGTCATGCTTTGCTTCTCCTGAGCGTTTATGCCAGTAGTGGCTTGATTTTGATTGCTTATCTGAGTACCCCATTTACCTCGTATATTGTCGGCGCTTTATCCTTTACCTTTTCTGTACACATCACGGTTGTCGTATTGATGTTGCGCAAAGAAGCACAGGTAGAGACGGGTAAAAAAGAAAAGTATCAAAACCGCAAATTGACAGAAGACGACGCGCTCACTTTATTGACCTCGTTGAATCAAGTCATGCATCAGCAACAATTACATTTAAATCCGAATTTGACGCTGGCCTTACTAGCCAAAAAAACGGGTAGCTTGCAAACCACAGTTTCTCAAGTTTTAAACGATAAGCTGAATAAAAGTTTTAATCTTTATGTGAATGAGTTTCGTATTGATGATGCTAAAAATCTCTTGCTCAACGAACCACATTTGAACATGGAATTAGTCGCCGAACGTTGTGGCTTTAATTCCAATTCCACCTTTTTCGCCGCGTTTAAAAAAATCACAGGACAGACACCTGCCAGCTATCGCGCTGCTTCTAGCGCTGCGACTTCCTCATAGCGCATTGTTCTCTGAAATTATGATTCTGGAGTCCTGAATCATGGTTTGGAACAGCAAATATCTCTATCTAGCTTACATTGAACACCTGCAAATCAGGTGTTCATAGCCGTGCGCGCTTTTGACGTTTTCGAATTTCAGTTCGCTCCGAACGCCGATTTGTATTTGAATAATGAACATCTATTTTTCGGATTAAGGTGAAGCGATGAATCAAGGTTTCTTAGTACGTATTATTTTTCTTCTTTGCTGTTGGCTAGGCACGGCAACTCACGGTGTCGCCGCCGTGTCTGCGGCGACAAACAATATCAATGTGAGTGACGACGAAAAAGGTATCAAACAAGCCATACACTGGTACTTAAATGGAACCAGTTATAACGATCAAAGTCAGATCAACAAAGCCTTTTACGTTAATGCACGTTTATATTTACCGGGTAAGGACGATGCGATGCGCGAAATGGGGGCATCGGAATATGCACAACTTTTCTCTGAGGATAAAAAAGGGCAATTTAATGGGCGACTGGGTCGTTTAATCAGTATGGATGTCACTGGTGACGTCGCTACCGCAAAAGCAGAGATTTTATTGCTCAATCCTGGCATACGTTTTGTCGATGTATTTTTGCTCAAAAAAGTTCAAGCCACTTGGCAAATCATTAGTAAGACCGCGATTCGAGAAAATGCACCACAGCACGGCCGCAAGATTCTGTTCGTGGTATCTAATGCGCAGCACTATCCCGGCACATCGGTGAGTACAGGGAATAATTTTCCTGAATTAGCATATGCCTATCAAACTTTTATCAAAGCTGGTTATGCCGTGGATTTTGTGAGCCAGCAGGGCGGTCCTGTCCCTTTGGAAATGATCAATACCTCAGATACGGTGCAGAGGCAGCATCTTTATAGTCCTGATTTTATGTGGGCGCTGGCGCATACCAAACATCCCGCCGAGATCGCGGCGAAGGATTATGTCGCCATCAATTACATAGGCGGTGGTTCGGCAATTATTGAGATTGCGGATAACCGAGCGATACAAGCAATCGCCATGCAAATCTATGAGCAACAAGGTGGCGTGATTGCAGCGATTTGCCAGGGTACGCAAGGCATTAGCAATTTAAAACAAAGTAATGGGACATACTTGATGAGCGATAAAGTGCTGACCAGTTTTCCAGATCGCTATTTGAATCAACAATCGCCGATTTTCAAAGCCTACCCTTTTTCCTTGGAAAACACGATTAAGCAACGCAAAGGAAAATTCACTTCTGGCGCTAACGGTAGCAGTCACATTGAAGT
>DLGN01000402.1 GCA_002482715.1 Oxalobacteraceae bacterium UBA7693
AATGCCTCTCTTGATGCGGTGCTGCGCCACTCGGCCTTATGATGAAAATTACGCAAGGATTGTTCGCGCACATTTTCACGCCAGCTACGCATATCCTTCAGCATTTTGGGGGAATTGCGAATCAGACAAAGACTGGTAGATAAAACCAAGAATCCCATAATGGTCAAAAACCACCATGCGGAGTACAACGAATACAAGCTCAGATGTTGAAACACCTCAAACCAGAATGGTCCAAACTGATTCACATAATTGGGCAATGGCTCATTTTGCTTTAACACTGTGCCGATCACCGAGGATATCGCAATGATCGTCAGCAGACTAATCGCGAAACGCATTGACGATAACAATTCAACGCTATTCGCTAGCCAAGCTCGTTGCGTTTTTATTTCCAGGCCAGAGGTATTGGTTTCAAGTTCCATACAATTCCAAAAACAAAAAGGGGATGGCATTTGCCACCCCCTCCGTTAATCATTTTACTTGTAGCTGTTGATGATGCGATGTGTTTACTTTAAACCAGCAACATAATCTGCAACTGCTTTCATTTCTTCATCAGACATGCGCTTCGCGATGGTTGTCATTTGCGCGCTATTTTTACGAACGCCTGTGCGGAAGGCCGTTAATTGAGCAATGGTGTAATCCTGATGCTGACCAGCAATACGTGGGAATTGAGCAGGAATACCAGCGCCATTTGGGCTATGACAACCTGCACATGCAGCAATATTTTTCTCAGCGATACCAGCACGGTAGATCGTTTGACCTAAATTGACGATATCTTTATTTTTTGCCGCGCCTGCTTTTGGCTTCTGTGCAGCTAAGTAAGCAGAAACATTTTTCATGTCATCTGCAGTCATCAATTTAGAGAATGTCGTCATCACTGCATTATTACGTGCCGGTGTTGTGAAATCCATTAATTGTTTCACAAGATAGGCATCATGCTGACCAGACAACTTCGGATTGATACTAATAGTCGAATTGCCTGAAGCGCCATGACATGAAACGCAAGCCACGATGCCACGAGCTGCATCACCATTGGTATACAAAGCTTCGCCTTTTGCCAGATCGGCCTTGGCAGGTTTCGCAGCAGGCTGACTAGCAAATGCAACAGAAACGAGCGAAGATGCCGCTAAAGCAACGATGCTGAGGGACTTGGAAAATGATAAAAAAGCACGGTTCATTCAAACACCTTGAGACTAAAAATTGGAAATCGGTTCTATTGACGCATCTGAAAAGCAGAAACTGACGTGGAGGACATTGATGTCATGAAGCCCACGTAGCTAACCCCTTATTGTACAATAGCTTTCGTGGAAATGTTGAGCTATTCCAAGTCAATTGACGCTAGGAAACCTCACATTTCAGGATGAAACTGATCGTTTTGTCCCATTTTTTGCATTTTTGCTCCCTCCTTTTAGATTGGCCCCGATTTATGTCTATCCTCTGGCAAGCCCGATTCTTCACCACCGTCAACCATTTGCGTGACCTGCCGACCTTACCAGTGCCAGAGGTTGCATTTGCTGGTCGGTCGAATGCAGGAAAATCGACTGCAATCAATATTTTGTGCAACCAAAAGAAACTATGTTTTGCATCAAAGACCCCTGGGCGGACGCAACATATTAATTTCTTCTCAATTGGCGGTGCCCATGTAGGCCAACATCGTAAAGATGAAACTCGCCAAGATGAAATCCGAGCACTCTTAGTTGACTTGCCTGGCTACGGCTATGCCGAAGTTCCGGGCGCAGCAAAAAATCATTGGAATATTTTGTTGGGCAACTATGTGCAAAAGCGTGATCAATTAGCCGCTTTGATTTTGATCATGGATTCACGTCGACCATTCACCGACTTAGATAAACAAATGCTAGAGTGGTTTGCGCCCACTGGACGCCCAATTCATTGTTTGTTGACTAAAGCGGACAAGCTCAACCGCAACGATGCGACCAATGCATTACGCTTAGCGCAAAATATTTTGGCTAGTTATGTCGATGCAAATGGCACACCCTATCCATTTACTGCACAATTATTTTCAGCATTGAATCGCACTGGCATTGAAGAAGCCGATGCAAAAATTCGCGAACTAACAGGCCTAAACAATTTGCCAACGATAGAAAACTTAGACAAGGCAGACGATTTTTCAGATCAAGCATAAAAAAACCTCGGCACTTTGCGGTGCCGAGGAAAAAAAACGCCAATCGAATGGGAACAAATGGCGCCCGCTTAGGGAGGACCAGCGGTAAGCATAATGCCTAATCATAAGAGCTAAATTCGTAAGAAAAGTTTCATTAACCTCGATAATTTTTTTATTCACTATGTCTAATACACTTTCCGCTCAATTCCCGCATATTCGTATGCGTCGTATGCGCCGCGATACTTTCTCTCGCAACTTAATGCGCGAAAACCATATCAGCTCTAGCGATCTTATTTATCCTGTTTTTTTAATTGATGGTGACAATAAAATCGAAGCCGTTGCTTCGATGCCAGGCGTTGAACGAATGAGCTTAGACAAGTTACTCGAGGTTGCCGACGACTGCGTTGCCTTGGGGATTCCAGTTTTGGCTTTATTTCCATCCATTGATAATCGATTGAAGACAGAAGATGGCATCGAAGCCTGCAATCCTGATGGCTTGATTCCGCGAGCAATCCGAGCTTTAAAAGCACGCTGTCCAGAACTGGGTATTTTGACGGACATCGCTCTTGATCCTTACACTAGCCATGGACAAGATGGCTTGATTAACGAAGATGGTTATGTCTTAAATGATGAAACAACCGAGATCCTGGTTAAACAAGCCTTAACACATGCTGCTGCTGGTGCCGACATCGTTGCGCCGAGCGATATGATGGATGGTCGCATAGGTGCAATTCGCTCAGCGTTGGAAGAAAATGGTTTTATCTACACACGCATCATGGCCTACTCAGCAAAATATGCCTCCGCGTTCTATGGCCCGTTCCGGGATGCTGTTGGTTCCGCAACGAACTTAGGCAAAAGCAATAAAGCAAATTATCAAATGGATTCAGCGAACAGCAACGAAGCCTTACGTGAAGTCGCACTCGATCTGGCTGAAGGCGCTGACATGGTCATGGTGAAGCCTGGCATGCCTTACCTAGACATCGTGCGCCGCGTTAAAGATGAATTTAAAGTACCAACGTTTGCTTATCAAGTCAGTGGCGAATATGCGATGATTAAAGCGGCTGCACAAAACGGATGGCTCGATCATGATAAAACCATGATGGAAGCCATGATGGCATTTAAACGTGCTGGCGCCGATGGCGTTTTAACTTATTTTGCACGCGATATTGCACGCTTGTTAAAACAAGCCCAGTAATATTTGGCTTTACCACTTCGATTTGATGACTGAGTTTGCGATTCATGGATATTTTCTACATTAGCGATACGCAGGTGATTCTCAATCCTATGACTGCGAATCAGGCTGTCGATTTGATTGGCGATGGTGAGAACGATGTGAGCGGTGATGCTTATCGGTTTATGTGGATCGATATCACTCATGATGAAGTTGAGAAAGATGCGGAAGCTTGGCGCGATCAAGTTGAAAAATTAACTGGCGTACGCATCTTTGATCTACATCTTAAAGACATTTGCAACCGCAGTCACCCTTCCAATTTTGATGCTACACAAGATTACGAATTAGTGGTTTTTCAAAAATTGGCCTTAAATGGCGAAGGTGAAGAGTCGAGCGCCATCAATCAAGAAAGCATAAGCGTTAAGAAAAAAATGCCAGCGGTGCTGCATCGATTGCAAACACAGCCTGTTTCATTTCTCTTAATCGGCAATGCACTCATTACAGTACGCGCAAACTATAGCCGCACAATCGAAACCATGCGTTCACGCTTACTGAGCTTCAAGCCAAAAGACAGCAATAATCTCAGCAGTAAATTACCAGCATCACCTGAAGATTTAATGCTGCGCTTATTGAATGCGATGGTTGATCAGTATCTAGATTTACGACAACCACTGACCAATCAACTAGATCGCTGGCAACATGCCTTACTTGATCCACGTAAGCCATTCAACAATTGGGTCGCATTACTGGATTCTCGGGTTGAGCTGCGCAAGTTAGAACATTTATGCGAAGAACAATATGACGCTTTGCAAGAGCTACGCGATCACTTTGTCGATACTTATGATGGTTCTGGTGGCAAACAAAGTCGCGCTAAAGATCTATTACTGGTTCGCACCAACGACGTGATGGAACACATTAATCGCGTGCTCAATCATACGCGTCGTTTAGAAGCCTCATTAGAATCATCCGTCCAAATTCACTTCGCGGCTGTATCACACAAAACCAGTGAGATCATGCGCATCTTGACGGTCATTACCGCCTTGTTCATGCCCTTAACTTTGATCACTGGAATTTTTGGTATGAACTTCGCGAAGATGCCGTGGATTAATGAAGACTTGGGCTTCAAACTCGTGTTGGGATTGATGGGATTTACCGTGGTGATATTTTTACTAGCTATGCGACTTCAAGGTTACTTAGAAGGACGAGGTCAACGCAATGAATAATCTACCTTAATCGATATAACCACCAATCTCACGATGACTACACACAGCTTCCTTTGGCACGACTACGAAACTTTTGGGGCGCAAGCTCGTCGTGATCGACCAGCACAATTTGCTGCAATTCGTACAGATGCAAACTTGAATGAGGTCGGCGAACCAATAAATTTGTTTTGTCGACCAGCGAATGATTTTCTACCTGATCCGCAATCCTGTCTCATCACGCACATCACGCCGCAACAATGTTTAGAGCAAGGTTTGGCCGAGCACGAATTTGCAGCGCGTATAGAAAATGCACTCGCGATGTCCGGCACTATCGGCGTAGGTTATAACACCATACGCTTCGATGACGAAATTACGCGCTTTATGTTTTGGCGCAATCTAATTGATCCTTATGCACGTGAATGGCAAAATCAATGCGGACGTTGGGATATTATGGATATGGTGCGCACCACCTACGCACTGCGTCCAGACGGTATTAATTGGCCATTGAATGATGAAGGAAAGCCTAGTTTTAGACTGGAACATTTAACCGCGGCAAATGGCATTAGTCATGCCGCTGCGCACGATGCTCTATCCGACGTGCGTGCCACCATTGCGCTAGCAAAGCTCATCAAAGAAAAACATCCTAAGCTCTTTGATTTTTGTTTTTCCCTGCATAAAAAAGACCGCGTTGCTAGCGAGATTGGGCTGCCTTTCCTTGGCAAACCATTTTTGCATATATCAGGCATGTTTGGTACCGAACGTGGTTGCCTTGCCGTGATGTGGCCTCTAGCAATACATCCGACAAATAAGAATGAGGTGATTGCTTGGGACTTGCAATTCGATCCCACAGAATTGCAGCACTTAGATGTCGCCACAATACAGCAACGGATGTTTAGCAAGACGGATGCCTTACCCGAAGGCGTCTCACGTTTACCGGTCAAAAGCATTCACCTAAATAAATCGCCTATCGTCATCGGCAATCTCAAAACGCTGAACGATGAAATGGCCGCGCGCTGGAATATCGATATGCAGCAAGTCATGATCAATGCAGATTTGGCACGTGACATGCAATCGGTACTCCATCCTCAACTTTGGGAACAAGTATATGTCCGCCCGAGTTTTGAAGCTGTCGATGTGGACGAAGATTTGTACGGCGGATTTATTAGCAGTGCGGACCGGAAAGTATTGAATGATTTGCGTTATATGACACCGCCGCAGTTGGCAAGTGCATCACCGCATTTTAACGATCAACGCTTAGGCGAATTACTATTCCGCTATCGTGCTCGTAATTTCCCTAACAGTTTGAGCTCGGACGAACAAGCGATCTGGGAAGAACACCGATGTGCACGCTTACTTGATGGCCAAGCAAATGCTCGCACAGTAGAAATGTATTTCAATGAAATCGACCAATTGTCTGAAAACGCCAGTGAAGAAGATGAGCACATCTTAGGAGCACTGTATGACTATGCTGAATTGGTAGTGCCAGTTCGATAAAAAATGAAAAGCTAGAATGAATCTAGCTTTTCGTTTTTTATGAAATCAAATTTTCCAAGCACAGACTATTGTTTAAGACTTTCCAAGCTTCGTAAAGAGCCTAAGAACTTGTCAGCATTCTGATAACCAATAACACGCTTACCGGGTATTTCACGCCCCTCGCGATCAAAGAAAATAATCCCCGGCGGCCCAAACAAACCAAAGCGCTTGAGCATCGCTTTATCATCTGCATTATTTGCAGTCACATCAACCTGTAACAACAGCATCTGATCTAGCATTGCTTTTACGCGTGGCTCAACAAAAGTGAATTTTTCCATCTCTTTGCATGACACGCACCAATCCGCATAGAAATCCAACATGACTATTTTTTCATTCGACTGCGCTAGCACCGCATCCAATTCGGCAGTCGTTCGTACTCGCTGGAACTTTACATGCACCGCTTCACCGATCAAGTGAGCAACTGGCGACAGTGCATCACGTCCGCCAGTTAATGCCCCTATCAATTGCGCAGAACCAGCCAGAACAAACAGTATCGCGACGAGCTTTGAAAATACGCGTCCTCGATATACAAATAATTGATAGGCACCATACAACAGCAACAAAATTGCCCATGCAATCATTTGAAAAAGTGCTGGAATAACGGGCGATACCATCCAGATTGCCATCGCCAACATAAGCACACCGAAGAAACGTTTAATTTGCTCCATCCAAACCCCAGCACGGGGTAACACACTACCAGCGGAAATGCCAACCAATAGTAATGGCACACCCATCCCCATCGCCATCGCAAATAAAGCAGTGCCACCTACCACCACATCTTTGGTTTGACTGATATACACCAAAGCACCAGCGAGCGGCGCGGCAACACATGGCCCCACGATCAAAGCTGATACTGCGCCCATCAGGAACACACCAGCCATCTTGCCGTTACGCTGCCCCTCAGAAAAATAGGTCAACTTAGTTTGAATCGCAACAGGCATTTGCAACTGATAAATACCAAACATGGAGAAAGACAACACGACCATCAGCGCAGCAAAAGCGGACAATACCCATGGATTCTGCAAACTCGCCGAAAGACCCTCCCCGAGCAAGCCAGCAGCGACACCCAAAGCTGTGTACACCAAAGCCATCCCAAGTACATAGCTCAACGACAGGAAAAATGCACGACTGCGCTTAATGCCTGCCCCTTCGCCCACAATAATATAGGACAGAATAGGCACCATAGGCAGCACACACGGCGTCAATGACAAGCCCAGTCCCAACAAAATAAATAGGGGAATGATCAAACCCAAACGACCACTCTTGAGCGCTTCCGCGATGGTGGACTGCTCACCGACTTGCAAATCAGCACTTACTGGTGGCACTTTTTGTATTGGCATATCCGCGACTGCCTTCAAGCTCACCGGAAGTGTCAGTTCCATTGGCGGATAACATAAGCCCGCATCAGCGCAACCCTGAAGTCGAATCAAAGCCTGGAAATCTCCTTTGGCTGTGACTGGAATGAGTACAGTCAACTCTCGATAATAGCTCTCGACATCTTTCTGAAATGTTTCATCAAATTTCACCTTTCCGGGCGGAATTTGAAATGCACCTAACTCTGCACCTTGCGCCGCAAACTTGAACTGATCACGATACAAGTAATAGCCCTCTGCAATATCAAATTGAATCGCTAATTGATTCTCAGACACCATCTGCGCTTTTACTTTAAAAGCAACTTCAGGGGCCAGAAAATCATCGGCTTTTGCGGCTCCAGCCATCAACAACATGAGTACCGCACACGCACCCAACAGCCGACGTAAATTCAAAGAAAATGCTAAGTGCAGGAGGTGAATAGTGCTACGAGTTAATTTCATAATTCTTTTAAAGATGAGATGACGCAGTTCAGATTCGATAAAGCTGTCAAGGTTCCAAGATCAGACAACAAACAGACCAAAGGATCATTTTGCCATCTTAACGGAATATGCCCGTTGATGCTGAGAGGTTCATGCATACTGCGCTCCGAAATGCACTTGCTGGAGAACAAGCTATCAAAAAGAAAAAGCCGTTCATTTTACTGAACGGCTTCTTATTTCAGAACTGCTAAATACAACTTAGCTTATTCGTCAACTGTTGGTGCATCTGCAGCGTCAGAGACTTCTGGACGATCCAACAATTCTACATAGGCCATAGGCGCATTGTCGCCAACGCGGAAACCCATTTTCAAAATACGCAGGTAACCACCATTGCGATTTGCAAAACGTGGACCCAATTCAGCGAACAACTTCTGAACGATTTCACGATCGCGCAAACGGTTGAATGCCAAACGTTTGTTTGCCAATGTGTCTGTTTTACCCAAAGTCAAAATTGGCTCAACAACGCGGCGCAATTCTTTTGCTTTTGGCAAAGTTGTTTTGATTGCTTCGTGGCGCAACAGAGAAACTGTCATATTGCGCAACATTGCTAAACGGTGTGATGATGTACGATTCAGCTTACGTAAGCCGTGACGATGACGCATGGTACTTCCTTTCGATTGTTTAAAAATTCCAGTTCTTCTATCGTCAAACCATTTGACGCGGACCGGTAATGTTCTTACTACGCACTACAAATAAAACGTCGGGTCAAACGAGTCGACCCGACATCAAGATTACTTCTCTAAACCAGCTGGAGGCCAGTTTTCTAACTTCATGCCCAAAGACAAACCACGGGACGCCAATACTTCTTTGATTTCGTTCAAAGATTTGCGACCCAAGTTTGGTGTCTTCAACAATTCGTTTTCGCTACGTTGGATCAAATCACCAATGTAGTAAATATTTTCTGCTTTCAGGCAGTTTGCTGAACGTACTGTCAATTCCAAATCATCGACTGGACGCAACAAGACTGGATCAACAGCAGGTGCACGTGATGGTGCTTCTGCAGCTGCTTCTGTGCCTTCCAATGCTGCAAATACGTGCAACTGATCGACTAATACGCGAGCAGATTGACGAATCGCCTCTTCTGGCGTGATCACACCATTTGTTTCGATGTTGATGATCAACTTGTCCAAATCCGTACGTTGTTCAACACGAGCAGACTCAACAGAGTAGGAAACACGACGTACTGGAGAGAAAGACGCATCCAGAATGATACGGCCAATTGTTTTGTTCGCATCTTCAGACAAACGACGTACGTTACCAGGAACGTAGCCGCGGCCTTTTTCTACTTTGATTTGCATGTCCAATTTGCCGCCAGCGGTCAAATTAGCAATCACGTGATCTGGATTAATCAGTTCTACGTTATGTGGCAAATCGATATCGGAAGCCAATACTGCGCCTTCGCCTTCTTTTTTCAAAGTCAAAGTGACTTCATCACGTTCGTGCAACTTGAAGACAACGCCTTTCAAGTTCAACAAAATATCAACGACGTCTTCTTGCACGCCATCGAGAGTTGAATATTCATCCACAACACCGGCGATCGTCACTTCTGTTGGCGCGTAGCCAACCATAGAAGACAACAAGACACGGCGTAAAGAATTACCGAGTGTATGACCGAAACCACGTTCAAATGGCTCCATCACTACTTTCGCTGAGCCAGGGCCCAACATTTCAACGTCGATAATACGAGGCTTAAACAGATTGTTTTGCATTATTTGTCCTTTTCAATACCCTCGGCTCGTTACACCGATAAGGCTGATGGCAAAAAGAAAAAAGCCTGCCCATCGTAAAATGGGCAGGCGGTGAAACTTAATATTAACGTGAGTACAATTCAACGATCAGAGATTCGTTGACATCGTGAGCGATGTCGCTACGATCAGGCATCGCCTTGAAAGTACCTTCCATTTTCTTGGAGTCTACAGACACCCAAGATGGCATACCGATTTGTTCAGCCAAGGCCAAAGCTTCAACGATACGAACTTGTTTTTTGGATTTTTCACGAACAGCAACAACG
>DLGN01000252.1:0-2678 GCA_002482715.1 Oxalobacteraceae bacterium UBA7693
TCGGACGCTTTAATGCCACGTGCTGCTAACAAAGGAACCACGGTTGTATTGTAAGCACCAATATAGTTCTGGTTTACAGTTTTTGCCTTTGTAATAGGATCCATGCTGAATATCGTCAGCGGTTGAGCTGGTGCTGCATACTGCGCACGATTTGTGAATCTTGACATCACTGCTTCGCCGAACAATGTTGTTTCATTACTCAACTTCAAACTACCATTTGCAAATATGCTATCGCGTGTTAATTTTGGAATTAAGTCAACAGTGGCAGCATAGTCATAGCGACAGAATTCACCGCGCTGAAAGGTATTTGGTCCATTACATTTGCCAGTCTTAATGAAATCTGGTGAAAATGCATCGATATTTGCGTCGTCAGGTGGCAGGTTATTGTTATAAATATCAACAACAGCAGGGATCGAATTAATACTTGTTTGGAAAATTGCGTATTTCTTTCCGCCTTCATTGAAGCGTCTTACACCCGATTTCGCGAAGTCACGTTGAGTCGCTTTTAAAGCGTCCTGCTGATCATGGGCATATGAGACTTGTAAGTTGTACCCATCTGTTGCTAAGTCGCCAAATCCTTTGGAAATAGAGAAATTAGAGCTACGACCACCGGCTTCTTGCGGTGCATTTAGGGTAGCTTCAACGACGAAATCTTGTTGATTTTTTTTCAGAATGAAATTGATTACGCCTGCAATTGCATCAGACCCATACAAAGTTGATGCTCCATCAGTCAATATTTCAACACGTTCGACAGCAGAAAGTGGAATACTTGCTAAGTTGACCGCACTACCAGTCCCGTATGGCGCCATGCGACGACCATTCAATAATACCAATGTGTATGCTGTTCCAATTGCGTGGATAGATGCTGTTTGTACGCCGCTGCCGCCACCATTCACTGACGCCGACGAAGTAATGAAGCCCTGCATAGCTGGTAATGCAGCGACCAAATCAGCTACGTTAGTAACACCACTTTGTTCGATATCCTTACGACTTAAAGTTTGGACTGGCAATGCACCTTCTTTGGCGATACGTTTAATCGATGAACCAGTAATTTCGATACGTTGTGGTGCAGTATCTTGAGCGAATGCTGGTTGCGCGAGCATACCAGCTCCCATTACGACGCCGCCGACAAACATCAGGCGTACTGAACGGGATAAGATTTTTTCTACCATGTTAACTTCCTCCAGTTAATGAACAACAAAATGAGTTTTTAAAACTTTTCTTGGTTTTGGGACTAATTGGGTACTTGGTTGAGATGCAAGTCTGTAGTCACAACAAATTAAATAGCTCTTGCTTGCGTTATATATTTGATAAAATCCCATTATTTTTTTCTCTTACCAAACAGGTTTTATAACGACAACAAAAGTGCTGTTTAATTAACTACAGAAAAACACTCATTTGCGATAAGACCATTCGCCATGCTTCAGTGTCAAGCTGGTAAAGTCTTGTTAAATTGAAAATGTGAAGCAAGTTGAATAAGTCCAGAATAATACCAATCTAGCATTGCGTTCTATTTTGTATTTTCAATAATGAAATTAAGCAATGTGTTAGCTTTGTGATCGATTTCTTCTCAGAATACCGATATTTCATACGGTACTCGAAGCTAACAGCCTCGCTGAGTTTTGTTTAGAAATGGCTTTTCTTTGCTTGTTCTTAGCATGATTGAAGATGGTTAAAATAAAACATTAGAATAACTAATTGGTAATTTTAATTAATATATTTAAGCAACTAGAATATCGCTTTTAATAGTGTGCAGTGCGGCATTTTTACAACATCCAGTCTGCATCTAGATATATTTAGTAATGTTGTAGAATGTTTAGAAGGGATCTTGGTGATGCGTAAATGTTATGTTTTGGCAGAATTGAAATCTTTATTTTAGTCAGTTTCGACAATGTGGCTGCTAAAGTAAGCTGCTCAATTGATAGTTGTTTCTTGTGCATCGATTTAAGATAAACCTAGGTAAACGACAAAGGCATGAATTTAGCTTCCCTAAATTCATGCCTAAAAAATAAAATTGTTGATTTGTGAACGTTACAGTTCAGTACGAATCGAAAAGAGTTCAGGAAATAGCACGACATCCAGCATCTTGCGCAAATAACTGACACCTGCAGTTCCACCAGTTCCCGTCTTAAAACCGATAATTCTTTCCACCGTTGTCACATGGCGGAAGCGCCAAATACGGAATGCTGTTTCCATATCGACCAACTTTTCAGCTAATTCGTAAAACGCCCAATGCTGTTCAGGTGCTTGATAGACTTGTTGCCACGCCATTTTGACTGAATCATTTGCGACCACTGATATGGTCCAATCTAGCTGCAGACGTTCTGCGTCAATCTTGAAGCCATTGCGCGCCATGTACATAATGGCTTCATCATAGATCGATGGCGAGTTTAGTGCGGCTTCCAAACTAGCGTGTGCTTCTGGCGTTTTTTCGTGCACTTGCAATAAGCTGGCGTTCTTATTACCTAATAAATATTCAAGCTCACGGTACTGATGTGATTGAAACCCTGAGGAGTTGCCCAGATACGGGCGAATTGCTGTGTATTCACTAGGCGTCATGGTGGCCAATACATCCCATGCATGAACTAACTGATCCATGATGCGCGCTACTCGCGATAACATTTTGAACGCAGGTGGAAGATCGCCTAGGCGAATTTGTTGGCGAACTGCGTGTAACT
>DLGN01000252.1:2716-8271 GCA_002482715.1 Oxalobacteraceae bacterium UBA7693
ATCAGCTTAATCCAGAGTTCACTGGTTTGATGCTGAATAATAAACAGCATTTCGTTATGATTTGGCGAGAGCGGATGCTGCGCTGAGAGAATTTGATTGAGACCAAGGTAGTCTCCATAGCTCATGTCTTTGCTGAAATCGAGTTTGGCGCCATGCCAAGACATCGGGCATTTTCCATCGTTTTGTGGATGATCTGTGGTCATAAATATCTCGTCTTTAGGTGTTTGTTCAGAACTGCAATTTAGTGTACTTGTTGTCGTTTCTTATTGTTTCTTTGCCCTGTGGCTCAGGTTACGGCATTGCGTTGTATGTTGGCGTCATAACTTTGTGTATCGAGAATGTCGCGCAGAATTTCTACCGCATCCCAAACTTCAGTGTAGCTGGTGTATAGCGGCGTGAAGCCAAAGCGCATAATGCCTGGTTCGCGATAATCGCCGACGACACCACGTTCGATCAAGGCTTGAATGACCGCGTAGGCATGTGCATGTGTGAAGCTCACATGGCTGCCGCGTTGTGCGTGGCCACGAGGTGTGACTAATGCTAGTTGGTGTTGCGCGCAACGGGTTTCTACTAATTGAATAAATAAATCAGTTAAGCCTAAAGATTTTTGGCGAACTGCAGACATCGATGTTTGTGCGAAAATTTGTAGCCCAGATTCAATCATTGCTAAGGATACGATCGGCTGTGTACCGCAGAGTGCCCGGCGTATGTCTGGCGTAACGTTGAACGAAGCTTGCATTGCGAATGGTGCAGCGTGACCCCACCAACCAGTCAGCGGGTGATGAAAATCTGCTTGATGACGTTTTGGGACCCAGATGAATGCCGGTGCTCCTGGTCCACCATTTAAATATTTATAGCAGCAGCCAACAGCGAAATCGGCATTCGCTTGATGCAAATTGACTTCAACCGCGCCTGCTGAGTGCGCCAAATCCCATAAGCATAAAGCGCCTTGTGCATGCGCGATTGCAGTAATTTTCGCCATATCGTGCAGATACCCGCTGCGATAATTGACATGGGTCAGCATCACTAAGGCAGTGTCTTGATTGATGGCATTGCTTAATTCCTCTGGACTATCTATTAAATGTAAGCGGTAGCCACGGTCTAGCCATTTGGTCAGACCTTCTGCCATATAAATATCCGTCGGGAAGTTGCTGCGCTCTGTGATGATGACTTTGCGTGCGCTGGCATCTGCTTTCTGTGATTGAATTTGTAGTGCCGCAGCGATGGCTTTAAATAAGTTGATCGACGTTGAATCGGTGATCACGACTTCTTCTTGATCAGCACCAATGAGAGGCGCAAGTAAATTTCCTAAACGCGACGGCAGATCGAACCAGCCAGCTTTGTTCCAGCTTTTGATCAGATCCATGCCCCATTCCTCTTCAATCACTTGCTGAGCTCGTTGAAATGCGGCTTTAGGTTGTGCTCCAAGTGAATTGCCATCCAAATAAATCATACCCGCAGGGAGTTTGAATTCAGAACGCAGGTCTGCAAGGGCATCATTTTTATCTAGCGTTAAGCAATATTGTCGGTCAATTGTCGTCATAGTGTTTTTTTCTTAGAGGTTAATCTGCGCGCAAAATTGCGCAAAGTGGATTGGCTACTTGGCTAGATCATTGAAATGGCAAAATAATGAATTGGCAGATGTCGACTGTATCTGATCACTTGCCTCGTGTGCACTAGCGTATGTTTTTTTAGTCAAGCATGCAGAGTCGATAAAGTGGATATTTTATGTTGAAAATCCTGATAATTTATTGCAAATATCTTCGATATTTTTATGAATATTAGAATATTATGGCGATTCGTAGAGAAAAAGTGACGGAAAAAACCATATGCAACTCGATGCCGTAGATTTAAAGATTTTGCAGCTCTTGCAAGCTGATGGGCGTATAAGTAATCAAGACTTGGCAGAGAAAGTATTTCTTTCGCCGTCCTCGTGCTTGCGTCGGGTTCGTGCCTTGGAGGAGAGCGGTGTCATCAGCCATTATCGTGCGGTTCTCGATACGAATGTTTTAGGTTTAGAAGTTGATGCCTTCGTCCAGGTCACTATGCGGCGCGATGTCGAACAATGGCATGAAAATTTTTCTAAGGCTCTACAAAGTTGGCCGGAAGTTGTTGGTTCTTACATCATCACGGGTGACGCCAATTATTTGTTGCGTGTACGCGCGCGCAATTTAAAACATTATTCTGCATTTGTCCTTGAGCGTTTGTATAAAACTACCGGCGTACTTGATATACGTTCGAACATCGTTTTGCAAACTTTAAAGGAAAGCACTGAACTCGCAGCCGAACTATTGAGTGAATAAGTTTGTACGTGCTTAAAGAAAACTAAATGAGATCGATAATTTATCTCGTTGTTCTCGGATCTAAGAATTCGGTACACTGCTAGCAGCTAATATCAACTCTAAGTTTATTTTCTTATGCGCTTATCCGACTACTTTAGTGAACTCCCATTGATTGCGATCCTGCGCGGAATTCAAAATCACGAATGTGTGGAAATTGGACAGGTGTTAGTGCATGCAGGATTTCGTTGCATTGAAGTGCCAATGAATTCGCCGAATGCGCTTGAAAGTATTTCTCTATTAGTTCAACACTTGCCGGAAAATTGTTTAATTGGCGCTGGTACCGTGATGAATGAACAGCAGCTCGATCAGATACATCAGCTTGGTGGGCGCTTAATCGTGATGCCACATGCTGATGTAAAGTTGATTCACGCAGCGAAGCAACGTGGCATGATTTGTACGCCCGGTGTCGCGACGCTGACGGAAGCATTCGCTGCCTTAGCGCATGGAGCCGACGCACTAAAGTTATTTCCTGCTGAAAGTGTTCCCCCCTCAGTTTTGAAAGCATGGCGTACTGTGTTACCTGCATCAAGCTTGTGCTTGCCTGTTGGCGGTGTGCGTCCTGACGGTATGTCAGCGTATCTCAATGCCGGTGCGAATGGTTTTGGACTGGGCTCGAATTTATACCAAGCTGGCGACACTGTGGCACAAGTCAAAAATCGTGCAGATGCCTATGTGAGTGCGTGGAAATTAATGTCCTCATGATGCTGTGTGTGACGTGATAAATATACGAAATTTTTGATGAGAAAAATGACTACGTAATTTTTTCTTCATCAAGTTTTTTGTCTGCGAGCCACAACTTTTATTTTTTCATCACCCTTTATTTCTTCATGATTTGCGTGGTCAAATCGTCGGATACCTACGTCCGTATTATCGACATTGTCTTCATAAAATTTTACTTGATGTGCGCTTAATTATTTGTCGCTGTTGGCTTTTTCTATTCCCATTTATTCTTTGACTTGTCGGCACTTTATCCATGCTTGCCGCCTTATGTGCACCGGTTTGCTATATGCAACCGAACAATGCATTTCAATAATTGATGATGAGATGAAGTAACTAAAAAATAGGAGATACCAATGAGATTAACTAAGCTTGCGGCAGCCTTGTTCGCAATCGGATTTGCATCGAGTAGTGTTGCGGCCGAAGATGATGACAAGAAGCAGGAAAAAGTACAGAAGGTTGAAGTAACAGGCTCTAGCATTAAACGCGTGAATGCAGAAACAGCATCGCCGATTCAGATCATCGATGCTAAGCAAATTGAAAGTATGGGGGCACGAACGCTGATGCAAGTGTTGGATAACTTACCAGCAGCGCGCCCGGCACAGCAAGATTTTCGTTCGATGTTTACTGGCTCTGATGGTGCTTCGCAAGCGAATTTACGAGGCTTGGGGGCGCAAGGAACTTTGATTTTATTGAATGGTCGTCGTTTGTCTTTTTATGGTGCACCAGAAGGATTTCAAACGCAATTTGTGAATATCGATGCGATTCCTGCAGCAGCAATTGAGCGCATGGAAGTGTTAACCGATGGCGCATCGGCAGTCTATGGTTCAGACGCTGTTGCAGGTGTCATCAATATCATTACAAAAAAATCTTACAGCGGCTTGCAAGCGAGCGCCGCGATTGATAGTTCGCGCGATGTTAAGTCTTACGGCGAACGTCAGGCCAGTGCTTTATTTGGTTTCGGTGATTTGGCGAAAGACAATTACAACGTGTATGGTTCCGTCAATTTGTATAAACGCGATCGCATTGCATTGGAAGATACTTATCTCAAACGTCCAGCGCAGTTCTACAAAAATAACCCAACTTACATTAGCAATTTCCGGATTGCAGAAGGTAGTCAGCCAGGTGTATTAAATACCGGAACACTTTTTGTGTTCGACAAAAACGCAAATAATAAACGCTATCAACAAGCGGCTTCTGGCTGTTCGACATTTATTACTGAGGGTGCTGGTACGCGCTGTATTTGGAATACTTTACCCTACTCTTTAGATACTGGGCCGACTTCAGATCGCGCGACTATTTTTGTTAGTGGCCGTATGAATTTGTCGCAAGATTGGGAAGGATTCGCTGAAGTCGCTTATACCGATATCGACATGCGTGGCGAAAATGGACCTCGTTCTTTCAGCAGTGGTGGCGGGACGGCAAACTGGTATTCGCGTAACACTGGTACTACACTGAACACTTTCACGTATCCTTATTTGGGCCCGAATAATGTGTACTTGAAAAATATGAGCCAGGATTTAAAAGATAAGATGGGCGGGGCTGCTGGCCTGACCTATTTGATGCAAGATGCGCAGGGCCATTTTGGACAACAAAATACCGACAAAACTTATCGTGCAATGGCTGGGGTTCGCGGCACTTTAGGACAGTGGGATGTCGAATCTGCGCTTGCCGTGGCAGGTAGTCATTCAACTTTGTTCCAAACCATCAATGTCAATAAAGATGGCTTTGAAAAAGCTTTCGGTCCCTTCACCGTCGATCCAATCACAAAACGTACTTATATTGCGGACAATCCAGCTTATCAGTTCGGTGTCATCAGCGAGAAAAATGCTGAGTTGCTGCGACAAGCCTATCCCACTTTTGATATTCAATCGTGGACTAAATTGATTACTTGGGATGCGAAGTTAGAGGGTAGCTTATTCAAAATGTCCGGTGGCGATGCACGTGCAGCCTTTGGTGTTAATTTGATGCGCGAAGAATTTGAGACACCTGGAAATCAAGACGCTGCTAACGGAAAAATCACCCAACAAGGTGGCTCTTGGTTTGATGGGTCGCGTACGATTTCAGCGGTCTTTGCTGAAGGGATTTTTCCATTCGCTAAAAATCTTGAGGTGAATACCGCAGCGCGTATTGATAAGTATCCGAATTTTTCGGCGAACATTGCGCCTAAAGTCGGCGTCACCTATCGTCCTGTCAGTGACTTGTTGGTTCGTAGCACCTATTCACAAGGTTTCCGCGCGCCTAATTTGGCTGAATCTGGTGTGGGTGGTGTGTATGCGCAACGTGGTGGAATGCGTGACAAAGTGCGTTGTGATGAGACTAATGCAATCGCCAATTTATTGATCAAGTCAGTGACGACTACCGATCAAGATCTTGGAAAATCACTGTTAAATTCAAATTGCAGCATCAATATCGGCGGATTGACGCCGCCGAATCCGAATTTGCAACCAGAAAAAGCCAAGATTAGTACACTCGGTTTGGTCTACCAAGCCAGCA
>DLGN01000252.1:8294-10439 GCA_002482715.1 Oxalobacteraceae bacterium UBA7693
TTTCCTTGGACTATTGGTTCGTATATCGTCGTAATGAAATTGTGCGTCAAGATTTCACCGAAGTTTATGATCAAGCTGTCGAAAAATATGGTCCTGCATTGATAGGTGCACCTAATGCTGTACGTGCACCGATCACTGATTTCGATAAAGCAAATATGGCTGCTGTAGCTGGCATGTGTGCAAATCCAGCGAACGCGACCGCATGTGCTGGCGGTGTACCAAATTATTCTGTCGGTATTTTGGCTGGTTTAACGAACAAATACATGAATCGTGGCCGCACCATGATAGATGGTTTTGACATTGATGCACATGCACGTTTTGATCTTGGTGGGTATGGAAAACTCAATTTAGGATCGTCTGCGACTATCATGAATCGCAATGCATACAATGGTGATGATGGGTACGGATTCTCACAAAATTATGTCGGTTATTATGGCAATCCAAAATTGCGGGCGAATTTGAATGTCGGTTGGCAGTATGGTGACTTCAGTAGCAACTTGTTCGTAAATTACACGGGTGGTACAAAATGGGCTTACGACAAGAACGATGCACTGAGCAATAATCCGCAAACTTGTACGGCGACAGGAGTGGCAGTCGCACCGAATAATTGCGGTGGAGCACCCGCGTTTAAAACAGTTAATTTGAGTTTGGCTTGGACGCCAATCAAAGACTTGCGTTTGGGGATGAACATTAAAAATGTTTTAAATACCAAACCATTCTTCGATCCCTATGGCTGGGAAGGTTACAACCATAGTTTGAACTTATTTGGTCGTGTAATTAGTGTGTCAGCGAGTTATAAGTTCATGTAATCTTCGTGTTGATCCCTGTTGGGTTTCGTTTCACTCAGTCTCGATCTACACTCTGTGTAGGTTGATACTGAGTTAGGCGAAACTCAACAACTAATTTAACAACTAACTCAACAACTAACTCAGCAAGCCATCAATTCTCAAGCACCAAGCCAAGGTAAGTCTGCCGAGCACCAGCCTCCAACAGTTTTACGATGACCGTGCGCATCTTTATCTCCCTCAAAACCTTGCAGGATATCAAAGCAAGCAGTATAGCCATTTTCAGTTGCTAGCTTTGCGCCATGACGCGAGCGCACGCCAGAGCGACACAAGAACAAGATCGTCGTGTTTTGATCGGCAATCACACTTTGTAATTGCGTCATGAAATCAGGGTTAGGGGTGCCGCCAGGGTATAGGCTCCATTGGATAGCTTTGTGTTGTGCTTCGTTGATATTGACGCGACCAACCCAATCGCGCTCAGCATTAGTACGGACATCAACCAGTACAATTTGACTGTCTGTTTGTAGCAAAAGATGCGCCTCTTCCGGAGTCACGGCACCCGCATATGGCAAGTTTTGCTCTTGCCCGCGTTGTTTTGCCTTGCTGATGATCTCATTCATAGTATTCCTTTGTGTGATCGTAAGTTTTCAATTGGATGTTTGTGATGCTGAGTAGCGAGCTGTTCGGTTTGGATGTACATTGGGTAAGCGCAAGATCTTACCAAAAGGATAGCGTGCTGCGTTGTTCATTTGAGCGATCAATTCGTTTTGGTGTTTTGATTTGGTCGACACGCCCTAGCTCTCAATATCGATGTTTTCTATCGCACAGTTAGATTTCATGCTTAAGAAATGTCAGTGAAGCACATGCACCAATTTATCGCACTATTTTTGCACTAAAATGGTGCTTTTGAAAAAATAAGCCCAGTTTTGGTGCGTAAGGTGTTTTATGGAATTGTTAATGAAGTATTGCGAACTTGATTTTTCCATATAAAACAAAGACTTAATTAAGTCGTTTTACTTGCTTAGTTTGCCTTGTACATGGCACGCTTTCTGCTAATATCCTCGTCGTGTTCTGTATTCTCTTTTGCATTGTGATGGTGCATTTCGACATCGCTACGTCATAAAGCGGAATGAGAATGGAGATAGATTGCGGTAATTTTGTATATTTTTTGCGCATTTTTGGTTTGATGTAGTAGTTCCTAAACTTATTTTTGAACGATTGAAGGAGTTTCAAATGGCAATGACCCCAGCAGAAGTGTTGAAGATGGCGAAAGACAACGAAGTGAAGTTCGTTGATTTCCGTTTTGCTGACACACGCGGTAAAGAACAGCACGTCACTGTGCCTATTTCTCACTTCGATA
>DLGN01000208.1:0-4658 GCA_002482715.1 Oxalobacteraceae bacterium UBA7693
GCGCCGTGCGCACCAAAACATCATGAAATCCGAATCAGTAGTACGAGTCTTGGCTCACCTGTCTGCAAATTACAAATTTTTATAAGATTTATTTTAGAGAAGGAAAAATATGAAACGCATTAGTCTGACCCGTTTTCTGGTCGAAGAGCAAAGGCTCAATAATAGTATTCCTGCTGAATTGCGCCTCTTAATTGAAGTCGTTGCACGCGCGTGTAAAACGATTAGCCATGCTGTCGGTAAAGGTGCGCTCGGTGAAGTTTTAGGTACCGCGCACACAGAAAACGTACAAGGCGAAGTGCAAAAGAAACTCGATATTTTGTCGAACGAAATTTTGTTAGAAGCCAACGAATGGGGTGGTCATTTAGCGGCGATGGCATCGGAAGAAATGGAAACCATCCATCCGATTCCTAACCGTTACCCACAAGGCGAATACATGCTCTTGTTCGATCCACTCGATGGTTCTAGTAACATCGACGTGAACGTATCGATCGGTACCATTTTTTCCGTGTTGAAAGCACCAGAAGGCATGGGTGCACCGACCGAGCAAGATTTCTTGCAAAAAGGAAGTCGACAAGTCGCCGCTGGTTACGCAATTTATGGACCGCAGACCATGTTGATTTTTACGACGGGTAACGGTGTGAATTGCTTTACCTTGGATCGCGAAATGGGCGCATGGGTACTGACAGAGCGCAATATTCAAATTCCGGTGGATACGCAAGAATTTGCGATCAATATGTCGAATGTGCGTCACTGGTATCCACCTGTCACGCGTTATGTTGATGAAATGTTGGCAGGTAAAACAGGCCCACTCAATAAAAATTACAATATGCGCTGGATCGCTTCGATGGTGGCCGACGTACATCGCATTTTGCATCGCGGCGGCATCTTCATGTACCCGGCCGACAAGCGTGAACCGGACAAAGCAGGTAAATTGCGCTTGATGTATGAAGCCAATCCTATGTCCATGATCGTCGAACAAGCAGGTGGCGCATCGACTGATGGTAAACAACGCATGCTCGATATTCAACCGACTGCATTGCATCAACGTGTGCCGGTGTTCTTGGGTTCTAAGAATGAAGTGGAATTGGTTACGCGTTATCACGCAGAAGTTTAGTAAATGGATAATTTCAAAGCTTACCGTTCCCGCGAAAGCGGGAATTTAGCAGAGTAATACCAGATTACTTCTTTTTAGGGATGACGCATTTGTACTCCCAGTTTAATCGGACATCATTAGGCTCTGGGCGCGCCTTTTTTCTAATTGATTCTTGACCTGCATACTTGTGGTGAATACAGAGATGGTTTGTTGCTTTTTTATGAAGCGTAAGAAATAACATCTCCATTCATTTCTACGTGTTTCTTTTTAATTAAGGCATTGAAAACCAAGTTGACACTTTGTTCAGTTGTTAGTTTTCCGAGCTTTGCTTTAATGGTGCTACGTAAAGTCTTGACTGTTCTCGGTCTAGATTCTCCACGATTGTTTAAGTCATCTAAAACAGTTTTAATCATTATTTCGCTTTGTGTTGCTTTCTTTTGTGGAGTTATTTTTTTTGTAGTAGGCTCTTCAGATTCGGATATTGATTGCGTTGTTTTTGTAGTGTTAAAACATGGCATAGTCTCAATTGATTTTGAGCGAACACAGAAAATTTTTTTAATTTTTAGATGCTGAATAAGCGAGTCAAAACCGGTGTCTTTTGAGATGATGTGAAGAAATGCGGTTGGGTCTGAGGCTGCAACGTTCCCCAAGTAAAATGCAATATGAAAGTCAAGTGCATTATTTCCGGGAGTGTCGAGCGTGATGTATTTTGCTCGATCGCCTAAATTTTGCATCGCAATGACAAGCTCTACCGGTAATTTTGTGTTGTTGGGGCCGAGAAAAAGTAGGACTTTAAATTCAGCTGTTGCAAGAAGATCGAGTGATTTTATTTGCACATTTTCATAGTCAATAAATACGTAGTTAGTTCGCAATTCGTACTCCACTAATGATTCAAATTGAAATAAATTTAGATTTTGAGTACATCAATTTACTTAGATGGCCTAAAATTCTCTTCAAACTATAGCATGTCAATTATGGTTTTGAATGCGGTTAATTAATATGTAAAAAACCTTTATTTGCATGGTTGTTTCTGGTGTGATCTTAACGAAGTCAGTTTTTTAAATTTGCACCTTTGAGTAATTTCCTGTGTTTACGTCACGCGGTTTCAGCGATGTATCATGATTTCCAATCCATGTCCATCAACTATCAACAAATCCTAGACAGCATCCATCAAGAAATCGAACCCTTGCTCACTCAGGGTAAGGTTGCGACTTATATCCCCGAGCTTTCCAAAGTCTCGCCGCAGCATTTTGGTATGGCAGTGTATTGCCTAGATGGTCGTAGTTTTATGGTCGGTGATGCACAGCAAAAATTCTCGACCCAAAGTATTACCAAATTATTTGCCCTGTCCTTAGCTTTTGAACGTGAAGGCAATGCGATTTGGAAGCGCGTCGGGCGCGAGCCGTCGGGTAATCCATTTAACTCTTTATCGCAACTCGAATACGAACGCGGCATTCCGCGCAATCCTTTTATCAATGCCGGTGCCTTGGTGATCAACGATATCTTGGTGCAGCGCTTTGTGCAGGCCGATATCGCGGTCTTGCAGTTTATGCGGATGTTGTCAGACGAGGTGAAAGTCGATTTCGATAAAGAGGTAGCGATCTCGGAAGAAAAGCATGCACATAGAAATAGTGCGATTGCGCATTTGATGAAAGACTTTGGGAATCTTCATAATCCAGTAGACTCGGTGATTGCTAGCTATTGTCGTCAATGTTCGATCACCATGACTTGTTTGGAGCTGGCAAAAGCGGGTAGTTTTCTCGCAAATCATGGAACTATTCCATGGAACGGTACGAAAATTTTAGACTCAAGTTCCGACAAGCGACTCAATGCCTTGATGCTGACTTGTGGCACTTACGACGTGGCAGGCGACTTTGCGTTTCGCGTTGGCTTACCCGCTAAAAGTGGCGTGGGTGGTGGTATTTTGGCCTTGGTTCCAGGTGAGTTGGCAGTTTGCGTTTGGTCGCCCGGACTCGATCCTGCAGGCAACTCTTTAGCTGGTGTGATGGCTTTAGAGTTGTTCACGAATATGACTGCACGTTCGATTTTTTAATCTCTTTATTGGCGTGTAAGTTATTTATTAACACGTCAAATTTTCAAATTTCCTTTCTAAATTAGCAGAGCGATGGAGTTGAGCAAGCTCGCTGATCACCTCGGTGTTTCATTCTACGCGCCATGCGTTTTCCTCATTAATTTCCTGACTGGCATGCAAATTGCACTACGCAAGATGTTCGCGGTGTTTATGCATTTTGGCTTAACGCTGCGTCGATTTGTTAGTGTAGTCAGTGATGATCTTCAAGTAATCATAAGGAAAGTCCACAATGAGCCGCCAACCATTTACCGTAGCCGATTACCTGCTTACCCGCTTATTGCAGCTGAACGTCACCGATGTGTTTCAAATTCCCGGTGATTACGTTAAACACTTCACCCAAGCTCTAGAAAACTTTGATGGTATCAAAACCATCGGTGCAGTCAATGAATTAGATGCGACTTATGCCGCCGATGCTTACGCGCGCACCCGTGGTCTCGCTGCTGTTTCTTTGCAGTATGGCGTCAGTACTTTCAGTGCCTTAAATGCGGTAGCTGGTGCCTATGTTGAACGTAGCCCTATCGTCGTGATCAGCGCTTGTCCCGGCGCCGATATGCGCAATCAGACCAATATGTACGGCATGATTTTTCATCATTCCACGGGTAATTTGGACGCTGATCAAAACGTCTATAAGAACGTCACCGTGGCGGCAGAGACGCTTAGCACTTCTGTTGGTGCTGCGGAGAAAATCGACGCCTTATTGATTGCTGCACTCACGCATCGTCGCCCTGTGTACATCGCTTGTTACAAGGAAGTGTGGGGCGAACCATGCCCACGCCCATCAGCAACACCACTAAAAGCTGCGCGTCTGGCTAGTGAGAAACTTGCTTTAGAAAATGCCGTGGAATTGGCTTGGTCGCAAATCACCGCCGCAAAAAAACCATTGATCTTTGCAGGCGTAGAAGTCCTGCGCTTTGGTCTCAGCAAGTTACTACAAAAAATTATCGATGCCAGCGGTATGTTGTATACCACGACCACTTTGGGGAAAACGGTGGTTGATGAAGTGGGAGAGCAATTTATCGGAACGTATGCCGATCAAGCTTCTATCGCCAGCGTGATCACAACGGTCGAGCAAGCCGACTGCATCATTTCACTCGGCACGATTTTGACTGATGATTATTTGTGGCTGATGGAGAACAAATATCCGCAAATGATACAAAGCTCATTGGGGCAGATGCGAGTCGGTTACTTTCAATACGAAGGCGTGTTCATAGAAGATTTTATGGAAGCGCTCTTGAAGCGTTTTCAAAAATCCAAGTCCTACCCGTTAAAAGTACAAGCGCCAGCTAAGCCGGTTTATCCGGAACCTTGGTTATCGAACTCAGATGCGCGTTGGAAAGACAAGCCAGAGGTCATCACTTACAACCGCTTCTTCCAGCACACCATGAAGTTCTTGCAGGACCAAAAGATGATGGATGACATCGTTATGGTGTATGGCGTCAGTAGCGCGATGTATGTCGCTAGCAATGCGATGGG
>DLGN01000208.1:4709-7480 GCA_002482715.1 Oxalobacteraceae bacterium UBA7693
ATCAGCTCCGCTGCTTGGCAATGCATAGGATTTGAAACTGGCGCTGCTTCTGGCGCACAACTGGGTAGTGGCAAACGCGCTCTGACGATAGCGGGTGATGGCGGCTTTATGATGGTCTGCCAATCCTTGTCCACGCTGGCTCGCAATAACTTGAACTCAGTGATCTTCGTCATGAGTAATGGCGTGTACGCGATCGAGCAAGTATATGTCGATGTCACCGCCTTTGAAGCAGGCCCACAGCACAAATTCGATAGCTTCGACATCCTGCCAAAATGGGATTACATGGCACTGGCGCAAGCCTTTGGTGCTAAGGGTTTTAAAGTCGAAACGGTAGAGGAATTAAAGCGCGTTCTACCACTCATTAAGAAAATCAAATCGCAGCCTGTCTTGGTGGAAGTCTGTATTCCCGAAAAAGACTTGCCGCAGCAAATGGCACGTTTAGGTAATGAGACTTTGCCACTGTAAGAACGAATCTATTTATCTGCAAGCTATCTATCTATCATTTATTTGGAGACTCTCATGGCGAAAGCAAACACAAACACAAAGACATATTCTATCTTCGGCGCTGGTGCTGCTGGTTTATACACAGCTTGGCGCTTGCTGAATGGCGAAGTCAAAAATAGCAAAGACAAGAGCAAGAAACTTGGCAAAGGCGATACTTTAGAACTCTACGACTGGGGACGTTACGATTTCTCCAAAGCGCATCCCGGCACTCGTGCAGCAGGTGCCCGTATTTGCACATGGCACTACAAAAACGATAAGACGCAGGCCTACTTAGAACTGGGCGGCATGCGCTATTCGGATTNNTTGGGATATTAATGCCAAAGACGCCAATAACGGCACAGCGGCTGGACATCGCGTTGTCACAACCGTGATTAAGCAATTAGGCTTGGATAAATATGCAGTGCCGTTTAATGAATCCACCAATCCACTTTACTATTTGCGCAGCAAAAACTTTTTCTTAAATCAAATTACGTCGCAAACTCCTGCGCCGTATCACGTTGATCATTACGGTGCAGATGGCGCGCCAGATAATGGATTCTCGACCTTAGAAAAACTGTCCGTCACCAAGAACATGACCCGTCGTCAATGGGACACTTTTTATCGTGATGGTGTAATTAAGGTGGAAACCGGTGATGCCTCGGTTTATCAAAAAGGCGATAAATTGAAGGATATTGGTTATTGGAATTTGATGTACGACCAATTAGGCAGTGAAGGATATTGCTACGCGGCAGATGGTAATGGCTACAGCTCCAATGTGATTAACTGGAACTCGGCGTACGCGTTTCAAGCGAATAACGAATTCACGCCGGGCAACCAATACAAGACCATTAACATCGGCTATTCCGGTATGTTTAACGCCTTGTTTGAACAGATCGTCAAACTCGCCAAAGCACAAGGTGTGATTTTTAATTATCAACCTAACACGCGCCTGCAGTCGATTGTTGCGAAAGATAAAGTCATTCACTATAGCTACGCGACCCGCGAAAATCCATGGAAGAAAGCAGGCAGCAAAACGACCGATGCCGCCTGGTTAGCAATGCCACGCCATGCGATTGAACAAGTGGCACAAGGTTCGCGTTTCGACGCTGATGCTGGTGTGATCGATGTCCTCAATCACCGCAAAGTTCAGTTGTATTTAGAAGCCGCCATCATGCAGCCATCGTACAAAGTCGGAATGTTTTTTGACACGCCATGGTGGACGGCTGATTCGCAAAACCCACCAACCTACATGCCGCAATTAACCGGCTATGAAGTTACGCAACGTTCGATAGTGCAATTGAAAGCCTTGGGCTTATCGAAGGCGGCACTAAAAGCACTCACTAGTTTAGTCGGCACGCCGTATGCAAGTTCCTCAGATTTGATTAATGCCGTCGAAGCGATCACAGAAGAGCGCATGACGCTCAAGCACGAAAGCGCCTTGCTGCAAGTCACGCTTAATAACACCATTGGTCCAAGTGTTACGGACACACCAATTCGCCAAGTCGTGTATTTCGGCAATAACGCCAGTGATGTGAAAGCCAAACCTATTTATGGATTACTCGCCAGCTATGACGACGAGGCCTATACCACATTTTGGAAAGAGATGGAGCTAGAGCCAGATCAGGAACAGCATATTCCAACGAATGAAAATGTACAGACTTTACAAGGTCCGAAAAAAGTCCCAGCTCGCATGGTTAAAATGCTGCGCAAGCAATTGGCAGAGATTCACTTCGGTCCAAATTCGGATTACAGCATGGTGCCAGCACCTGTCGAAGCAGCCTATATGGATTGGTCATTGCCACCGTTTAATGCTGGCTACCATGCGTGGTCTTCGCATTTTAATATCGGTGATGTACAGCAGAAAATTCGCAAGCCATCGCTGTTGATGGATAAAACCGATGTGAATATTTTCATTGTTGGCGAAGCGTATTCGAACGATCAGGCTTGGGTGGAGGGAGCTTATTGCACGGCTGAGTCGGTGTTGAATGATTTCTTTGGGGTGGAGCCGATTATTGATGATCGTGAGTATCCGTTTATTTGTTCGGCGAAGTAGGGGGATTCTTGAATTTGATTTAGGTCTTTTTAAAGGGAAGACCTTTCAAATTACTATTAGTCTCGTCACTCCTGCGAAGGCAGGAGTCCAGTGGCGTTCACTGGTGAAGATCGACGTTTATCGATATGGATGATTTCATCCGACTCATCTGATATGCAATTCTCAGCTAATTTATTTGACCTCCGGTCGGGTGTAGCCCGACAGCTACTATCTTTTCTTTGCTTCGCCAAAGAAA
>DLGN01000255.1:0-20069 GCA_002482715.1 Oxalobacteraceae bacterium UBA7693
GGTGCAAGAACAAACACAGAAACCGTCGTCTGCACAGCATAAAAACATGTATCCGCATGCGATGGAAGCGATCGGGAGTGTGCGTGAAATCTATGATGGAAAATTATCGCCTGCGATAGCGGTCAATACTTTCCGTAATATTGATCGTTTGTTCCCTAGTAATCGTATCGTTAAGTCTGTAAAACCTAAAGCTTTGCCTGTGGCTGCAAAACAGCTCAGTCAGTTTTATTTTAACGATAGAGGTCAGAAGATCTCATTAGACCAGTATTTGGAATGGAACCAAGTTGCCGGATTACTGATACTCAAAGATGGACAGATTCAACTAGAGAAATATCGTTACGGTAATTCAGCGCAGACGCGCTGGATGTCAATGTCGATCGCTAAATCGATTACTTCAACTTTAATTGGCGCAGCCATCAAACAAGGCAAGATCCGTCATATAGATGACCCGGTGATTAAGTACATTCCTGAGCTTAAAGAAAGTGCCTATCAACAGGTCACCGTGCGTGATGTCTTGACCATGAGTTCAGGCCTGCGTTGGAATGAAGCTTATACGGATCCGCGATCTGATCGGCGCAATCTATTAGAAGCACAAATCGCTCAAGTGCCGGGATCTGCGATGCGCGTGATGGCGAGTTTGCCACAAGCATCTGTGCCGGGTAGTCGGTTTAATTACAGCACCGGCGAAACGCAAATCGCTGCGCAGTTATTGCGTAATGCAATTGGCATGCCGCTGTCGGCGTATTTGCAGGAGCGTATATGGTCAAAATATGGAATGGAAGCGGATGCTACTTGGTGGCTAGATTCGCCAAATGGTGTGGAAATTGGTGGCAGTGGCTTTAGTGCCACTTTGCGTGATTATGGTCGCTTTGGCTTGTTTATGTTGGGCGGTGGTTTGGCGGCGAAAGAACTCATTTTACCAACTGCCTGGACTTATGAAGCCGGAACGCCCAAGCGCCTGCGTCAGGGCGATTTTATTCCATATGGCTATTTGTGGTGGCCAGTCAACAGTGAGCAGGGATTTCAAGATGGTGCTTATACCGCAGTTGGGATTCATGGTCAGTATTTGTACTTGAATCCGCGCAATAATTTGGTGATCGTGGTCTGGGGCGCACAGGTCAAGCCAACAGGCTCGGCAGTTGTGGATGATCAAGCGTTTTTTGCTGCAGTCAGCGCGCAGCTTGCAGAAAACAGATCGACCAAATGATGGAGGAATTTCTGCTGAAGATTTTTAATTGGCGTGCAAGTGACTATGACAAGTCCATGTACACGCCATTCCTCGCTAAATTAATGGAAGTAACTTTTGTTATTGCCGCTATCTAAGTTTGCACGTTTCTTTTCTATGTCAGCGAGTAGGCGTTTAGCATGTGCTTGCTGCGCTGGTGCTGCATCTCGAATGACTTCTTCCAACAATAAACAAGCACCTTCTGTGTCTGCCATGTCGAGATAGGCCTGTGCTAGTTGTAATCTAACCTCATGCGCGCCTGCAACATTGACGGGATCTGCAACTGTATTGGCACTGGTATTGACGCCGATGCTAGCACCATTGTTCGTTAAAACGGTTTCCTTCGTGGCGGCAGATGTCGTGATCGACGATGCCGCTAAGTTTGTTGGTGCTGTAGTAGACAAAGCAGATAAACGCGTATGCACTGCAGGCTCGCTAAGCACTGTTGATACAGCTGCTTGCTCTGTATTGATCGACGTTTGAATGGTGACAGGTGGTGTCACTCTATTTGGTCTGCTGACAGAATCAGGTGCAAGATTCGCGCTTGATAATATTGCAGCAGATTGTGTCGCCGCGGATGGAGTCGAAAACAAGAAATCAGCGATACCCATTTCTCTGAGTTGTTGGATTTGACGTGGGCGGTCTTCACGCTGCGCTAGTTCCAATAAGCTTTCTAATTGTTGAAAAATATTCAGATCAAAACCTTCACGCGGACTCATTCTTGAATTGTTTAACAAACGTTCGAGATAAATCACGATCTCATCTTTTGGCCAGAATTCAATAATTTTATTGACGACATGCGGATACTCGCTTAACTGCTTTTTTGTTGCATTGTCAGAGCTCTGCCAGGGCAGCAATTTAATATTAAAGAATTTTTTCAATTCCTTGCTAATCGATTCAAAGCCAGATTGATCTTTATTTTGGCGAGAGCTATCGAGAGCTTGTAGCCAAGGTTTTGGCGAATTTGGTTTCGTTGCCGCTGCTAATGCCTCTTCATAGCGAGGATCACCAGGTTTATACACATTGAGCCAGGCGTCGAAAAAGCCGCGAATATCAGAAAACTCATCGCTATTGGGACCATTGGTTGCATGGCTGCCGGTGTTTGGATTCAAGGTTTTTCTAAAACCACTATGACTTCCTTGTTGTGTGTTAGCCGCATCAATATCTGTGGTGTGAAAAGACGACACACTACCAATTGTACTCAGTTGTGATGTGTCGATAAATGATAATGAAAACAAAGAGTCTTGAAAATTTTTGATGGATGTCGTTAACGCGTCGATACCGTCTTGGAACTTATGTTGTACATGTAAGCGCCAGAAAGAAAAAAGGGAAACCAGCATCATGAGCACTAAGAAACCAATCAGACATTGCGTCCAAAATACTTTTTGCGATTGTGCTTCGAGGTACTCAATTTTTTCTTTATTGATACGTGCATTCTCTGCCAACAGTTTAGTGAGCTCCTGTTGCAATTGCACTTGATGTTCAATGTTGGGATCAGTGGCAATTTCTTTTTCAATGATTGGTAGCGGTCGCGTTTCTTGTGCCGTTGCCTGGCCGCCTATCACCATACTGAATAACAAACTCAAGATAAGATTGACAAAGCAAAATCGCAGTTTGTTGGAGGATTTTTGAGAAGTCGCCATAGCACACCAGTTCTTAAAATAATTGGAATGAATTTTAAGTTAGATTGTTTGATAAATCCGATCAAGCTCAGATAAACCGCGATTATTTAAAGAAGTTTGCATAAATCACACACTATCGCTTTTACTTCTGTTGAAGCACAGAAACAAGCATGCATTGTGGCAACGCTTATTGTTACTATGATTGTTTTTGTTGGCAGCAATTTGCGCTGCGTTTGAATGTGAAATAAAGACGGGAGTGGTGGAATGATTTATCAAGGGTGTTGCCATTGCGGCGCGATACAGTTTGAAGTAGATGCACCAGATGAAGTCGAAGTAGAAGACTGTAATTGTTCCATCTGTCGTATGACAGGTTTTTTGCATCTGATCGTGCCACTGCGCGCATTTCGTTTGTTATCTGGTGCTGAACTATTGACGACCTATCGCTTTAACACGCGTGTCGCTGAACACCAGTTTTGTCGCATCTGCGGAATCAAACCTTTCTATGTTCCACGTTCCAATCCCGATGGTATGGATGTCAATTTACGTTGTTTAAAGACGCAGCCATCAAAAGTGCGTATTGTTGGTTTTGATGGCCAAAATTGGGAGCAGCATGGTGCCAGCCTCGCTGCAAAAAGTGTTTAATTCCTTGTTTATTTGTTGATGGATAGGTCGCCACAGCATCACAAACAGACAAGGGAGATTCCGGTTTAAAGTTTCAATAAAAGGTAAAACATGTTTAAAACGATACTCAGAACAAGTGTGATTGGCAGTGCGGTGTTTTTGTTCCCGGCACTTGCTATCGCAGCCGATACGATGATTTTACTCAAGCCCGATCGCGTGTTCGATGGCCAGCAAATGCAGCAAGATTGGGTCGTGCTGGTGAAGAATAATAAGATCCTGGAAGCTGGTCCGATGCGCTTTAAATTACCAGCAGATACCCGTGTGATAGAGCTCAAAGGATTAACTTTGTTGCCCGGTTTAATCGAGGGGCATTCTCACTTATTGCTGCATCCATACAATGAAGTCAGTTGGGATGACCAAGTCTTAAAGGAAAGCCGTGCCGAGCGTGTGGTGCGCGCGGTGAACCATGCGAAGGCGACATTGGCTGCTGGTTTTACGACCGTACGTGATCTTGGAACCGAGGGTGCAGAATACGACGACGTGGGCTTGAAGAAAGCCATAGAAAAAGGCGTGATCAACGGACCACGGATGATCATTGCCACCAAAGCCTTGGTAGCAAAGGGAGCGTATGGGCCGAAGAGCCAAAATCCCGATCTGGATTTGCCACAAGGCGCAGCCGAAGTTTCTGGCCTTGAGCAAATCTCGCAGGAAGTACGCAGCCAAATTGGTAAGGGCGCTGATCTGATTAAAGTTTATGCTGATTATCGGGCCGGACGAGATGGTGAGGCGGTGCCGATTTTTTCCGTAGCGGAGATGGCAGTGATGGCAGATATCGCGAACAGTGGCAAGCGTCAGTTAGTGGCGCATGCGTCGACACCAGACGGTATGTTGCGTGCTATTGAAGCTGGCGCCTCCACCATAGAACATGGCGACAATGGCACGGCAGAAGTATTTAAACGCATGAAAGAGAAAGGGGTGACTTTGTGTCCGACCTTGGCAGCAGGCGACGCCATTGAACAATATCGTGGCTGGAAAAAAGGGTTCGATCCTGAACCAGCGAGACTACTAGCAAAACGCCAAAGCTTTGCACTTGCGCTGAAATCTGGTGTGAATATGTGCATGGGCGGCGACGTCGGTGTGTATGCGCACGGTCACAATGCACGTGAGATGGAATTGATGGTGGACTATGGCATGGCAGCCATCGACGTCTTACGTTCCGCCACTTCGGTGAATGCAAAGGCATTTGGTTATGCCGATAAAATCGGAAGCGTGCGGGGCGGTTTGTTAGCGGATTTGATCGCAGTCGAAGGTGATCCTAGTCAAGATATTAAACGCGTTCGCCTGGTTAAGTTCGTGATGAAAGATGGGAAGGTCGTAGTAGATTAGGAAAACTCTTTAATCCTTCATTTTGTTTTTTGCGGATATTCGGAAAATTTTCTGATAAATCTTAAGAGTTTTTCTGTGAATTTATGTATATTGTGCTTGCCCAAAGTTCCAATTCAAAAGAGACGGAATTTATTTTTAGTACGCCTTTGTTTATTCACGAGAGAAATTAATATGGCAAACCAAGAAGTCAAAAGCGATTTAGAAATCGCCCAGAGTGCACAACTTAAGCATATCAACGAGATTGCCAAAGTATTAGGCGTGGATGTTGATGACCTAGAACATTACGGCAAATACAAAGCGAAGTTGCCTTTGAGCTTGATCGATCCAGAAAAAATCAAAAAGAATAAATTGATTTTGGTCACAGCGATCACGCCAACGCCACCGGGCGAAGGAAAGACCACTACTTCTATTGGCCTCACTGAAGGCCTCAATCGCATCGGTAAAAAGACCACCGTCGTGCTGCGTGAACCTTCTCTTGGTCCTGTGTTTGGCATCAAAGGCGGTGCGGCCGGTGGCGGCTATTCACAAGTCGTACCGATGGAAGATATCAATCTCCATTTTACGGGTGACTTTTCTGCGATAGAAAAAGCGAATAATTTATTAGCCGCTTTAATCGACAATAATATCTATTTCCAAAAAGAGAGCTTGGGCATCGATCCCCGCACGGTGAAATGGAAGCGCGTGATGGATATGAATGACCGTTCCCTGCGCAGCATTATCACGGGTTTAGGCGGTCGTCCTGGTGGCAATCCACGTGAAGCAGGATTCAATATCACGGCGGCATCCGAGATCATGGCGATTCTTTGTTTGGCAGAATCCTTTCAAGATTTAAAGACCAAGCTAGGCAATATTTATGTGGGCGACACTTACGACAATAAACCAATTTATTGCCGAGACCTGAAAGCACAAGGCGCGATGGCGGCTTTGTTAAAAGATGCGATCAAACCAAATCTGGTGCAAACCTTAGAAGGCAATCCAGCGATCATTCACGGCGGTCCGTTTGCGAATATCGCGCAAGGTACAAACTCGGTATTGGCGACCAAACTCGGTTTGTCTTTATCTGATTACGTGGTTACTGAGGCGGGCTTTGGTGCCGATTTAGGTGCAGAAAAATTCCTGGATATCAAATGCGGCTATTCGGAGTTGAGTCCATCCGCCGTAGTCATTGTGGCGACAGTACGTGCGCTTAAATATCACGGTGGACAGGACCTAAAAACCTTGACCACACCCAATCTCGATGCGCTCAAAGCTGGCTTTGCGAACCTCGAAAAACACTTAGAAAACATCGCGCAATTTGGACTGCCAGCGGTGGTGTCGATCAACCGCTTCAGCAGCGATAGCGATGAAGAACTAGCATTCTTAAAAACGCGCTGCAAAGAACTAGGCGCTCGCGTTGCCTTATCTGAAGGCTGGGCACTAGGCGGCGAAGGCACAACACAACTCGCCCGTGCAGTCGTTGAGACGGTAGAAAACTTCAACGGTCGCTATACCCCGATTTACGATTGGAATAGTGACATCAAGACCAAAGTAGAAACCGTTGCCAAAAAAATCTACGGCGCAGGTTCTGTCGTATTTCAAGCTAAGGCTTTGGCGGATATCAAACACATAGAAGGTTTGGGCTTAGGTCATTTACCGATTTGTATCGCCAAGACGCAAAAATCCTTTTCGGATAATGAAGCATTGATTGGACGACCAAGCGGCTTTGAACTGACGGTACGCGAATTTGAGATTGCAGCGGGGGCGGGATTCTTAGTGCCAATCACTGGCGCGATTATGCGTTTACCGGGCTTGCCTGCGGTGCCTGCTGCTTTGCATATTGATATTGATGATAACGGCGTGATTAGCGGGCTATCCTAAAATCCACGCTCATTAAATCCAAAGTTTGGGCGCATTGCGGCGTTGCTTGTCCTCGCATTACATCAGTATTGCTGTGGGAAGCGCCTTGCACTGCATCTTGATTAAAGGTTTTCTTTGAAACGACCACATACGCGCTCATAAGTCCAATGTTTAAAATCATGTTCAACTATTGAGCGCAACAATATACGAGCAATTTTTTTGGAATTAAGTAAAAAAAGCTTTGCTAAAAATTTTTTATTTAGGAGTCGTTTTTCTTTTTTCTAGGCGCTTGCGAATCGTGGCTATTTGTTTGAAAAAAAGCTCTGCGTCCAAGAAGTAACTTGGATACGCTTTTTTCAATGCAATTATGGACTCCGATGATACCAAAACCACTTGCAAATTTTTTCCGGAATTTACTTCTGCTTCTTTTCTTGAATATTCAATATTCGCCACATTGATATACTTCGCCTCATAGCTTTGAATGTTGGCTCTCATAGAATCTAAGTCTAGAGTGATTAAATGGTACTTTCCTTTTCCTTTGTCGTTGCTTATATGTCTAGCGACTACTCTGAATCCAGATAATTTATTTAGTACATCAAGCTGCTTCTCAACTTGCAGTACTTTTTCAAACGTTTGCTGATCGGATAGATTTTCGTGTCCTGGAATTCTGGGTGTGTTTTCTAAAATCGCAAACGCAGAACTAGCTAAAGCAAAAAATTCTAACCATTCTTCAGGCCCTTCGCTTGATTTTAAAGAGTTATTGAGAAAGGTTCCCATGGTTTCTACTGCAGTAGCCCACGCATGCTGAATATGTGTTCTAACTTGAAGCTCAATTGAAAAACCATTTTTACACTTGAAAATTAAATGTATTCCACGGTATCCAGATGTTTTCGGATAGTTTATGTAATCTTTACCACCGTCTACGATTGAAAATACTCTTGTTCCCTTTTTATATGCAGCTTCCAGCTCACGGACTTTTTGAATATTTTTAACTACGGCTCGAATTCCTCCAATATCCTGCATTCTCGACAAAAGCATTTTGGGATTGCGTTCTAATTTTGAAAGAATCGAAGGAGTGCGCTTCAATCGTTGGGAAACTAGCGAGCTATCGTCAATCTTCACTAATTTTTTTCGGAGCGCTTTCTGGGGAAGCCATTTAGAGGCGTAATATGGTACGCTCGCCAGTTGTCTAAAATAACCTTTGCAGCGGCATATTCGGATTCATTTTTCTCAAGTAATTTGATGCCCGCTCTGTTTACTTCACCTTTTGAGTGTTTTTGAATATTTTTTTCTATGCTCATAAATTCGTGTAGTTGAGAAATTTTTGTGGAATAGGCCGTATATTAAGTCAGTTTTTTTATGAGCTAATCATTGATGTTGTTTAATTTAATATTTTATAAGTGAATTTGTACTGCATTTCAGGTTTCATTTTGAAGTAATTTTGGATTTTCCGCATACTGTAATTAAGCAACAGTGCCTAAAAGTTATTTAAATTTAGCATGCCTCGATTTTGGGTTTTATGTTCTAAAAACCTTGAGTCAAATCAAAATCCAACACTACTAAACTCCCTACCTAGTTCCAAAGAACTATCCCACCCTAGTGCCAATGCTCACTCTCAGACACCGCTCTGAAGAATGGGCGAGCACATCACATCTCTCTAAACTTTGATCATGTCAAAGTAGAGTGAATATTAGATTCGCTCTATCTCAAACAACAAGGAGCTTGAGATGAGTCATTTTCTGGATAGATTGAAGTTCATGTCTAAGGTGAAATCCACCTTTTCTGACGGACATGGTGCGGTGGTGGATGAGGATAGACAGTGGGAGAATGCGTATCGCAGTCGCTGGCAGCATGACAAGATTGTGCGTTCTACCCATGGGGTGAACTGCACTGGTTCTTGTTCTTGGAAGGTGTATGTCAAGAGTGGTTTGATTACTTGGGAAACCCAACAAACCGACTACCCACGTACCCGTCCTGATTTGCCAAATCATGAACCACGCGGTTGTCCGCGTGGTGCTTCGTATAGCTGGTATGTGTATTCTGCCCAGCGTGTGAAATATCCTATGATCCGCGGTCGTTTGATGGAGATGTGGCAAGAGGCACGTAAGACCATGGGCCCGATTCAAGCTTGGGAATCCATTAGCCAAGATCCGGTCAAAGCTAAACGTTATAAATCGGTGCGTGGCCTTGGTGGTTTTGTGCGTGCGGATTGGGATACAGCGCAAGAGATCATCGCGGCAGCGAATGCGTTTACCGTGAAGAAGTTTGGACCAGACCGTGTGATTGGTTTCTCGCCAATTCCAGCGATGTCCATGGTGTCGTATGCAGCTGGTGCGCGTTACTTGTCTTTGATAGGTGGCGCATGTTTGTCCTTCTATGACTGGTACTGCGATTTGCCACCAGCGAGTCCGCAAATCTGGGGCGAACAAACCGACGTACCGGAATCCGCTGATTGGTATAACTCCACCTACTTAATGGTGTGGGGTTCTAACGTGCCGCAAACACGTACACCAGATGCCCACTTCTACACTGAGGTTCGTTACAAAGGCACTAAGACGGTGGCTGTGTCTTCTGACTTCGGTGAGATGGTGAAGTTTGGTGATATCTGGATGGCACCTAAGCAAGGTACTGATGCCGCTTTGGCGATGGCCATGGGTCATGTGATTTTGAAAGAATTCCATCTCGGTGGTAAATCTGATTATTTCCGCAGCTATGTAAAGCAATACACCGACATGCCGATGCTGGTACGTTTGGTTGAGCGCAATGGCTGTTTTGTACCAGATCAAATGCTGCGCGCATCGCAATTGCCAGGTGGTTTGGATGAAGCGAATAACGGCGATTGGAAGACGCTGGCGATTGATGCGACAACAGACGAGATCGTCGCACCGAATGGCTCTATCGGATATCGTTGGGGCGAAGGCAAAGTCAATGATGGTGAAAAAGTCGGTCGCTGGAATCTCGAACCAAAAGATGGTGGCTCAGGTCGCGAGATCGATCCGCAGTTGAGTTTGGTTGCCAAGCATGATCAAGTAGTGAGCGTGGGCTTTAACTACTTCGGAGGTGCAGATGCGAATGATATGGTGATGCGCAATGTGCCAGCACGCAAAGTGCAATTGGCAGATGGTACGGAGATTTTGGTTGCGACCGTGTATGACCTCTCGATGGCGAACTACGGTGTGGATCAAGGCCTCGGCGGTGCTGTTGCACATTCCTATGATGACGACATTCCCTACACACCAGCATGGCAAGAAAAACACACAAGCGTGAAACGTGATTTGGTGATTCAAGTTGCCCGTGAATTTGCACAAAATGCACACGACACCCATGGTAAGAGCATGGTCATCGTCGGTGCGGCTTTGAATCACTGGTACCACAACGATATGATTTATCGCGGCATTATCAATATGTTGATGATGTGCGGTTGCGTCGGTCAATCGGGTGGTGGTTGGGCGCATTATGTGGGTCAAGAGAAACTGCGTCCACAATTTGGCTGGGCACCTCTCGCATTTGCGTCTGACTGGACACGTCCACCACGTCAAATGAACGGCACCAGTTTCTTCTATGCGCACACTAGTCAGTGGCGTCACGAGAAATTGCATATCGATGAAATCCTCGCGCCGACTGCGGATAAATCCAAAGTCAGTCATATGAGCATGATCGATATGAATGCGAAATCGGAACGTATGGGCTGGTTGCCATCGGCACCGCAATTAGAAACCAATCCGCTCGACGTTTGCGATGCAGCGGCAGCCGCAGGTTTAGAACCTGCAGAATACTTGAAGCAAAGTTTGAAATCTGGTGCAGTCAATATGAGTTGCGATGATCCAGATAATCCTAAGAATTTCCCGCGCAATATGTTTGTGTGGCGTTCGAATATTCTCGGTAGCTCAGGTAAAGGCCATGAGTATTTCTTGAAGTATTTGCTAGGTACACAGAATGCGTTGTTTGATGATCCTGATGAAGCAGTGAAACCATCGGAAGTGAAATTTCGTGAAGAAGCGGCAGAAGGTAAATTGGATTTATTGACGGTGCTTGATTTCCGCATGAGTACGACTTGCTTGTACGGCGACATCGTGTTGCCAACAGCGACTTGGTATGAAAAAGACGATTTGAATACCTCGGATATGCATCCTTTCATTCATCCATTGAGTGAAGCGGTGCAGCCTTTGTGGGAAAGTAAAACTGATTGGGAAATCTACAAAGGTATCGCCAAGAAATTTACCGAAATCGGTGGCGAATATCTGGGTACACGCAAAGACATCGTCTTGCAACCTTTGATGCACGATACACCGGGCGAGCTCGGTCAGGCGTTTGAGCCTAAAGATTGGAAAAAAGGTGAGTGCGATTTGATCCCTGGTAAGACTGCACCAAACTTTGTGGTGGTGGAGCGTAACTACACAGAGATCTACAAAAAGTTCACTTCGATAGGACCTTTGTTAGACAAGCTTGGTAACGGCGGTAAAGGTATCAATTGGAACACTGAACATGAAGTGCATGAAATCGGTGGCGTCACGAAACTGGTGACCGAAGAAGGCGTATCGAAAGGTCGTCCACGTCTGGAAACCGCAATTGACGCCTGCGAAATGATATTGACGTTTGCCCCTGAAACTAATGGTCATGTATCGGTTAAAGCATGGGAAGCATTAGGCAAGATTACCGGTCGCGATCATACGCATCTGGCAGTTGGTCGTGAGCATGACAAGATCCGTTTCCGTGATGTACAGGCACAGCCACGCAAGATTATTTCTGCGCCAACTTGGTCTGGTTTGGAATCGGAAGAAGTCAGCTACAACGCCGGTTACACCAATGTGCATGAACTGATCCCATGGCGCACGCTCACTGGTCGTCAACAGTTTTACCAGGATCACCGCTGGATGCTCGATTTCGGTGAAGGTTTGTGCGTGTACAAGCCAGCGATTGATACCAAGACCGTGGCGCCGATGCTCAACAAGCATCCGAACGGTGAGAAGGAGATTGTCCTCAATTTCATCACACCGCATCAGAAGTGGGGGATTCACTCAACCTATTCTGACAACTTGCGTATGTTGACTTTATCTCGTGGTGGTCCACACGTGTGGGTATCCGAGATCGAAGCGAAAGAAGCGGGCTTGGTCGATAACGATTGGGTAGAAGTATTTAACAGTAACGGTACTTTGACGGCGCGTGTGGTGGTCAGTCAACGTGTGCCAAAAGGCATGTGTTTGATGTACCACGCACAGGAAAAAATTATCAATACACCGGGTGCAGAACTTTCTGGTAAGCGCGGCGGTATTCATAACTCGGTGACGCGTGCGGTATTAAAACCGACGCACATGATTGGTGGTTATGCGCAGTTAGCGTATGGCTTCAATTACTACGGCACGGTTGGCAGTAATCGCGATGAATTTATCGTCTTACGCAAGATGAAAAAAGTGGATTGGTTAGAAGGTAAGTTGGAAGAGGAGGCAACATCATGAAAATTCGCGCACAAGTAGGCATGGTGTTGAACCTGGATAAATGTATCGGTTGTCACACCTGTTCCGTGACCTGTAAAAACGTCTGGACCAGTCGTGATGGCGTTGAGTATGCCTGGTTCAACAACGTCGAAACCAAGCCGGGTATCGGCTACCCAAAAGAATGGGAAAATCAAGCCAAGTGGAAGGGCGGCTGGCATCGTAATGAGGCAGGTAAATTAGAGCCGAAACAAGGCGGTAAATTGCGCATCTTGGCCAATATTTTTGCCAATCCGAATTTGCCTTCGATCGACGATTATTACGAGCCATTTACCTTCGACTATGAGCGCTTGCAAAACGCGCCCTTGTCACAGACGCCCCCGACGGCGCGTCCTATCTCTGTCATCACTGGCAAAAAAATGGACAAGATCGTTTGGGGTCCGAACTGGGAAGATGACTTAGGTGGTGAATTTAGCTCACGTAGTCGTGATCAGTTGTTCGAAGGCGTGCAGAAAGAAATGTACAGCACTTTCGAATCGACATTCATGATGTACTTGCCACGTCTGTGCGAACACTGCCTGAATCCGGCGTGCGTAGCTTCTTGCCCATCTGGTTCGATTTACAAACGCGAAGATGATGGCATCGTGCTCGTCGATCAAGACAAGTGCCGCGGCTGGCGTATGTGTATCTCTGGTTGTCCTTACAAAAAGATTTACTACAACTGGAGTTCCGGCAAAGCTGAGAAATGCACTTTCTGCTACCCACGTATCGAAGCAGGTCAGCCAACGGTCTGTTCAGAAACTTGCGTAGGTCGTATCCGTTACCTCGGCGTGCTGTTATATGACGCCGACAAAATCGAAGCAGCCGCATCGACGCCGAATGAACAAGATTTGTATCAGGCGCAGTTAGATTGCTTCTTAGATCCGCATGATCCAGCAGTGATTGCCGAAGCCCGTAAGCATGGTATTCCAGAGAGCTGGATAGACTCCGCGCAAAAATCGCCAGTGTACAAAATGGCGATGGAGTGGAAGATTGCTTTCCCACTGCATCCAGAATATCGCACCTTGCCTATGGTTTGGTATGTACCACCTCTGTCTCCAATTCAAAAGGCAGCAGAAGCTGGTCACATGGGCATGAACGGTATTATTCCTGATGTAAAGTCTTTGCGTATTCCTGTGCGTTATTTGGCGAATCTTTTGACGGCAGGTAAAGAAGAACCAGTTCTGAAAGCACTCGAAAGAATGCTAGCAATGCGTGCTTACAAGCGTTCGGAAGTGGTGCATGGCGAACTCGATCATGACGTTTTGAAACAAGTGGGTTTGACCGCAGCGCAAGTCGAAGACATGTATCAAACCATGGCGATTGCCAACTACGAAGATCGTTTTGTGATTCCTTCTTCACACAAAGAGATGGTAGAAGACAGCTTCAACGAAAAAGGTAGTTGTGGATTTACATTTGGTAATGGTTGCTCGGGCGGTACTTCGGATGGTGCGCTGTTTGGCAAGAAGCCGCAGGGTAGTGTGATTTTTGTGGATATGCCGAAGTCGCGGAAGAAGTTGTCGACGACGGAATAGCTCCCTTCTCCCGCAAGCGGGAGAAGGGCGGGGGATGAGGGCAGTTGGTCGCGAGTGAAATGATTTGTCGGGATACACCAATCATTTCGAATGACTCAACGCCCCTCACCCTAACCCTCTCCCGCCTGCGGGAGAGGGAATGTTCAAGCATGAAACGACACCACAAATGTCACAAATAATAAAGGAAATCGTATGCAAATTTATCGCATTTTATCCGCACTACTCAGTTACCCGCAGGCAGATTTGATCGCTGCTTTACCAGAAATTCGTACTGAGTTAGCTGCCGATCCAGAAGTTTTGGAAGCAGTACAACCCTTACTCAACTATTTGCAAGATAACAGTCTGATCAGCGTGCAAGAAAATTATGTGGGCACGTTTGATCGCACCCCTTCGGTAGCTCTGCATTTGTTCGAACACATCCACGGTGAAAGCCGTGATCGTGGTCAGGCCATGGTAGATTTAATTTCAGAATATCGTCGCTATGGTTTCGAACCTGAAGCGAGCGAATTGCCGGATTATGTGCCGCTGTTCTTGGAATTTTTAAGCTTGGTTGATGCAGAAACCGCAGAGAAATTACTCGGTGAAGCGATTCACGTATTGGCTGCAATTGGCATTCGTTTGCAACGCAAAGACAGTCCATATGCGAATGCGTTTTTGTTGCTGACTTCATTTACCGATGTGGTTCCGCAAGAGCAGGGCGAACCGCCAGTACGGGATATGGACGATGCGATGGAAACCTTTGGTCCGGGCGCAGATGGTGTTGAGCCATTGTTGAAGCCAGGTTTATCTTGCTCATTGAGTGGGGCATCTGGTGGTGCGCAGGCGATTAATTTTTATCCACGTCAGGCTAAGGGGACGGAAACTGAGCTACGAATCTGACATGGTTTGTCATTCCCGCGAAGGCGGGAATCCAGTGGCTTTAAACACTATCAGTTGATGGACGAAAGACACTGGGTTCCTGCCTACGCAGGAACGACAAAATTACAGCAATCCATATTCGTAACAAGCAATGCGGCATTCAATGCTGAATTATTTTAGGAGTTTATGATGGACTACTTACATCAATTTTTATACGGGATCTATCCCTACATCGCTCTGGCGATTTTCTTGTTCGGCAGCTTGGCACGTTTTGAGCGCGAACAATACACGTGGAAGAGCGATTCCTCGCAAATGCTGCACGCCGGTAATCTGCGTGTCGGCAATATTTTGTTCCACATCGGCGTACTCGGTTTGTTCTTCGGTCACATGGTCGGTTTGCTGACGCCTGTGATTGTGTGGGATAGCTTGGGAATTTCACACGGCTTTAAGCAAATGATCGCGATTGTCATGGGTGGCGTGTTTGGTACTTTGTGCATGGTTGGCTTGCTGATCTTGATGCATAGACGCTTTACAGACGCACGCATTTCCGCAGTGACTAAGACCGGCGATAAAGTCTTATTGTTGTGGATTTTCATTACCTTGGGTTTAGGTTTGTCAACGATCTTTGAATCTATGGAACATAGAGATGGCCACATGATGGTCTTGTTGATGACTTGGGCACAGCACATCGTGACTTTTAAAGGTGATGCTGCTAGTTACATTGTGGCTGCACCATTCCTGTTTAAGGCACACTTGTTTATGGGTTTGAGTTTGTTCGTAATCTTCCCATTCACCCGCCTGGTACATGTATGGAGTGGCTTTGCGTCAGTTGGTTATTTAAGTCGTGCATGGCAGTTGGTACGTCCACGCTGATTGAAACTGATGTGAATTTTTTGATTGTCGCTTCTGTCTACGCAGGAGCGACGAAGAATCAAATTGCCAGCATAAAATTTTTAGGAGGCAATCATGCCCGTCATAGTCAATGGTTACGAACTCAGCGATGCTGAGATGGAAAAAGAATTGCCCGAACATCAGGGTGCTGCTGATCCGATGAAAAGTGCAATGACCGCTTTGGTCTTGCGCCGGGTCTTGCTCGATAAGGCGAATGAATTTGGTTTGGCTGGCAATGATGAAGACAAAATCGAAGCCTTGCTGGTGCGCGAAGTGGTGGTGCCTAAGCCAAGTTCTGAAGAATGCCTGCGTCACTATCAAGCTCACCCGCAGCGCTTTACGGTAGGTGAGTTAGTCGAAGCAAGTCATATTTTGTTTCAAGTTACCGCTGCATTAGATTTAGATAACTTGCGCAAGCATGCAGAGATCGTATTGCAAGATTTGTTGGACAATCCAGCGAATTTCGCTGCGATGGCAAAAGCGAATTCAAACTGTCCATCGAGTGAGGTCGGTGGCAATCTCGGGCAACTCACGCGCGGTGACACCGTTCCCGAATTTGAAAAAGTGATTTTCTCAGCGGAGGAACACAAGATCGTGCCACGCTTAGTTGAGACCCGTTTTGGTCTGCATATCGTGCAATTAGGTCGCAAACTGGCGGGGAAATTGCTGCCGTTCGAACAGGTAGAAAGCAAGATCGCTGATGCCATGCAAAGAGCTAGCCACGATCACGCGATGCGTCAGTATCTGCAATTGATGGTCGGACAAGCCAAGATCAGCGGCATAGAACTCGAAGGCGCGGATACGCCTTTGGTGCAGTAAATGTCAATAAAGTAGGGTGCGCCGTGCGCACCGTTGGAATATATCAAAAAGTGGTGCGCATGGCGCACCCTACCGAATAGAATTTGGAGCAAATCATGTCGCAAGCAATGATGAGTTTGGTGAAACAGCACCAAGAATGTGACGATCAGTTAAATCGTGTCGAAGCGGCTTTGCATAAAGCGGATCTGGCTTCAGCTGGTAGAAATTTCCGTTTGTTCGACGAGCAGTTAGAGCATCATTTTCGTCTGGAAGAGGAACGCTTGTTTCCGGCGTTCGAAAAAGCTACGGGTATGGTAAATGGCCCTACTGTAGTGATGCGTGGTGAACATGCGGAAATTCGTGCATTGCGTGATCAGGCGATGGAAGAAATCGAAGAAGGGCAAGTCGAATCTGCTTTAGCGACGATTGATACTTTGAATGTTTTGATCCAACAGCATAATGTGAAAGAAGAAAATATTCTTTATCCTATGTGTGGCGGTAGTGTTCCTAACTTGATGTCAGTGATGGGTATGGGCGGGTGTGGTGGCACGTGTTCTTGCGCGGCCTAAGCTTTAGAAATTCTGTTACGTAGGTTGGTGCTGAGTGTAGCGAAGCCCAACGATGTTGTAGTGCCGATTTGAATCATGTTGGGCTTCGCTTTGCTCAGCACCAACCTACGAATCTTCAATACAGATTCTAAAGCGATGTCTTCCCACAAAATTCTCAATTACGAACTCGCCCCTTCCCCGGCAACCATCTTCGGTTGTTTGCTACCAGCGCCGTGGATGGGTGTTGCAGCCGGACTTTTACTCGCCTTTGGCCCCGATGCTGGGTTGCCTAGTCGTTATTCTCCTTTGGTTTTAGCGGTGACGCATGTTTTGGTCTTGGGCATGTTGGCGCCCATCATGGTGGGCGCCTTATTTCAGTTATTTCCTGTGGTTGCCGGGCAAGTGGTGCGTCCTGCCAAATGGATTGCGCCTTTTGTGGCCTTAGGGTCGGCTGCAATTGCGCTAGGTTTGAGTGCTGGATTTTTAAGCGGAAATCGAACCGGATTCGCGCTTGCTGCATGGATTGCGATGAGCTTATATGGTGCTATCGTACTGGCATTGGCTCATGCAGCTTGGCAGATGGTTTTACCCGCAAGCCCAGATGCAACATTAAAAGGCTTACGTGGTATTGCCTTCGCTTTATTTTTGGTGATAGGACTAGGTGTGGCATTAGCAGGTGCTTTTGCTGCTTGGTGGCAGCTTGATCTTGTGTATGTATTACGCTTGCACGTGGCGTGGGGCTTAGTTGGCTGGATTGCCTGTCTGGTGTTGGGTGTGGCATCGACTGTCGTGCCGATGTTCTGGCAAACCAGTCGACCAAGCATGACTTGGCATAAGCACCTGCCTTGGGATCTATGGCTAGGTTTATTAATGCTGTTCTTACCCTTATCCGACACCTTATTAAAACTCCTGATATCGGCGCTGGCATTGTTCGTTGCAGTGCTGGCGATAGCGTCTCTGCGTGCCATATTAAAAGCGAAACGCAGTTTTGACCCAGCTTGGAATTTGTGGTTGGGGTGTGCATTAAGCTGGGCTAGTGCTGCCATTTTGTTATTGATACAGACACATAGTGATCCAAATTTATCGTCGGATTTATTGAGTTTTTTAACATGGTGGATAGGCGTTCTTTGCCTGGTTGGCGGTGCGGTGATGCCAGTCAATGCCATGCTGGGAAAAATCATTCCATTCTTAATTTTCTTACATTTGCGTCGTCAAACTCCGATGGGGAAAAGGGTGCCTAGTATGCAGGTGATTTTGCCACCTCAACGTTTGCGCTGGCAGGCATATAGCTTGATATTCAGTTTGCTTTGTCTATTGTTATTGCCTGTTGCGCCATTGCTCTTCAAATACTTGGCTGGCGTCGCCTTCGCTTTGTCGCAAGCGTTAATAGCGATATTGATGTTAATGAGTTTGGCTCGCTATCGTCGAGAACTTGGCAAAGTTTTATTTCCATCTCAAGCAGCAGATTAGATCTGTCACTTTGCAGAGTATCTGAAGTGCCTGCGTTTTCCATAGCCACAAGCGGCTATGGAGAAATCCCAACAAAACCCTGGTCATCTGTGAAGTATTTCATTTCTGTACTTTTTGTCTGCTATAGTTGGTATCAAGTTGTCCTGCGGTCACACTTTCAGAAAATCACGTCAGTCATTAAGGGGTTAACACTTGCAACTTCTTTCTGCCAAATTCTTCCACTTCTCCTATTTCACTAAGAGCCTATTTGCGGTCGTCTTGGTGTTGTCAGAATGTTTTTTTTCGAATATCGCGCAAGCGGGGGCTTTGCATCGTTTGCGTTTTGACCATTTTAGTATTGATCAAGGATTGCCTAGCACAGGCATCATGACGGTTTATCAAACCCGAAATGGTTTTATCTGGATGGGAACGGCGAATGGTTTGGTGCGTTATGATGGCCGCCACATTCGTTTGTTCTCGCATTCACCAGCGACAGAAAATACGATTAGTCATGATCGTATCTTTAGTTTATTTGAAGATGATCAACAAAGATTGTGGATAGGAACCCGGCGCGGTTTGAATGTATTAGATTTACGTACGGACAAGGTACATCGTATTAAGATGCCAGCCGACCTAAATATGAAGCAACAAGTGGTGTATGGCATCACGCAAGCTACTAAAGGTCGTTTGTGGGTCGCGACTTCTGCGGGCTTGATGCTATTTGATCCTGCAAATAAACAATTTACGATGTGGCAGCCGGAGCCTTCGGTGCGCGCGGATTTTGTTGGTGAAGTGCGGGCGATCTTGCGAGATAAATCGGCGGGAATCTGGATAGGTCAAGCCAGCACGATCGCGCACATCAATGCAGATGGTCAATTGCTCGAGCACTTCAAATCCACACAGCATCAAGATAGCAAAACTTTGCAAAATAGTCAGGCGCTGGTACGTAGCCTGGCATTCGATAATCAAGGGCAATTGTGGGTTGGATTGACTGGTGGTTTGCGCATTTGGCGTGTTCATCAACAAGCAGCGCTTGCGGTTTCATTACCTGTGTCTTTGAAGGTGCCGGTGGCAACAGTGGCAGCGATCTTGCAAGATCATGAGCAATCAATGTGGTTGGCAATGGGAGACGATCAGGGTTTATTACGTTGGCGCGCTGATCAGCAAAGCTTAGAAAAATTTGTTAATCGTCCTTCGGTCAATAGTAGCCTTAGCGGTGACACCATTACTTCGCTAATGCAAGATGCTAGTGGTGGTTTGTGGGTTGGTACCAGCGATTATGGTGCGAATTTGGTGGATTTGAAGGGCCGTGGCTTTACGACTTATTTGAATATTCCCGGAGATGATCGTAGCTTGTCGCACCGCTTGGTGACCGCAGTCATTCCCGATCAAGCTGATTATGTCTGGTTGGGTACCTTGGGTGGCGGTTTGAATCGTTTGCATCTGCCTTCAGGTGATACGCAGCGTTTTAGTAAACAACAGGTCAGTGTTGAATATATTCGCGTATTGATGTCAGATCAAAAGAAGCAATTGTGGATTGGCGGCGAGAAGTTGCAAATCTTCGACCCGAAAACGCAGCGCAGCCGTGATGTTCTCGTGGATAAAAATTTCCCAGTTGGGGCACGTTTTACTTCCTTGGTTCAAGATCAGCACGGTGATGTGTGGGTAGGTAGTAGTGTTGGTCTGTATAAGATTAAAGCGGATGGCAGCGTGGCGGTTTTTCGTGCTGAAGCGAATCGAGATGGGCGTATTAATGACGATGCCATCGATAGTTTATTAATCGATCGTCAGCAACGCTTGTGGGTGGGCAGCAAAGGAGGCTTGTATCT
>DLGN01000255.1:20089-21054 GCA_002482715.1 Oxalobacteraceae bacterium UBA7693
CTTTACGATGAACAAACTCAGCGCTTTCAAGCCATAGGGAAACCAAGCGCATTGTTACCAACGCCAGACAAATTGGGTGTGACCGCTTTACGTCAAGACCAACAAGGTCGGATTTGGGCAGCGACGGTATTGGGTGGCTTGCTGGAAGTCAGACCCGTTTCAGCGATTGCCGATCAGGCCTCCAAGCAGACAAATTGGGAATTGATTTCCTGGGCAGATACGCCACAAATTCCAAGAGATGTAATAGAGGCCATGCAAGATGCGGATCATGGTGAAATCTGGATGAGTAGTGAACGCGGCTTGATGCGTGTGCGTACGGAAAATAAGCAGGGACGAAATTTTCCGTCATTTGGCCGATTCGATGGCGCCTTTAATTTTGCAGCGGCTGCCAGAACTGCAAGTGGTGGGATTTTGTTTGGTGGCGTTGGTTTAGCTTATTTTCATCCAGCGAATATTTGGGATAACGCCGTTGCGCCCAGAGTCGTGCTCAGTGACATTTTATTGTTTAATAAATCCTTGATGACCTGGGATGCTAAACAAGAAAATACACAAGAAAATACGTTTGATTCGCAAACTGAGTCGCGTATCACGGCATCATCTGCAAGCGCCAAAGCTAAGTCGCCTGTATTGGATTTGAAAAGTCTGGGAGTTGATGGCCCGCTCAGTGCGGTAACAAGGATTGAGTTAGATCACCAGCAGACCATGGTCAGCTTTGAATTGGCGGCGCTGCATTTTTACAACCGTACACAAAACCGCTATGCCTGGAAATTAGAGGGCTATGATAAAGATTGGATTTATGGTCAGGCAGATCGTAGTACTGCGACATACACGAATCTGGATGCGCGCACTTATCGCTTGCTTGCCAAGGCCGCTAATCCCGATGGTATTTGGGGTGATAGTACTGAAATTCTGACCTTAGTGGTGACGCCACCGTTTTGGAAAACTTGGTGGTGGTATGGATTGTG
>DLGN01000270.1 GCA_002482715.1 Oxalobacteraceae bacterium UBA7693
CCCCGCCGGCACCCGATGCGGCTAACACCATCAAGCCGCCAGCAACTGCGATATTTTTAAAGAATAAGAGTTCAGTCACATACGCCTGATCGGCAGGCACCGCCCAATACGCATGAAAAATAAACGAGGCAACCAGCGTGAACAAAGCCAAAGCCAACGCCGCCAGACGTGTACCTAAGCCAAGAATCAATGCGACTCCGCCAAGAACTTCGACCAATATTGCTGCGACGGCTGCTAAAGTCGCGGCGGGTAATCCAACGGAGGCAATGTAGCCGACCGTACCAGCAAAGCCAGTCATCTTTGCGAGACCTGCTGGCAAAAAGAGTGCAGCGAGTAAGAGGCGGCCAGCGAAGGCGAGTGGATTTTGTAATTGCGTAAACATAGTAATTCCTTTTTTCTAAAATAATTTAAAAGTTTTATGTAGATTCTTTTTCGTTTTATTGCTTGCAGATTGACCGCAACAAAGCCAGACTCAAGTTGCCAAATCAAACACCAATACTTCAGCATCAACTCCCTGACTCAAAAGCAAGTGCTGTTCATGCTCAATCCGAAGAGCATCACCGCCAGTTAAGCGTTGTCCATTTACAGTCAATTCACCACGAATCAAATGGACATAGGCTTTGCGCGCTGGATTCAAATCCAATTCCGCTTGTTCCGCACCGTCAAACAAACCTGCATATAAAGCCGCATCGGCATTCATGGAGACAGAATCTTCAGCGCCAGTAGGTGAGGCAACTAAACATAAAGCACCGCGTTTTTTTTCAGGAGGAATCGTTTTCTGCTCATAACTTGGCGCTATATCCAATTGATTCGGACGTATCCAAATCTGCAGAAAATGTGTTTGCTGCCCCTCGGCATGATTAAACTCACTATGCCTCACGCCAGTGCCGGCACTCATGCGCTGCACATCACCCGGCGGGATGCCTTTGATATTTCCCATGCTATCTTTGTGTGCCAATTCTCCAGACAAGACATAGCTAATAATTTCCATATCACGATGCCCATGCGTACCGAAACCTGTGCCAGCGGCGATGCGATCTTCGTTAATCACTAATAAATTCCCCCAACCGACATGCTCTGGATCGTAATAATTTGCGAATGAAAAACTGTGGAAACTTTTTAACCATCCATGATCTGCGTAGCCACGGTCTTGGGATTTTCTTAATGTCAGCATAATCTTCTCCTTAATTGATTGAAGGCTGCAGTGTTACCTTGTTTGCTACGTTTGCTTAGTTTGCTGCGATGCCATAAGTGAGATTATGCGACCATCAAAGCACTTATGGACTGAATGGATTTGATGACATCATTCAATTTTTTTGAACGATGCCATACTTGATGGCGGACTTACTTGGTTTCAACAAACTGGTTCATGGCGCAAGGCCACATGGTGCTTGTATGCGATTTGACCTGATTTGCAGCGACCGATTTACTAATCTCTCATTGCTTTTTCAGGTAAAGTGACGCCTCTTGCGATACTGTGTTAATGCACGTTTTCTACTACCCCCACTCCTGTACCCGTCGTGAACCAACAAAAAGAAAAAATTGATATCGTCTACCTTTGGGTGGATGGCGCTGATCCCTTATGGCGAAATAAACGCCAACATGCGCTAACGCAGTCTGATGACTTGGCACGCCAAAAACTCGCGCGTTACGGTGATGTCGCAGGACGCTATCGCGACAATCAAGAGCTGCGTTTCAATTTGCGTGCCTTAGAAAAATTCTTTCCCGATCATGGACATATCTATTTGGTTACCGATGGCCAAGTTCCATCATGGTTAAACTGCACAGCGGGCATCACACTGATTGATCACACCAGTATCATTCCAAGCGCAGCGTTGCCAGTTTTCGATTCGGGCCATATCGAATCGTATTTACACCATATCCCCAGACTATCTGAAAAATTCATTTACTTGAACGACGACGTATTTTTCGGTGCCACTGTGCATGTGGACGATTGGTTTGGCAAACATGGGGTCGCTGTATTCAAAGAGCATGCTCAAGTACCTGATTACAACACGCTACAAAAAGACGAAACGGCTTTAGTGAATGCGTCGATCTTATCGAAACAATGGTTGCAACAGCGTTACCCATCCTATCAGCACGTGCACCGCATCTTCGCGCATGCGCCACGCCCCATGCTTAAGCAGGTGTTAATCGAATTAGAAAATGAAGCGCCAGAATTATTTGAACAGGTCAGACAAACCGTATTTCGTGACTGGCAACGACCACCGATCGTGCCAGATCTGGTTCCGCGGTGGATGTTACATCGTGGGCTGGCACATTTAAAGGACGTTGATTATCGCTACGTCTGTAGTGGTGATATCGATGCGGCGCAACAATTCGCGTCATTGATGACATGTTTTGGAAAACTCGCTTTTTTCTGCATCAACGATACGAGTGACAATGCCGCTTGGGATGATCCGCAGTTGATACGAATCAGTGCAAGTTTAGAACAACTCTTGCCTGAAGCTTCACGCTTTGAATTACGCAACTAATTGATTTGAACTGAGTTAACTTGAATCAGTCACTCGAATCAGTTAATCAAGTGCAACTTGCCGCTGTTCCGCTGCACATTCAAATTCCTCGATTGGTTGAGGGCGGCCAAAGAAATAACCTTGATACAAATCGCATCCAAACTCCGACAACAATTGCTCTTGCTCTGCGGTCTCAACCCCTTCTGCAATGACGCTTAAACCCAAACCTTTGCCGAGTGCAATCACGGTCTTCACAATCGATGCGTCACTGGTATTTTGTGTCACATCACGAATAAATGATTGATCAATTTTCAATTGATTAAGTGGCATACGGCGCAAATAACTAAGCGAGGAAAAGCCAGTTCCAAAATCATCCAAAGAAAAACGCAAGCCAAAGTCTTTCAACAATCGCATTTTCTCAACGACAGCCTCGACGTCCGAAGCTAACGCACTTTCGGTCAATTCCAACTTCAACTTGTGTGGACGAATACCCGTCTCAATTAAGATATCTTCTACTTGCCTCACATAAGCAGCTTCGTTGAACTCTTGTGAACTCACATTGACGGCGATCGTTAAATGTTCGCGTTTTGGATCATTTTCCCATTGCTTCAATTGCAGACAAGCAGTCTTCATCACCCATAAACCGACGGGAATGATCATCCCTGTTTCTTCCGCTAATGGAATGAATAAAGCAGGTGAAATAAGCCCACGTTCCGGATGCAGCCAGCGGACTAAGGCCTCTGCGCCCACCAACTCACCGCGATGATTCACTTGCGCTTGATAAAAAACGCGCAATTGTGATGGAATAGCAGCAAAAAAGTCCTCTTTAAATTGCTCTCTTTCGAATAGTCTTTCGAGCAAACAGGACTCAAACTTCACCCATTGATGCTTGCCACGTCGCTTGGCTTCCGCGACAGCAAGTTCGGTAAATTTTAACGCATCGTCGGGCGTCATTTCCGCATCGCCAATCATTGTCGTTCCAAGCGAAGCTGGGCATAAATACTCGCCACTCGACAGCGTAAAAGGCGTGTTAAATTTTTTCATAATGCGCTGAACAATTTGATTCACTGCGACTTCTGCGTGTTGTAAGTTTGTGTCTGGATGCTCGGTCAACACAATAAATTCATCGCCACCTAATCGTGAAATCACTGTATATTTATCTTCTAGATGCTGAAGGCGTTTGGCGACTGCGATCAATAATTGATCGCCGATATCATGTCCGCGGGTGCTGTTGATTACACCGAAATTATCTAAATTTATCAGAATCAGTGAATAGTATGACTGTGTGTTTTTTGTGGTATCAATCGCGGCGTGCAAACTGATCAGAAATTCAGCACGGTTACATAGGCCAGTTAAGCGATCATAATGCGCAAGCTGATCCATGGCGGCATCCAATACACTGGTCTCGTCCTGTATCATTTTTCCGTGCGGATTGCGGAATGTATTGCTGCGGCTTGCCGCATAATCTCGCGCGATATCGGCCAAGCGAATGAGCGGCTTGGCGATCCGACCTGACACCATCCATGCAACGAATGCAAATATCATCGCAATAAAAGCACTGGCTGCCAACAACATTTGGCGACTTTCCTCAACCAATGCGAGTGCGGTTCTTTTATGTTCACGGACGATGACTGTCCACGCCAAACCATCTTTAGGGATACTCGTCGCTACTGTTTGTGTTGCAATCAAATAATTGTCATCACCGATCGCTTGCGCAAATTGCTTAACTTGCGCTGTCTGATCGACATGAAGTTTCAATAGCCATTCACCATCACGATTGGCAATCAAAACCTCTACGGGTGTTTTCTCGCGACGCTTGGCCAAAGTACTCGAAACGACTTCGTTAACCCAATGCCAAAACAAGTGCGCGGAGAGTACCGCTTTGACTTCTTGCCGCTCTCCAAATATCGGAATAGCGACATCAACAAAACGAACTGGTTCATCTGCTATGGTGCGTTTAAAATGGCGCTCTAACAGCTTGGCGTCATGAGGATCACTCACAAACTCTCCACGAATACCTTCTTTAAACCACGGCCGAGCTGAAACATCTGCACCCAACAGTAGCCCATCTGAACCTGAGGTAATACGACCAGTCGCATCGGCAATTCCTATCCACGCATAAATTGGTTGGCGTGTCTTAAGCCCATTAATCACATCAGTCGCAGATGATGGATGAATAATTTGACTAGCACCCAACAGGTCAGCAAGTAAGGCGAGCTCACGTTGTCGATCTTGTAGATCTTTGACTAAGGTATGAGCGATTTCATCTGCTGTTGCATTGAGCGAATTCTCTGCTGCGCTGCGCAAGCTAGATTCAAAGCGCATTTCCATAAACAAGGTCAGTACAATACCAAAAACCAGCCAAAGCAAACCCATCACAATAGAAATTCGGGCGCGCATGCTTCTGGAAGGTGAGAGCTTAGCGAGTAACTGATTCATCATCGATTGCTTCCGAAATGTACTAAACGCATCGAAGACTTACTTTACTTCAATGCGCGATATTAGAAATTGGAAAATCTTGATTCTGACCAACATATTCATACAGGGTGTGGGATTGAATGTCGAGGATTCGATGAAAGATGTGACTAATTTGCGATAAATCTTCCAAAGATTCCGCCAGTTCTGGAAATAAAGACAATTCAATAGCACTTTCTTTGTCAAAACCTGGCATTAAAAGATCAAAATAAAAAAATTATGCTGCAAATATCGTGCCATTCCGAAGAAAAAGCGATCCGGTCAGCAATTTCTAATACGAAGGCAGTGTATTGACGCACAAAAAAAATTCCCGACGAAAAAACTTTCGTCGGGAATCTGGAGGCTTCATTTTGAAGTGAATGCGTTGCCTTTATTGCAGCGCATTAAGCCTCATTACACGAGATCGAAGCGATCTGCATTCATCACTTTATTCCATGCCGAAACGAAGTCGTTGATGAACTTTTGATTTGCATCGCTACTTGCATATACCTCTGCCAGTGCACGCAACTGTGAATTGGAACCAAACACTAAATCAACGACGGTACCGGTCCATTTCACTTCACCACTTTGACGATCACGACCTTCCAACACACCAGCAACGCTACTAGACTTCTGCCACTTTGTATTCATATCCAACAAATTCACAAAGAAGTCATTGCTCAAAGTCTCTGGGCGTTTGGTGAAGACACCGTGTTGGGTCTTACCTGTGTTGGCATTCAAAGCACGCAAGCCACCCACCAACACCGTCATCTCTGGCGCACTCAAGTTCAATAACTGCGCTTTGTCGATCAAGAGCTCTGCTGCATGCGATTCTAAGCCAGCACGAACATAATTACGGAAACCATCTGCGGCTGGTTCTAATACCGCAAACGACTCAACGTCTGTTTGATCTTGGGATGCATCCATACGGCCTGGTGCGAACGGTACTTGAATCTCTTGCCCCGCTTTCTTCGCTGCCGCTTCAATACCGACCGCGCCACCAAGAACTATCAAGTCTGCCAATGAGATTTTCTTACCGCCCGATTGTGCAGCGTTAAATTCTTGCTGAATGGCTTCCAATTTTGCCAAGACTTTATTCAATTCGAGTGGTTGGTTTGCTTCCCAATCACGCTGTGGCGATAAACGAATGCGTGCACCGTTAGCACCGCCGCGTTTATCACTGCCACGGAATGTCGATGCCGATGACCATGCCGTGTTAACCAATTGGGCAATGCTCAGACCTGACGCCAACACTTTTACTTTCAAGGCAGCGATATCCTGAACATCCACTAAAGCATGATTCACAGCAGGAATCGGATCTTGCCAAATCAGCGCTTCGCTTGGCACCAGCGAACCTAAGTAGCGTGGTGCTGGCCCCATATCGCGATGCGTTAATTTGAACCAAGCACGTGCAAATG
>DLGN01000217.1:0-2859 GCA_002482715.1 Oxalobacteraceae bacterium UBA7693
GATCGTTGTATTTTCAATTTTCTTTGGCACTGCCGCCGCTGCGGTTGGTGATCGTAGCAAAGTCGTCGTTGAAGCAATCGATGGCGTTGCGCATATCATGTTGAAATTGACTGGTTACGTCATGAATTTCGCTCCTATAGCGGTGTTTGCGGCAGTATCTGGCGTGGTTGCAAAGAGTGGTTTGGCTGTCTTAGGCACTTACGGCGTCTTCATGGCTGAGTTCTATTTCTCCATCTTGGTCTTATGGTTAGTGCTGATTTTTATTGGCTATTTGTTCCTGAAGGGGCGTGTAGTTGGTTTATTGCGTGAATTGCGCATGCCGACTATTTTGGCGTTTTCTACTGCGTCTTCAGAGGCTGCATTTCCTAAAACATTGGAAGGCTTAGAGCGTTTCGGCGTGAAAAACCGCATTGCCTCTTTTGTTTTGCCGCTGGGTTATTCGTTTAACCTAGATGGTTCCATGATGTACTGCACCTTCGCGACAGTGTTTATTGCGCAAGCTTATGGCATCGAATTATCACTGGGAACTCAGATCACGATGATGTTGATTTTGATGTTGACGTCGAAAGGTATGGCTGGCGTGCCACGCGCATCTTTAGTCGTGATTGCAGCAACTCTGGCACAGTTTAATATTCCAGAAGCTGGTCTATTGTTATTGCTAGGCGTAGATCATTTCTTGGATATGGCGCGCTCGGCAACGAATGTGATTGGTAATGGTTTAGCAACCGCAGTCGTTGCAAAATGGGAGGGCGAGCTAGGCGAGCATGTCGAAGGGGATTTGGCAAATCAAAAGTTACCTGAATAAGGAATCTTTTTAAATCTGGCCTGTCCAATAAACGCTGAACTCTGTATAAGATTCAGCGTTTTTTATTGACCATCTTACCCGATGAGGGATACAACAATGAGAATGAAAAAGAATGGTGTACTGCTGTTAATAGCAGTGAGTGTTTTTAGCGCTGGTTTTATGCCAACCGCAAATGCTCAAACAACCACGCCGCTGAGTATGGAACAGATCATGGCGCATACCGATTGGATGGGAATTGCGCCCGAGCGTCCCTATTTCAGTCAAGATGGAAAGTATGTTTACTTTCAACGCAAGGCGCAAGGTTCTGAGATCCGTGATCTATACCGTATCAGTGTGAGTGGCGGAACAGCGCAAAAATTGGATGTTGCCGATGTTGTGATGGCGGAATCTGAGCAAAAATTTGTTAGCCCTGACCGGCAATCGACAGCTTGGCTACGCAACGGAAATCTGTTCTTACTGAAAGAGGGCAAGCGTCAACAATTGACGCGCACTGGCGAAACGAATGGTCTGTTGGGTTTTGTCGGCAACGATCAACTGGCATTTCGCAATGATGGAAAAGTAATCCTCATGAATGTGCGTAATGGCGAACAAGTGATGTTGGTCAATATTAAGAATGACGATGATCCGATGGCTAAAAAAGAATCATCCGATTATTTGGGTGCACAACAAACTCGTCTGTTCGACATTATTAAGAAGCGTGACTCAGATAAAAAAGCAGCGGAAGCTCGTCAACGTGAGTTGGCGAGTCAAAATGCGAGTGCGCCAATGCCAGTTTATCTAGGTAAGGGGCGCGAATTCCGTAGTTTTAGTTTATCTCCAGATGGACAGTTTGTATTGGTGAGCACGGCCGCACCGCGTAAAGATGGACGTGCCGATAAGATGCCGCATTATGTGAGCAGCGATGGTTATGTCAAGATTGAAGATGTACGTAGCAAAGTTGGAACTGGTGCAGATAGTGATGAGCAAATTTATGTGATCGATGTGCAGGCAAAAAAAGCTCACAAGCTGAATTTGGATCAGTTAGCGGGAATTAACGAAGACCCTTTGTTGGCCTTGAAAACCGAGGCGGCAAAACGTCTTGCTAAGCCAGCGCCAAAAGCAGGGATTCCACGCGCGGTGTACATTAATTTCCGTGGTATACGCTGGAGTCAAACCGGACAGCAAGTCGCCTTTAGTCTTTTCAGCGCAGACAATAAAGATCGTTGGATTTTGCGTATGAATTTGTCTGGCGAGAATAAGAGTCAATGGCAATTAGCACATCGTTTGACTGATCAAGCTTGGGTGAATGATGGCAGCTTTAATGAATTCGGCTGGAGTCCAGATGGAAAAGCATTATGGTATTTGTCGGAAGAGTCAGGCTATAGTCATTTATATCAACAACGTGATGGAAAAACTACGGCGCTTACCAATGGTAAGTTTGAAGTGAATAGTGTGCAGTCTACCCAAGATGGCAAATGGTTTTATTATCGAGCTAATCGTAAACATCCAGGCATTCACGAGGTTTATCGCGTCTCTGCAGATGGTAAACGTGATGAAGCTTTGACGGATATGAATGGTGGTATGGATTTTGAATTAGCACCGACAGAAGATAAGTTGTTGTTGACGCATTCGACCACGATACGTCAGCCAGACTTATTTGTGCAGGCTGTAAATCCCGGCGCAAAAGCTGTGCGTCTGACGGAATCAACTTCAAAAGAATTTGCACAAATTAATTGGATAAAACCAGAAATTATCGCCGTCCCATCTAAGCACGGCGCAGCGCCAATTTATTCCCGTGTTTATCGCGATAAAAAGACACAGACTGGCGAGCGTAAGCCCGTCGTCATGTTTGTACATGGCGCTGGCTATTTGCAAGCAGCCCATCACGGATGGTCAAATTATTTCCGTGAGATGATGTTCCATAATTTATTGGTACAACAAGGTTACGTTGTGATTGATATGGATTTTCGCGCGTCGGCAGGATATGGTCGTGACTGGCGTACCGCGATCTATCAACGAATGGGAACACCAGAATTAGAAGACTACGAAGATGGCATCGATTGGCTGGTGGATAA
>DLGN01000217.1:2882-6018 GCA_002482715.1 Oxalobacteraceae bacterium UBA7693
GGTTCGTACGGTGGCTTTATGGCATTTATGGCGATGTTTAAATCGGAGAAATTTGCAGCCGGTGCCGCTTTGCGTCCTGTAGCCGATTGGGCACACTACAATCATGGATATACTTCGAATATTCTGAACACACCGGATGTCGATCCTGATGCCTATGCCCGCAGCTCGCCGATAGAATTCGCAGCGGGATTAAAACGTCCGCTGTTAATCTGTTCAGGTATTTTGGACGATAATGTGTTTTTTCAGGATAGCGTTCGAATGGTACAGAAATTGATAGAACTGAAAAATCCTAACTTTGAATTAGCCGTATATCCAATCGAACCGCACGGCTTCCGCGAGCCCGAAAGCTGGTTAGACGAATATCGCCGGATTTTTAAATTGATGGAAAGAGATGTCAAAGGTCGTCAATAACAAAGGCGTGATCGTAAAGTAAAAAAAGGCAGAATTTCTGCCTTTTTTATTGACCTTAATTTCTAATCGTGACTCATCCTGAAATAAGCAGGGAACTTTCAGAATCTTAATCACTGTTATTCACGACACTCCAACTTATTGTGAGAGAAGATCGCTTGATTGCGGCAGTATTAACGCTTAGGTAAAGGAATCCGCTCAGTCTCACCCGGTACTTGCCCCATACCCAATGCGCTATCACCAGCTTCCCATGCCAGCGATGCAGTTTCTATATCTTCTTTATGACTAGCGACAAAATTCCACCACATAAACCGATGTCCTAAAGCCTGACCGCCTACCAATACTAAACGTGCCGGACGTTCACCCGTGGTGATTATTTGTTCCTGATCGATGACCAACATCGTATGCGACTCCAATGCTTCGCCAGCGACTAGGACTTCACCTTCGATCGGATAAATCGCCTGCTCGTCCGCCAGCATCGGTAATTGCCATTCGCTATTCGGTGGTAATTGAATGTCGAGATAGAGTGCCGGCGATAAAGTTGGTACCGGTGAGTTCGTACCAAATGCGCTGCCAACTAAGACGCGTATAGTCGCATTGCCATTCGTGATTTCGGGTATGGCGGACGCGGGTGTGTGACTAAACGAGGCGGGGATTTTTTCTTTATCTTCCGGTATTGCTATCCACAATTGCAAACCGTGGTTGACGTAGGTGTCATGCTTTTGTTCTTCGGGCTTACGCTCAGAATGGACAATGCCATTTCCCGCGATCATCAAATTAATTGCGCCTGGTTCTATGCGTTGTGTGTAACCGAGATTATCTCTATGCAAAATCACGCCATCAAATAAATAGGTCAATGTCGCTAAGCCGATGTGGGGATGTGGGCGTACATCGTGATTGTCTTCTGGTTTGACGGTGACTGGACCAAAATGATCGAAGAAAATAAACGGACCGACTGCCTGTCTTTTTGCGGACGGTAGTAAACGATTGACGACAAAGCCGCCGCCTAGATCTTTGCCGTGGGCTTTGAGTACTTTGGATGGATCAAAAGCTGGATTGCCATTCATTATGCACGCTCGACTTTCGTGGTGATTTCTGTTGTGACGCTTGCCATTAATTTGTGTACTGGGCATTTTTCTGCTACGGCACTGATCTGTGCAAATTCTTCATCGCTAAACTCGCCTTGAACTAATAAAGTCGCTGCTAGTTTGTATATTCCTTGTCGTTCTTGTGAGTCATCTCGTTCGATGCGGGTATCGATGTGGGTGATGTTGATGTTCTTCTTTTTTGCATACCACATTAAGGTGAGCGCTTTGCAGGATGCGAGTGCCGCATCATATAGATCATGTGGGCTGGGGCCAAGATCCTCGCCGCCTTCGGCAATTGCGATGTCCGTAGTGAACTCATGTGCGTTGATATGGACTTCTTGCGCTAGCTTGGCATTCGCTTTGGAATTGAGTTGGATAGACATAGTAATTCCTTCTAATGGGTTCAAAACGCGTACGATTAATGTTCACTTCAAAGTTGATTGTAATGAGCTTCTATTTTGTTGGTGTGACGAGATCACAATACCCGCAACAATCAAGGCAAATGCCAGTATGTGATACCAATGCGGTAGCTCACCCAAGATGGCTGAAGACAAAACGGCGGTGAACAAAGGCGTTAAGTTAACGAAGAAACCTGCCACATTGGGACCTGCACGCTGCACCCCAGCACCCCAACAACGAAAGGCGATGATCGCGGGGCCAATGGCGACAAAGCAGATCGCGGCAATTAAAGTCCAGCTCCAGTTGATGTGATAATCAATCATTGCCCACTCGGTGGCGGCAAATAATGCAGACCAGATCAGGCCGTAACTGATTTGCGCCAATAAGAAATACGCCCAATGTTGGCGCATATCGGTATGGCGCGTTTTGTCGTTTAATAGCCAACTATAAAAAGACCAAGCGATCGTGGCCGCGATCATTAATAAGTCACCAGGGACGAGTTGAAACGCCAATAGCTGTTGCAAGCTACCTCGGCTGAGCACAAGCACGACACCGAGAACCGAAAGCAATGCGCCAGCAATTTGTTTTTTATTGATTGTCGCGCCAAAAAATGTGGCACCAACAAGCAGCATCCATACTGGCATGCCTGAGGCAACCAAAGTTACATTGATAGGCGTCGAGCTTTGCAACGCGAGATATTGCAAGGCGTTGTACAAACCAATGCCCAATAGGCCAAGCATTAAATAAAACTTCGCATCGCGCCACAGGCCACTGCCGGGTTTAAAGATGGGATAAGCAAGCGGAAATAGAAACAAGAACGCTAATGCCCAACGTAAAAAATTTAAGGTGGTAGGTGGAATGGCTTGATAGATCAATCGACCAATAATGGCATTCCCTGCCCATAGCATCGGTGGAATGGTGAGGAGAGCAATCGTACTTGGTGATAAAGCAGGGCGCATAGAGGTCTTATTTGCGGTGAAGTCGGTATTATCCATTGAAAACAGGTTTGAAGTGCTAGCCTTGCAGCAATGTTTTCACGTGATTGATTGATATATTATTCAACCTAATGATGTTAAATTTAAATATTTGACATATTAAATGTAGTAAGGCAAGCTGCCCTTTTTTGTTTGTGCAATCTCAATTATTTTCATTCTGTACTAAGGGAAATCGTATGCCAGTTTATCGTTCAAGAACCACCACCCACGGTCGCAACATGGCGGGTGCCCGCGCTTTATGGCGTG
>DLGN01000307.1:0-3098 GCA_002482715.1 Oxalobacteraceae bacterium UBA7693
TCAATCGCATGATTATCGTATGCCGTGGTAAACACAACCCGGCATTTGCCATCACTGGCACGTGCAACATCAAGACCACTTAGTTCTGGCATACGGATATCTAAGAAGGCGATATCGGCTTGCAGCTTGGCAATCGCATCTAAGGCATCGCCGCCATCTTCGCAAGTGGCGATTATTTCGAGCTCAGGCCAGACCAGATGCAACATGCGTTGCAAATCTAAGCGTTGCAGGTCTTCGTCGTCGGCAATAATGGCAGTTGGCATGCGAATCCTTTCAAATTTTATTGTTTGGCCCAGACGAATATTCGTCGTAGCGACTAATTGGCAATAATATGCGCGCTTCTATGCCACCTTCTTCACGCATGCTTAATTCAAGACTTGCATCGCCAGCATATAAATGTTTTAGTCGCTCGCGGATATTACTTAATCCTATGCCGGAACCAGAATTACTGTGACCAAAACCGACGCCATTATCTTCCACACTTAAACATAATTGCTCTGCATTGGCCAGATCAGACGCCTTGATTTTTCTCGCCCTGACGGTAATTTGCACCGCCCCTTTTTTGGGTTCTATGCCATGTTTCACTGCATTTTCGACTAGGCTGATCAACATTAATGGCGGTACCGCACAATCTAATAATTCTGTTGGACATTCCACGTTAAAACTTAAACGTGGAATTCGCATGTGAATGACGCCTAAATAGGCACGTACAGAATCAAATTGATTGGCTACACTGGTTAACATTAAGTTGCCATCGCTGCGCATTTGTGGGATGGTCGAACGTAGATAATCGACCAGATGGTCAATGATAGCGACACCGCGTGCTGGATCACTGAGCATCGCCGCGCGTACGCCCGATAATGTATTGAACAAAAAATGCGGTTCAACCTGGCTGGCTAGCACCGATAAACGCATTTGTGCTTGATTGCGTTCGTTTTTGTATTGATCAATTTTCTCTTGTATGCTGGCCTCTTCGAGTTCACGTCTTTGTTTGAGATAAGTCCGGAAATCAAGCACTCCTCCCCACCAGCTTAAGAGAAAAATCCAGAGAACGATATTAGGAATATTGAGCTTGTGTTCTTCTTCATCCGCAATAATCACGCCGACTTTAACTTCATTAGTTTTGCTTAACTGATGAACACGCTCTTTGGTTTCTGGGCTGCTCTTTTTAAGTGTTTTATCTACAAAACGATCTGCCGACTCGACAATGATGAGTGAAAGGACGATGCCAAACACCAAAGAGCTGGCAATTCCCAATATTTCACGTTTCTTTTGCCACTGCTTTTTTCTTACTTGCGTTGCGAGCCAACGTCCAGCCAGTAGATTCAAGGAAATTCCCAAATAGAGGACCAGAAACATGATGTAGGGTTTGACCGAATCTGGAGACGCCACTTTTTCGTTGGCAACGAAGATAGAAATGGTCAGCATGATCAATCCTAATACCCCCAATGGTGCGGTGAAGCTAAGCGCACGATAGCGGAACCAGGTTTGACTAAAAACCGGGTAATGCTGTGCCTTCACCGACCAGCTGCCAAGCTTGTCGATCAATTTTCCGGGTAAGGGCTGGTCAGATGTGACCGGTTTTTTTTCTAAGCTTGACATAGAAGTAGGTGCAGGTTGGTTCAACATAATGCAATGTGCAGGAAGAACTTGCACTATTCCAGTTTTTAGAGTGAGCCGGAGGATTTGCGATGGAGTGGATAAAACGAGACATCAGTTTACAGTTTTCAGTCATGAAAGCGAAAGTAGTTTGGTGTAAATGCAACCTGTATGCACGTGGATGAAAAGCACGCAAACCTACTTCATGTCGGATTTCAGGCTTTGATGCCTAAATTTGCCTACTTGATCGCATTTGAACTGATTTGTGCCGATGTCATGTATATTTTGTACGGTATGTCATAGGAAAATTATCATCGCTACATTATTGATTATTGAAGTCTTACACGAAGGAGCTTACCTCATGTTGTCGATTAAAAATCTGAATAAAACTTACGCTAATGGCGTGCATGCGACCAACAACGTTAATCTGGAAATTCCCAATGGCTTATTCGGCTTGCTTGGCCCTAATGGCGCGGGCAAATCGTCCTTGATGCGAACCATTGCGACTTTGCAAGAACCTGATAGCGGCTCGATTCATTTTAATGGTTTGGACGTCTTAAAAAATAAAGAAGAACTTCGACGTCAATTGGGCTACCTTCCACAAGACTTTGGTGTTTACCCAAAAGTATCCGCAGAAGATTTATTGAATCATTTTGCGGTCTTGAAAGGCATTACCAATAAAGCTGACCGTAAGCAATCGGTTGAAGGCTTACTACGTCAAACGAATTTGTGGGATGCGCGCAAGCGTGCTCTGGGAACCTACTCTGGCGGTATGCGTCAACGTTTTGGCATTGCGCAAGCTCTGTTGGGATCACCAAAGTTGGTGATCGTAGACGAGCCAACAGCAGGACTTGATCCCGACGAGCGTAATCGCTTTCTGAACTTGTTGTCGGAAATTGGTGAACAGGTAGTCGTGATTTTGTCTACCCACATCGTTGAAGATGTGACCGACCTATGCCCACGTATGGCGATGATCGCGAAAGGCCAGGTCTTGGTACAAGGTGAGCCTCAGGCAGCGATTGATTCATTGCAAAACAAGGTTTGGCGTTGCAGTGTTAGTAAAGAAGCGCTGCCAACTTATCAAGAAAAGTTCACGGTACTGACAACCCGTCTGGTTGCTGGTAAACCGCAAATCAATGTGTATTCAGAATCTCAACCGGACGATGGCTTCCGTCAAGTGGAAGCGAACTTAGAAGACGTGTATTTCCTGCAATTGCGCAAATCACAAAATAGCGCTCCTGCGCTTGCTGTTTAAGGAGCCTGCTATGTGGTTAGAATTCTTTAAATTTGATTTGCGATTTCAACTCAAGCAGCCTTTGCTGTGGGTGATTGCTTTAATTTTTGGCGCACTCGCATTTGGTGCGGCTAGCAGTGATGCGATTACCGTCGGTGGCGCTGTCGGCAATGTAAATCGTAATGCCCCAACGGTAATTGCACAGTTTCTTGGTGTGTTTAGTGTGCTATCGATGTTTGTCGTTACCATCTTTATCGCGGGTGCT
>DLGN01000307.1:3146-8887 GCA_002482715.1 Oxalobacteraceae bacterium UBA7693
ATTGGTATTTCTGATATGTTGTTCGCGACACCGATGCGCAAACATGATTATTTGATTGGTCGATTCGTCGCTGGCTTGGTTGCTTGCTTGGTGATTTTCTTGTTTGTGATTTTGGGTCTTTTGGTTGGCCCCTATATGCCTTGGGTGGACACCGCCCGGGTTGGTGCATTCACGCTGCAGCCCTTTGTTTGGGGATTGATGGTTTTCGTCATTCCTAATCTTTTATTTATCGGCGCTTTGTTGATGTTATTGGCAGCAACAACCCGATCTATGATGATGGTGTATGTTGGTGTGATTGGCTTCTTTGTATTGTGGGTGGTTGCAGGTTCCTTTACCCGTGATATCAATAACGAATGGATAGCAGTATTGCTCGATCCCTTTGGCCTGCGTGCCTTTGGCCGCATGACACGTTATTTCTCGACTGCTGAATCGAATGCGACTTTACCCGCCTTAAATAGTTATCTGATGGTGAATCGTCTGCTTTGGTCAGCCATAGGTTTGGCATTGTTTTCAATGACTCTAGTACTGTTTAAACCGCAACGTGCGGGTACCGGACGTCGTTGGTTTGGTAAAGCAAAAATGGAGATTGCGAGCCAAGCAGCAACACCGCAATTGGCCAAAGTGAGCTTGCCAAAAGTGACGCAAAATAGTGGTAGCGCAACCGCGTGGATACAGTTTTTGGATATCTTAAAATTTGATACCAAAGCGGTATTCAAGAGCGTACCTTTTCTGGTCATGCTGTTGTTTGGCTTGGTAAATTTTATTGGCAGCGCTAGTCAATCAGGTGCGATGTTTGGTACCACGGTGTATCCAGTCACTACCAATATGCTGTCGATTATGGCAGGCAGCTTCAATTTTATGTTGATTATCATCGTCACCTTCTATGCGGGCGAACTGATTTTTAAAGAGCGCCAAGTCAAAATCGCTGATGTGGTTGACGCCATGCCCGTACCGAATTGGGTTCCTTTGTTGGCAAAATCGGCTGCTTTGATTGCTGTGATTTTAAGCTTCTTAAGTGCAGGAGCAATCGCTGGAATACTCATGCAAATGATTAAGGGCGGTGCTCCTATTGAACTGTCCTTGTATGTGAAAGGCGTATTGCTCGGTGCCAGTGGCTTTATTTTATTGGGTTTGCTCGCCTTAGTCCTTCAAGTGCTGACGAACAATAAGTTTATTGGCTATTTGATGATGATCTTGGTATTGATTTCCCAAATCGTTTTCGGCACTCTGGATCTTGACCACAATTTATACAATTTTGCTGGCAGTTCGGCGACGCCTTATTCTGATATGAATGGCTATGGTCATTTCTTAAATGGATGGTCTTGGTTCACCTTGTATTGGAGCTTATTCACCGTTGCTTTGTTGATTTTGGCACAGGCATTCTGGGTGCGCGGTTTGTCACAAGAGTGGCGTATTCGTGCACGGCTGGCGATGTCGAAACTCAATAGCAAAGCTGGCATCGCATTAGCACTGAGCATGACGGCCTTTGCATTCACTGGTGGCTGGATTTTCTACAACACCAATGTGTTGAATCAGTATCAGACCAAGACAGCGGCTTTGGATGAAAATGCTGAGTACGAAAAAAAATACAAACAATACAAAAACTTTCCACATCCGCGTTTGACCGATGTGAAAGCGAATGTCGACATCTATCCGGAACAACGCAAAGTCCTTATCAATGGGCATTATGTATTGCAGAATAAATCCGCTTTGCCACAAGATACTTTGCTTGTTCAGATCAATACACGGGTGAAAATGGAATGGAAGAATTTACCTGCGCATGAACTTGTTTTGGATGACAAAAAATTGGGCTTTAGTGTTCTAAAACTCAAGCAAGCGCTCGCCGCTGGTGAGAGTATGGCGCTGGATTTTGTTACGACTGTTGAGAATCCAGGTTTTACCAATAGCGGTACGGCCAATACCGTCAATCTGAACGGGACTTTCTTTAATAATCGTGAATTTTTTCCGCAGTTTGGTTACGCATCTGATGCTGAAATGCGTGATCGCAATGAACGCAGAAAGCGTGGCTTGGGTGAGCCAGAACGTATGCCGAAACTGGAAGATGAATCGGCGCGTGCTTACCATGCTTTAGGTAGTGAAGCGGATTGGATAAATTTCGAGACTACGATATCAACTAGCGCGGATCAAATCGCGATAGCACCAGGCTATTTACAGAAAGCTTGGGATGATAATGGACGTCGTTACTTCCACTATAAAATGGATAGACCGATGATGCCATTTTTCGCTTTCTTATCTGCTCGCTGGGAAGTGAAAAAGGGCGATTGGAAAGGTGTGCCGATTGAGATCTATTATGACAAAAAACATACCTACAATATTGACCGCATGATTGAGAGTACAAAGAAATCTTTGGATTACTTTACCGCTAATTTCACACCTTATCAGCATCAACAAGTGCGAATTTTAGAGTTCCCGCGCTATGCGAGTTTTGCGCAATCGTTTGCGAATACGATACCGTATTCTGAAGCGATTGGTTTCATTGCCGATTTGCGCGATAAGGATGATATTGACTATGTATTCTATGTGACCGCACATGAGATGGCGCACCAATGGTGGGGGCATCAGGTGATCGGTGCGAATATGCAAGGTTCGACTGGATTAATGGAATCCTTATCGCAATACTTCGCCCTGATGGTGATGGAAAAGGAATACGGACGGGATAAAATGCGCCGTTTCTTGAAGTATGAATTAGATGGCTATTTGCGCGGCCGAGGTGGTGAGTTGATTGAAGAATTACCATTAGCACGGGTGGAAGGACAGCAATACATTCACTATCAAAAAGGTAGTTTGATTTTCTATCGTTTGCGTGATGAAATTGGCGAGGATGCTCTGAATCGTGCTTTGAAACGCTTCTTGCAAGACAAAGCGTATCAACAAGCACCGTACACGACGACCAAGGAATTATTAACCTACATCCGTGAAGAAGCACCGCAAGAAAAACACGCTTTGATTACAGACATGTTTGAAAAGATCGTGTTTTACGATAATCGCGTGACCGAAGCAAAAGCGGTGAAGCGCGCAGATGGTCAGTGGGATGTGACAATGAAATTACATCTGGCAAAAATTGAGGTCGATGGCAAAGGAAAAGAAACGCCACGAGTTTATGATGAGCCAGTGGAAATCGCGATTTTCTCTCGTGCTGCAGGCGCTAAGGAAAAGGATGAAAAAGTTCTCTTCATAGAAAAACGTATCTTGCAGGGTAATACACCGAGTGTCACAGTCACGGTGAAAGACAAACCATTTGAGATTGGTGTTGACCCTTATAATAAGTTGATCGATAGAGTTTCTAAAGACAACCGTAAGGAAATCAGTATTGAGTAACGTAAAAATGCGTTGATCGATACCACCGCTAATCAGTTTTGGTTAGCGGTTTTTTTTATTTATTCAGCCAAGCATTTATACATCACCAAAGCATCCACATAGCCTAGTTGCGGGTGGAGAAATGCTTGCGGTAAACGACCAACGGTGGCGAATCCTAGCTTTGTCCAAAGTTGCACCGCGACTTGATTGCTGGCAACGACGAAGTTAAATTGCATGGCTTGATACCCGAACTGTTTAGCGATTTCTTGCGAGTGCTCACACATCAATCTCGCCAAGCCGCGACCACGTGCTTTCGGGCTAACCATGTAGCCACAATTGCATACATGATTCCCGCCGCCAGTTTGATTCGTCTTGATAAAGTAGCTACCTAACACTTCGCCATTTTCTTCTGCGACGAAAGTTTGTCTTGGGGTTTCCATCCACAGCTGAAAGGCTTGCTGTTGTTCAGTGTCTTGTGGATAGGTATAGGTTTCACCAGCCGCCACAATGGTATGAAAGATCGGCCAGATTTGTTCGAAGTCTGAGGGTGTGGCAGGGCGTATTTGAATCATAGCGAAAAGGCTCAATGATACGTGGAGTGGCAAGCTGCAGAGGGTAGTATCAGTGTGAGCATTTGAAGACGATCACACTGATTTCAATGATGGCATTACACCGATAGTAAGCATTGAAATGCCATCAGTGAAATGCCATCAGAAAGGATGCAATAAATTAAGCGCGAGAATCTAAAACTTCATTCCACTTCGCCAGCAATTCGGCTTGCTGTGCGAGCAGTTCAGTTGTATCGCCTTCGATCGTCAATTTTTCAATCACATCACCGCGCACGATACTATTGACGACTTTTTGATCGTCCGCACTGACTACAACACCAAACACAGTATGTTTACCGTTTAAATGTGGGGTTGCGCCGTGGGTGATGAAGAATTGGCTACCATTGGTACCTGGACCTGCGTTAGCCATAGACAAAATGCCTGCTTTGTCATGACGCAATTCGCTGTTGCATTCATCTTTAAAACGATAGCCAGGACCGCCCATGCCGGTACCGTCAGGGCAACCACCTTGGATCATGAAGTCATTGATTACGCGGTGAAAATTCAATCCGTCGTAGTAGCCACGTTGTGCCAGATTGACAAAGCTTGCACAGGTAACTGGAGTTTGATCTGCGAACAGATTCAAGTTAATCGTACCTTTATTGGTTTGCATGATGGCTTTGAGTTGAGTCATAGTTTCCTCTTGTTGATTTAAATTAAACAAGGCTGAGCATGATCGTCAGCCAGACAGAGCGCATTTTACCAGTACATCGTGTTTAAGTACGCCAGCAAGCCTCGCGAGCCGTAATCATGGTGTTAATGCCAGTGCGCGGCTTCTTTGCTACAATCATTTATCGCACAGAGATTTGCCCATTTCTATTTACGGTTTAGAAGCATTCGCTTATCTCCGGCTTATCAGAGCCAAAACGGTGATTCAAGGTTCTTACAAAGACGGCTTAGGCGATCGTTTTCCTAAGCAGACTCCCGCGTATTTTGCACTCACAGATCGTACGCTTTAGTATGTACGGATCGGCATATTTTATTGCGTATCCTTTTGGCTGCTTGTTCGAAGGCCGCAGTTCTTGGTAGTCGTTTTGAAAATCTTATTGACCACTTTTTGCGATATTAGCTATGCACTTTTTTGAATTAAATCATCATGCCCGGATTTCTTTAGCAGCAGAAATTCATTCGCGTCCGTTCTTAAATTTGAATGCGCCGGAGCTATTGACGCACCTTGCGGTTTATCCCGATTTTCAGTCCAACCAAGACTTGTCAATACAAGTCCAGCAGCATGATTTGTTGTTTGCCTTATGCAGCCATTTTGGTGTGAGTCCACCAGCCGTGGAAGCGAAGTATTTCTATTTTGATTTTGGTCCTTTCCGTTTGAAGTGGGAATGTCACACCGAATTTGCAACCTACACTTTTGCGCAGCACGCTGATGCTGGTTTGAGTTTGGACCAAGCTTTTAGTCAGATGCCGATTGCGCGGATTCCTGAAGCTTGGTTGCATCGCTTGCAAGGTAAATTGTTGGTAGCAGCACATTTGGTGTTGGACAATCGGCGCTTGCCAGTGAATGAATTCGTGCATGAGGTTCAGCATTTGTTTAAAGGCCATACGCTGGCGGGTAGCAGGGTCATGCAAGGTGGTGAATTCTGGTCCGATTTTGTGGTACATGCAGATGGCTTTAGTCGTTTTGTGATTCGTGATGTGGATATGCGTGCGCAGCAGGCAGGCCGATTGGCGCAACGTATTTTTGAGATTGAAACCTATCGTATGATGGCCTTGTTGGGTTTGCCAATTGCCCAAGCGACCACACCGCAACTGAATGCGATTGAAAGTGAGTTGGTTGATTTGGCGACCGCGATGGTGGCATCC
>DLGN01000307.1:8914-15233 GCA_002482715.1 Oxalobacteraceae bacterium UBA7693
TGGTGGCATCCGATCATGCCTTGAATGAATTGAATCTGGATAAAGATACAGATTCTGAGCGACACTTGTTAGAAAAAATTACCCATCTAGCAGCACGGATTGAGAAATTATCGCTAGAAAATAATTATCGCTTTTCTGCTTCGAAGGCGTATTTTGGATTGGTACACGCGCGAATAGAAGAATTGCGTGAACAACGCGTTGAAGGCTTGCCCATGGTGGCAGAGTTTATGGATAGACGCTTAACACCTGCGATGAATACTTGTGATGCAGTGGCGAATCGACAAGAGGCTTTGGCGCGAAGAATTGCGAATTCGAATGACTTATTACGTACGCGGGTTGGTATCGTGCAGGAAATGCAAAATAGAAAAATCTTGCAATCTTTGAACGCGCGCGCAGCTCAGCAATTGCATTTGCAGCAAGCGGTGGAGGGTTTATCTGTTGCAGCGATTTCATATTACGTAATTGGTCTATTTGGTTATGTGGCGAAAGCTGCCAAAGAATTTGGCTGGATCGCACATACAGAAAGTGCAGTTGGCGTTGCGGTGCCCTTGGTACTGGCGAGTGTCTGGTTAGGATTGCGTCATATGCATCGTCGTTTACATGCGAAGCGCATAGAGAAAGATTAGGGCAAAGCCGCAGTTTTTGTCTTTGGCTTATGCGCCTGTTACAGTTTCGATCAGCGCATGCCTTCTGATTTGCAACAGAACTCCACAGCTTGGCTTTGATGCAGCGCAAACCATGCTGGCTATTGCTTTACTGCCAGCATCCATCGGTCTAGAATCAATTAGTCTATTCCTTCATCTCAGATCTCATATTTGGAGCAAACACTTGTTAGCCGCCTATATTACCCATACCGATTGTCAAAAACACGAGATGGGAAATCATCATCCCGAATGCCCCGAACGTTTGGGAGCGGTGAATGATCAACTGCTGATCAAAGGTTTACTCGATTACATGGAGCAATTGGACGCACCTTTGGCAACCCAAGAGCAGTTAGCAAAAGCGCATAGTCTTAGTTATCTGAATGAATTTGCTGAAATAGCGCAACAGGTTCCTGAAAATCGGCACGTACAGATTGATCCTGATACCAGCATTAATGAATTCTCATATCAAGCGGCCTTACGCGCCGCTGGCGCCGCGGTGTTGGCGTCTAACCTGGTGGCATCGGGTCAGGCACCCGTTGCATTTTGTAATATCCGCCCGCCCGGGCACCATGCAGAGCGCAGTAATGCCGGTGGATTCTGTTTTTTTAATAATGTGGCAGTCGGTATTCGGCATGCTATTTCTCATCATGGAATAGAACGGATTGCCTTAATTGATTTCGATGTACATCATGGTAATGGGAGTGAAGATATTTTGTTTGATGATCCCCATGTGTTGATGTGTTCTATTTTCGAAAAAAATCTTTACCCATTTTGCGGTGATGTCCCGATGGGGGCAAATATGGTGAACGTAGGTTTACCGACTCGCTCTGGAAGTGAAGCATTTCGTCAGGCTGTGAGCGAGGTGTGGATGCCAGCCTTAGAAAAATTTCAGCCAGAAATGATTTTTATATCTGCTGGATTTGACGGTCACCGCGAAGATGATATGGGTAATCTGGCATTGGTCGAAGCTGATTATGAATGGGTCACAAAACAAATCGTTATGATCGCGCAACGCTATTCACATGGTCGCATCGTTTCATGTTTAGAAGGTGGCTATGACTTATCGTCCTTAGGTCGAAGTGTTGCTGCGCATGTGCGCGTGTTGATCGGCGCTGATTAATCTGCGGTTTCTTGGGCAAATTATTCAGCGTATTCATTTTGAATGCTGATTGTTTAATTAGATGCATAGAGTGAATTGCGTGCTGCTAAATGAGCGTGACCATATCGCCGATGAATTGAGGATTTTGGTATCAATATGATTTTCCTGAAAATGAGAAAACTATGAACAAGCATTATTTGACATCCTTGTTTTCCCCTCGCTCAGTAGTCGTGTTTGCGGGTGATTTAAATGCGCCTGAATTACAGACCTCAGTGACGCGGGTATTTTTGCAGCATTTAGAAAGTAAGGATTTTCAGGGAAGCGTTACTTATCTTGATAGTCGGGTAAAAGGCACCTTAGGCGACTTAGCAACTTCACGTGCTGATTTGGCGATTTTAGCTTTGCCGAATCAAGAGCTAAGCGCTGCGTTGGAGGTAGTTGGTCGAATTCAATGTCGTGCTGCTTTGATTTTATCGATTGGTGTGGATGCCGCTTTGGCAAAGAATTTACATAAAATCGCCAAGCAGCATGGGATCTCTTTGTTGGGGCCAAATAGTTTGGGATTTCAACGTCCCAAGGCCCATTTGAATGCGAGTGCGCTTGGAAAATTGGCACAGCCAGGTTCCTTGGCGGTCGTTTCGCAGTCTGGCGCCTTGACTAGTTCGATTTTGGATTGGGCTGCGAAGAACGGCGTAGGCTTCTCCGCGGTGGTTTCACTGGGAGTGAATACAGCAGTGGATCTAGCGCAAGTATTGGATTTTCTGGCGGACGACGCAGCGACACAAACCATTGTTGTGTACATCGAAGGGATTAAGAATGCCCGACGCTTTATGAGCTCACTGCGTGCTGCTGCGAATTCTAAGCCAGTGATTGTGTTGAAGTCTGGACGTAAGCCCGATGGATCAAAAGCTGCTTTAACGCATTCTGGCAATATCGTCGGTAGTGATGCGATTTTCGATGCTGCACTTCAACGTGCCGGCGCGGTGCGCGTGCATTCTATGGTGCAGTTGTTTGCTGCGGCTAAGTGTTTGTCCGCGCGCTATTTGCCCGTTGGACGACGTTTGGCAATTATTTCGAATGGCGGTGGCCCAGCGGTACTGGCAGCAGATTTTGTCAATGAAGTCAGTTTAGAGATGGCAAAACTACCCGCCGATGTGGTGAAAAATTTGTATAAAAAAATCTCGCCATATGCGGCGCTGGATGAGTTGATCGACTTATCTCAGGATGCGAATGCAGAGCATTATCGTGCGGCAGTGACTGCGTGCGCACACTGCAACGAGGTGGATGGCATTTTGGTGATCTTGTCACCCATTGCCGGTGTCGATACTGGCGCAATCGCTCAGGTTTTGGCAGATTTGCAGGCCACAGTTGGAAAGCCCTTGATCAGTTGCTGGATGGGGGATGAAAAAGTCACGGCCGCCCGCACGATTTTGTTTAAGGCGGGTATTCCTAGTTTCAGAACACCAGAAGCTGCCGTGGATGCGTTCAATCACGTATCCTTGTTTCATCGCAATCAGCAATTATTGCGTCAAGTTCCGCCACCATTATCTCAATTAGCCAAGCCTGATTTGGAAGGTGCACGTATTTTGATTGAAAGCGTGTTGGCTGAGCGTCGTAAAGTATTGACGGAGATGGAATCAAAAGCGCTGCTTTCTGCCTTCCACATTCCGGTGACCAAAACTATGTTAGCCCGTAGTTCGACCGAGGCAATGCTGGTGGCGAATCAACTTGGTTATCCTGTTGCCTTGAAAATCGATTCCGCAGATATTTCCCATAAATCGGATGTGCAAGGTGTGTTGCTAAACGTCAGTAATGCGACAGGTGTACGAGATGGCTGGCAAAACATGTTGCAACGTGTCGGACAGTTACGTCCAGAGGCAAAGATCAATGGCGTGACTGTGCAGAATATGTCGGGTAAGCCAGAAGGCCGTGAGTTGTTTATTGGTGTCTCGACAGATGAATTATTTGGCCCGGTTATTTCGTTTGGTGCAGGCGGCGTGATGATAGAGTTAATTGCAGATCGCGCCATTGAATTACCGCCGCTCAATCAATTCTTGGCACATCGGCTGATTGATCGTGTCCGTTGTGTAGAAATGTTGGGGCCGTGGCGAGGCACACCACCAGTGCATCGTGAGGCACTGGAGCAAATTTTGCTGCGCGTTTCTGAAATGGTCTGCGCTTTGCCACAACTACGTGAGATGGATATTAATCCTCTGATCGTGGATCAATATGGCGCATTGGCTGTTGATGCGCGGGTTGTGGTTGATCATTCACCCGCAGAGCCAGGTAACTATGAACATCTGGCGATCTCTCCCTATCCATCGGATAAAGAAACGGAATGGCCGTTGCGTGATGGACGTATGTATATAGTCAGGCCATTGCACCCACATGACGCGGAAATGCTGCAAGACTTAGTACGTCGATTGTCGCCGGAAAGCCGTTACTTCCGATTTGTTTCGTCGATGCGGGAACTTTCTGATCGCATGTTGGCAAAATTTACTTTGATCGATTACGACAGAGAAATGGCCTTGGTCGCCATTTACAACCAACGCCAACCACAAGCCGATGGGAGCTTTATTGAGACCGAGAGAATTATTGGTGTCTCGCGTTATGTCACGAATCCAGATAAAAGCACTTGCGAGTTTTCATTACTCATCGCGGATGATTTTGCGGGGCAGGGTTTGGGAACCCGTCTGATGCAATCCATTATCGAAGTTGCACGTAGTCGTGGCTTGGCCTACATCGAAGGTTTAGTGTTGACGAATAATGCGAATATGTTAAAGCTGATGCGTAGTTTGGAATTTGACGTGAAGTCTTATCCAGAAGATCCTGATTTCCGTTTATGCGTCAAAGCGCTGTAGTCGCTAAGGCTTATTGAGCGTCTTACTTTTTCTGTTTTTGCGCATAGTATTGTGCGATGTATTCAGGACGTATTAATTGTTGAAAATAAGCTGGAATCCATGGGCGCGCAGAGAGCATAAAGCTCATTCTGTGTTTTTCTTCAAACGGCAAATTGGCATCTGCATGGTGTTGATCTGAAATATCACGTGCCAATTGCCGCATGCGGGTCAATAAAATCGCGCTCGATTGTTTGGATAACATGACGGTAATGAACTGCATCATGTCATGTTTTCCATCAAAGCTGGCGTCAAGATAATCTGCGAACGATTCTCGACGGTGCAGCTGTTGAATTGGGCCATTTGGAATCCAACGAAAGATACGCGACAATAAAAGCTTGATGCGATTATTTGGCATCAATTCGATAATGCCTAAATGATCAAGGCGCAGCAGATAAGCAATTACCTCGGTTTCACTGATCGCATAGATGTCGACAATCTGTTGCAAGGTCAGATAATTCATCGCCGATACTGCCACGATAAACTTTTTCGGATCGCTGATTAATTCTTCTTCCTGCTCGTAACTGAGTTCATCAATCAAAGATTCCTCATAGCTGCGCGAAGTTAGCTCGTGCAAGCTGATTTGTGCCGCATCTAGAATTTGATCAAGACGATGCAAGCTCAAATTTTTGGATGCAAACATGCGTTTAACGCTGGATTCTGATACCCCAATTTTCTGGGCTAATTCTAAATAAGTAATACGACGCGACTTGAGTTCACGTTTCAGAACATCGATCAGGGTGGAAGCTTTTGTCATAATATTAAGTCGCTTGCATAAAAGTATCGAAAAATGATACAGCAAGCTACAAATTCTGCAACTTTCTGATTAGCAGTTGTCGGTATTTGCTACTTACATTGATAATGCGTGGCGATTTTTCGCTGTCAGGCCGCTCAACTATTGCTCAAGCTCTGTGGTTTATGCGCTCTTGCCTGATGCAAAAAATCAGTAACAGCAAAATACGAGCTTTTTGCAAGACCCCAATGCAGCTCAATAATAAAATCAATGACAAGATTCAAACAAACGCGAGGATGACAGGCATGGCTTTGGAAACTACAACTTTAGGCGGTGGTCGTTTTTGGGATTTAGAAGCGGTGTTTCAACAATTGAGGGGCGTTAAAACTGTTCAATGTGGTTATGCAGGGGGGCATACAGAATCCCCCAATTATGAAGCAGTTTGTAGCGGGGACACCGGACATGCTGAAGTTGTTAGAGTCCAATTTGATAATGAAATTCTGTCATTTGAAGAAATCCTTGAAGTGTTTTTCAAGATACATGATCCCTACTCACCCGCAAATGTCGGCGAACAGTTAGCCTCGCCGTTGCGCTCAGTTATTTATGTGCATACTTACGAACAAAGAACATTTGCGTATGAGGCTGTGAAAAGATTTGGACGCTTTGCACACGCGATGGTGATGACAGAAATTGCCATCTGCCCAGAGTTCTTTCCTGCCGAGCCAGAACATCAGAATTTCTATCGCAATCACAAAGACGACACTTATTGCACAGAATTTATTCTGCCAAAAATCATGCGTTCTCGTGAGATTTTTAAGAAGAAACTGGCAGCTTGATTCATCGCTGATGGCTTTAGAAAAAAGTACCGACTGATTGAAACAAAGGCTTGGACTACATGAGTAATCCAAGCCTTTTTTATTTGGGCTACAAATTAAGGCTACAAATT
>DLGN01000227.1 GCA_002482715.1 Oxalobacteraceae bacterium UBA7693
CGTGTAGGAATATTTTCTTTGATCAAGCCGGTAATCACGTCCACCGATGGGCGCTGCGTGGCTAAAATCAAATGCAAACCAGCAGCACGCGCTTTTTGCGCGATACGTGCGATCAACTCTTCAACTTTTTTACCAACCACCATCATCAAATCTGCCAACTCATCAATAATGATGACGATCGTTGGTAGTTTTTCCAAGGGTTCTGGTGCGTCTGGTGTCAGACTAAATGGATTAGGAATATGCTCTTCGCGTTTCGCCGCTTCGGCAATTTTTGCGTTATAGCCAGCCAAGTTACGCACACCAAGTTTCGACATCAGCTTGTAGCGACGTTCCATTTCATTGACGGCCCAATTCAGCGCATGACCGGCTTGCCGCATATCCGTCACAACGGGTGCCAACAAATGTGGAATGCCCTCGTACACCGACATCTCTAACATCTTAGGGTCAATCAAAATCATGCGGACATCATTTGGATCAGACTTATACAGCAAGGACAAGATCGTCGCATTAATACCAACCGATTTACCAGAACCTGTCGTACCCGCCACCAACAAATGCGGCATTTTAGCCAGATCAGCAACAACTGGATGTCCCGCAATATCTTTCCCTAAAGCGACTGTCAGGCTCGAAGCACTATCGTTATACACTTTCGAACTTAAAATTTCCGTCAAACGAACGATCTGACGCTTAGGATTCGGCAATTCTAAACCCATGTAGTTCTTACCTGGAATTGTCTCCACAACCCGAATTGAAGTCAGTGAAAACGACCGTGCCAAATCGCGCGCTAAGCCCACAATTTGACTACCTTTTACACCGGTTGCAGGCTCAATCTCGTAGCGTGTAATGACTGGACCTGGGTAGGCTGCAATCACTTTTGCATCGACACCAAAATCAGAGAGTTTTTTCTCAATCAATCGGCTAGTAAATTCTAAAGTTTCGACACTGACTGTTTCTTGAGATAAAGGCGGCTCATCAAGCAATGACAATGGTGGCAAATTAGTGTCAGGCATATCATTAAATAAGGAAACCTGGCGCTCTTTCTCAATACGCTCAGATTTTTGCACTGCAAGCACTTGCGGCTCTATCCGTATTGGCGGAGCTTCAACGATCTTTGCTCGCTCTTGAACTACTGAGGTTTCACGTTTGACAGCAGCAGTTTCACCCAGCTTACGATCTTCATGATCGGTATATTTTTTACGGATAAATTCAACCGTATTTTCAATCAAGGTGCCTGTGTTCTCGGCAATCTGCCACCATGACAAATGGAAATACAAGCTCAAACCTAAAGCAATAATTAGTAATAACAATAAGGTCGCACCAGTAAATCCAAATGCGCGGGCGCTAAGATGACCAATCAACTCACCCAACACACCACCATGCACACTAGGCAAGGCCACTTTCATGGAATACAGGCGCAATGACTCGATCCCCATACTGCCAATCAGTATCAAAACGAAGCCTGCGATTTGAATGATCTTGTCAAAAAAGTGAGCGTCCTCTTGTGCTGGATGCGATTCATGGTTCAAATGACGATAGCTACGCCAAACCAAGCGCAATAAAGCGAAAGAAAACCACCAGGCGGAGAAACCAAAAATAAACAAGACTAAATCAGAAATACGGGCGCCGACATAACCACCCAAGTTATGGAAACGTTCGACCGTAACAGAACGTGACCATCCAGGATCGAGCGGCGAGTAAGTTGCCATCACCAAAATAAAGTAAACCGTAAAGGCAGCGAACACCATCCAGCGCACTTCTCGCAGTAACACTAGCAATCGATTGGGCAAAGGTGCAGCAGGTGCAGACTTACGATTGCGTTGATAAACTTCGTTGGTATTAGACATAGGTTTCAGAGAAAACAATCAGCCATGATTGTAGGGCAAAAGCCACTGATATAGCTACCTTAGGCCAAAGTTCATTAGCAAATATGACAGAACATCACAACTCAAGTTGAGACATCTAAATTCAGCAACATCTTCGCCGTCGTTCATAATGAATCAATACAGTAAGATCAACCCAACTTCCCCACTTGGATTATTAACTATACATTTCAAAACCATAACACGCACATTTCCCTATGACAGCTAGGCTAAGTCAATACGCAGCACACGAGGAAAACACCATTCCTTGACCTGAATAAAGTCAAGTTGTCGCAAATCTGGGATAATTCAATTTTTCGTCAATTGCTGTATTGATTAACGCAATTCATTCGAACTTCTCATTTTTTTCACGACTTTCATCGGAACCACTATGTCTACACCAAAATCAACTAAGCACGCCCATGTATTGATTCTCGGCTCTGGCCCAGCTGGTTATTCCGCCGCCGTTTATGCCGCGCGCGCCAATTTAAAGCCTGTCTTGATCACCGGTGTAGAACAAGGCGGTCAATTAATGACGACAACGGACGTCGAAAATTGGCCTGCAGATCCAAATGGCGTGCAAGGCCCGGAATTAATGCAGCGCTTCTTAGAGCACGCTGAACGCTTCAATACCGAGATCATTTTTGATTATATTCACACCGCTAAACTGACAGAAAAACCTATCCGCCTGATCGGCGATCAGGGTGAATACACTTGCGATTCATTGATTATTTCGACTGGTGCGTCTGCTCAATACTTAGGATTGCCATCTGAAGAAGCATTTATGGGCAAGGGCGTTTCTGCTTGTGCAACTTGTGATGGCTTTTTCTATCGTGGCAAAGAAGTGGCTGTCGTTGGTGGTGGTAATACGGCTGTCGAAGAAGCGCTTTATTTGTCGAATATCGCCAGCAAAGTGACAGTGATTCACCGTCGCGATAAATTCCGTGCAGAAGCGATTTTGATCGACCGCTTGATGGCGAAAGTCGCAGAAGGCAAAGTGGAAGTGAAATGGAACCACACTCTAGACGAAGTGACGGGTGATGCATCTGGCGTCACTGGAATCAATATCAAGTCAGCCGATGGCGTCGTTACGGCGGTACCACTACATGGCGTGTTCATCGCCATTGGTCACAAACCAAACACTAGCATTTTCGAAGGTCAGTTGGATATGAAAAACGGCTACATCATTACCAAGATGGGCAACGAAGGTATGGCAACCGCAACGAATATCCCTGGGGTATTTGCAGCAGGCGACGTACAGGATCATATCTACCGTCAGGCAATCACGAGCGCTGGAACAGGATGCATGGCTGCATTAGATGCACAACGTTTTCTAGAAGAATAAAGACTCAACCGCAGAGATGAAATGGACGTTGAGAAATATTAAAAAACTCAAGGTTCACGAAAGCTCTGCGGGACCTGTTTTTCAATCTTCCATTTATCGGCAAATATCATCATGGCCTCATCAATGAAATCCTTTGCTGACCTTCAACAAGTTGGCAAGCAACTCAAAGCACAACAAGAACTGCGTGCAAAAGCCGAAGCTGAGAGATTGGCACGTGAAAAACAAGCGGCAATTGAGGCGAATATTTTCCGCAGCACGGTCGGTGAAGTTCAAGCTATAAAGACGGCTGAAAAATTTCATCCAACGCCGAAAAAACCACCACCACTTCCCTTCAAACACATTGAAGACGAACAAAAAGCCTTACAAGAATCATTATCAGATGAATTCGATGCAGGTACATTGCTCGAATCTGATGAAAATTTAAGTTATACACGCCCTGGCGTGGGCATCGACGTCGCTAAGAAGTTACGTCAAGGTGCGTGGGTCATACAAGCGCAACTCGATTTACACGGAATGCGCCGCGATCAAGCACGTGATAATCTTGGTGATTTTTTACGCAAGTGCATACGTAGCGGATTTCGCTGCGTAAGAATCATTCACGGTAAAGGTTTGGGATCGATCAATAAAGAACCTGTATTGAAAAACAAAGTTCGTAATTGGTTGATACAGAAAGACGAAGTAATTGCCTTTAGCCAGGCAACTGCTGCTGATGGCGGTTCAGGTGCTTTGATTGTTTTATTGCGGGCCTCCTAAATAGACACGGCGTCTTTACTTCATTAAATTAAGACGCCGTTCTATTTCTTTTACACAGTGTGCTATAGACTAAACTGCCTCAGGCCCAGTCTCACCCGTACGAATACGTATTACCTGTTCGACATTCTGTACAAAGATTTTGCCATCACCAATTTTGCCAGTATGTGCAGCTTTTATGATCGCATCAACTACGTTGTCGCAAACCTTATCATCGACCACGACTTCTACTTTTATTTTCGGCAGAAAATCAACCACGTACTCAGCACCACGATACAATTCTGTATGCCCTTTTTGGCGACCAAAGCCTTTGACTTCAGTCACTGTCAAGCCAGTGACACCGACATCCGCCAAGCCTTCACGAACTTCATCTAATTTAAATGGTTTAATGATTGCGGTTATTTGTTTCATGCTTTCCTCACTGATTTACTCGTATTTTAATCACGGAACTTCGAAGTAATCGGATAACG
>DLGN01000394.1 GCA_002482715.1 Oxalobacteraceae bacterium UBA7693
AAAGAATTTGTAAAACTCGGCAAGCCAAAATTTGGTATTGGTATGCGCACCACAGAAAAAGTGAAGGCGGTCAATGGTGTTAGTTTTACTGCGCAGGATGGTGCAATTTTAGGTTTGTTAGGTGCCAATGGCGCTGGTAAAACCACTAGCTTGCGTATGGTGGCATCCATGTTAAAGATGGATAGCGGTTCGATTCAGATCGATGATGCGCAAGTGAAAGAAGGTCAAACAGCTTCGCAAGCGCGTCTGGGGATTTTGTCCGATGCACGTGGTTTGTATCCACGTTTAACTGCCCGTGAAAATATTCAGTATTACGGCAAATTACATGGCATGGATAAAGCCACGATAGAAAAGCGTATCGATCAATTAGCACACTGGCTAGAAATAAAAAACTTGCTGGATCGCCGCACTGAAGGTTTTAGTCAGGGTGAACGTATGAAGATTGCTTTAGCACGCGCTTTAATTCACGATCCTAAGAATATTATTTTGGATGAACCAACCAATGGTTTAGATGTGGTCGCCACACGTGCATTAAGAGAATTTTTGCGTTGGTTACGAAGCCCCGAGGGCGGTGGTAAATGCATCGTTTTTTCTACGCACATTATGCAAGAAGTAGAGCGCTTGTGCGATACCGTAGTGATTGTCGCGCAAGGCAGAACAGTGACATCGGGTACGGTCGCTGAATTAATGGCGCAGGCACAAGAAGCCGATTTCGAAGATGCATTTGTGAAGCTGGCATTTTTGGATAAGCCTGCTGCATCTAATACGAGTCATCACTCAACATTGAATCAAGGGAGTGTCGCATGAGAGAAGTATTTGCAATTTACTGGAAAGAAATTTCAGATGCGATGCGCGATCGCCGTACTTTATTGATGGTCTTAGCTAGCTCGCTATTGTTAGTTCCGGTGCTGTTATTTGTTTTTTCCACCGTGATGTCGCAAGTCGAATCGCAAGCGGTTGATCGTAGTGTGATGGCTGTGAACATGAAAGATGCACCAGGTCTGGAAAATTACATTTTGCGCCAAGGTTACGAAATTAAATCCGCACCCGCTGATTATGAAGAAAAATCACGCAGTAAAGAATTGATCAAGCCTGTTTTATTGGTTCCTGAAAATTTCGAACAAGATTTGTTATCAGCCAAACGCGTTGAATTGGAAATTGCTTACGACACGTCGAATCGTCAGGCAGAAATGGGACTTGGTCCGTTACGTCAATTGTTGAATGGTTACGTTCGTGAGCGTACTGGTTTAGATTTAATGATGCGCGGAATTTCGCCTGATCTGTTGCAGTCAATTTCTGTAAAAGAACGTCATATTAGTCGCCCCGATGAGCGTCGTGTCACGATTACTGCGATGCTACCTTTGGTCTTGATCATGGCCATTGTGATGGGCGGTATGTTTGCGGCAATTGATAGTACAGCTGGTGAGCGTGAGCGTGGCTCTTTGGAACCATTGATGATGAATCCGGTGTCAGGATTCCAATTGGCAATCGGTAAAACTGCTGCGGTTGCTTCCGTGAGTGTGTTAATTGTGATTTTGACCGTCAGTAGTTTTTTTCCGGCGCAATCGATTATTGCAAACGAAGCCTTACGCGCCGAGTTTCAGTTTGGAATCAAAGATGCGCTTGCATTTATGATTGTGTTGATTCCACTCGCTGCCGCGCTATCTTCTTTGCAAGTGGCGTTGTCATTGACTTGTAAATCATTCAAAGAAGCCAATGTGCGTAATCAGTTATTAAGCTTGGCTGTATCGTTTATGCCGATGTTTTTTGTGATCAATCCCGGTAAAGAACCAGCTTGGTTGGGATGGGTTCCTGTCATGGCGCAAACACAGATGATGAACCAGGTTTTGAAAGGTGAGTTAGTGAGTTTGAACGCAATCGGTATTGCCTTACTGGTGTGCTGTGCCATCGTTGCTGCCAGCTTGTTGTTTGTCTCTCGCAAGATGCGTGAAGTTGTGATGGAATAATAGACTTCATTCATTGATGAACAAAAAAACCGTTGATCGAAAGTTCAACGGTTTTTTTATGCATTCATTTTTAGCAGAGCAAGCTTTGTTTGTTGATCTTTGATGGATCAGTGGTTTTGTCGGTGACGGATCAAAACTCGTTCTTGTTGCTGAAAATGTTTGGCTAATTTTTCTACCATGTAAACTGAACGATGTTGCCCGCCGGTACAGCCTATTCCTATCGTCAGATAGCTGCGATTGTCTCGTTTGAATGATGGCAACCACTTGTCGATAAAGTTTTTGATGTCGTCAAATAACTCTAAGGCCATGGCTTGCGCTTCGAGGAAATCGACGACCGCCTGATCACGGCCAGTTAAGGGGCGCAAGGCGTGATCATAATGTGGGTTGGGTAAAATACGGACATCAAAGACAAAGTCAACATCAAGCGGCACACCTACTTTGAAGGCGAAGGACTCGAACATGAGAATCAGCGAAGCGTGTTCTACCGCGATCTCATCTTTAATCCAGTGACGTAAATGGTTTGCGCTTAAATTTGACGTGTCTAGCACGTGTCCGAGAAATTGCAAGGGCGAGAGTAGTTCGCGTTCTGCTTGTATGCATTCGGTCAAGCTCAATGTGCAATCGGATATGCGCTCTGTTTGCAAATGATGTGAAAGTGGGTGACTACGTCGGGTTTCGGAAAAGCGTGCGATTAAGGTTTCTGAGCTCGCTGTTAAAAACAGCACCTTCACTTCATGACCAAGTTCGCGTAATTTATCGATGGTAGCGGCGACACTCTGCAGCTGATGCGCACTACGTGAATCAATCGCCATCGCTGCGTTTTTCACGCCTTCTAGTTCCAGTGTTTTTACCAGATCAATCAATAAACTTGGTGGTAAGTTATCGACGCAATAGTACCCCGCATCTTCAATCACGTTTAAGGCCACCGATTTGCCGGAGCCTGAGATGCCTGATATTAATAGAATCCGCATGATGCTTTATCCCAGCGTTTCATCCATAGCACGGCGTTGTCTATCCATGAACTCTTCTAAGGTATTGATGCCGCGCAATTGCAAGATCGTATTGCGTACTGCAGCTTCCAATAGCACCGCGATATTGCGACCCGCAGCAACAGGAATCACGACTTTTTTGATTTGTAAACCAAGCACATCTTCGGATTGAGAATCAATAGGCAGACGTTCGTAGTTTTCTTCCAAGGTGCTGCGACGAACTAAATGCACAATTAATTTCAAGCGCATTTTACGACGCACGGAAGTTTCGCCAAAGATCGCTTTGATATCGAGTAGACCAAGACCACGCACTTCTAGCAGATTTTGTAAAATGGGCGGGCATCGGCCCTCAATCATGTTGGGTGCGATACGAGAAAACTCCACAGCATCGTCGGCGACCAGACCATGACTACGTGAAATCAATTCCAAACCAAGTTCACTTTTACCTAAACCAGATTCGCCAGTGATGAGAACACCAACGCCAAGTACATCCATAAAGACGCCATGCATCGTGACTTGTGGCGCAAGTTTTTTGGATAAGTAGACACGTAAATAGTCAATTACTTGCGCGGCTGGTAGTGGTGTTGAAAACAGCGGAATATTATTGTCATCACAAATGCTTAAAAAACTTTGTGGTGATTCCAGACCTTGCGCGACGATCAATGCTGGTGGATTACCTGCGACCAGCTCTTTAATTAAATTCGCGCGGGAACCTGGAGATAAACGGTGAAAGTAATCAAGCTCTTGATGACCAAGAACTTGTATACGCCCCGGATGAATCAGATTTAAGTGACCTACCTGATCGGAAGATGCTGTTGCATCATCAGTAATTTGTTTATCACCACCGGAGAATCCAGCGAACCAGCCAAGTTGCAGCGTATCGCGATTATCATCAAAAATCTTTTGTATGGTTAATTCTGTGGTCAGTGGCATGAAGGTAGTTCCGATGTTGATGAGATAGGAATCAAAGATCGATCATGATCAGTTTAACCCAGAATTTCCATGAAGATTTGAGACGATGGCGGATACACTTTTCGAGGCAGTTTTTACGTGAATGAGGCGAAAATAGCGAGCTATTTGCAACGAA
>DLGN01000283.1:0-926 GCA_002482715.1 Oxalobacteraceae bacterium UBA7693
CCATGCGTCGATCATTGACGGCATTCGTCTGTGTAAAGCAGCACGCTTCCGCTACGCTCACAACGACATGGCCGATCTGGAAAAGCAATTACAAGCAGCCGCCGACAAACGTCATCGCGTGATCGTCACCGACGGTGCTTTCTCTATGGATGGCACGATTGCTCAACTCGACAAGATCTGCGATCTGGCTGATAAATATGATGCCTTAGTAATGATCGACGAATGCCATGCATCTGGCTTCCTCGGCAAAACGGGTCGCGGCACACATGAGCATCACAATGTGATGGGTCGTATCGATATCATTACCGGTACTTTAGGCAAAGCTTTGGGCGGTGCGATGGGTGGGTTTACCGCAGCGCGCAAAGAAGTCATCGACACCCTGCGTCAAAAATCACGCCCTTATTTGTTCTCAAATACTTTAGCGCCATCCATCGCAGGTGCGTCTTTAGCGGTACTGGAACGCTTATCGAAATCCACAGAATTGCGTGATCGTTTGCACGAGAACACGGCTTTCTTCCGTAAAGAAATTGAAGCGCTTGGTTTCACCATCAAACCAGGCACACACCCTGTCGTTCCCGTGATGTTATTTGATGCGCCAGTCGCACAAAGATTTGCGGCGCGCATGTATGAACTCGGCGTGTTAGTGACTGGCTTCTTCTACCCAGTCGTACCTATGGGTCAAGCACGTGTGCGCGTGCAGTTATCAGCAGCACACAGCAAAGAACAGCTAGAAACAGCCCTCGCTGCATTTGCGCAGGCGGGTCGTGAATTGGGTTTAATCAAGTAAAGATTTAAAAGCTTTCGCCGTAGAGGCGCGGATTACGCAGAGGTATTTTTCAAAAAAACTAACTCTGCGATCTCTGCGGCAAAAAACAGTCAATCGAATAGTAAGGAAAGAAAATGGAACGTATTTTAGTCATCGGTGT
>DLGN01000283.1:952-12904 GCA_002482715.1 Oxalobacteraceae bacterium UBA7693
ACGAACGGTCAGATCGGTAGTGAATTGGTTGACGCATTAGCGGCGCAGCATGGCGCAGAGAATGTGGTCGCCGCAGACATCAGCCCAAGCAGCTTGTACGGTGCAAAAATCTATGAAGTCGTGGATGTATTGAATACAGAACGTCTGGCAGAAATCCATGATCAGTATGAGATCACACAAGTCTATCAACTTGCGGCCTTACTGTCCGCAACGGGTGAAAAAGCCCCCTTGAAAGCCTGGACTTTGAACATGGATGGCTTGCTGAACATTTTGGAATTGGCGCGCATCCGCGGTGAAGCTGGTAAACCTTTGAAAGTTTTCTGGCCATCTTCCATCGCGGCATTTGGTCCGAATACCGAAGCCGTCAACACGCCACAATACACGGTGATGGACCCGAACACGATTTACGGCATCAGCAAGTTAGCTGGTGAACGTCTGTGCGAATACTACTTCCAGAAATACAATGTGGATGTACGCAGCATACGCTATCCTGGCATCATCAGTTACAAGTCGCCTCCAGGCGGCGGCACCACTGATTATGCGATTGCGATTTTCCATTCTGCGCTAAAAGGTGAAGCTTATTCTTGCTTCCTAGAAGCACAGCAATCATTGCCGATGATCTACATGCCAGACGCCATTCGTGCGACGATTAGCTTGATGGACGCACCGGCAAAAAAGGTCAAAATTCGTTCTTCATATAACGTGAGTGGTATGAGCTTTAACCCACAAGAACTCACAAGTGAAATTACTAAAAACTTACCAAACTTTCAGGTACACTACGCCCCGGATAGCCGCCAGGCAATCGCTGCAAGTTGGCCACAAAGTTTGAATGACGAGGCCGCTTACAACGATTGGGGTTGGAAGGCAGAAATCGATCTCCCTGCCTTGGTAACAGACATGCTGAAAAACGTGAAAGTCGCCAACTAATCAGTATGCACATATTCTGATTCAGAGATCGTTTCATCAGTAAAACATTTTCTATTGTGGTCTCGAAATAAGGAATATTGGCATGGACATGCGTGTGTTTGATCTGTTTAAAATTGGCGTCGGCCCTTCTAGTTCTCATACAGTTGGACCGATGATTGCAGCACGTCGTTTTTTGCTGGAATGTCCGAATCTAGATCAGGCACACAAAGTGCAAGTGGCCTTATTCGGTTCGCTTGCACTTACAGGTTTGGGTCACGCTACCGACAAAGCAGTTTTACTAGGTTTGATGGGCGAAACGCCACAAGACGTCGTCCCAGATACCGTCGATGACAAACTGGCAGAACTGGCGCAATCGGGTGTAATGCATTTGCTGGGCAAAGTCAAAGTAGATTTTGATATTTTGGATGACGTGCTCTGGCATAAAAAAGAAGTCTTACCAGGCCATCCTAACGGCTTGCGTTTCAGCTTAACACGTACCGATGGCAGCATACACGAACAAACTTTTTACTCCACTGGCGGTGGCTTTATCTACACCGAAGAAGAATTAAACACCAATGCAAGTACGGTGGCAGTACCTGCGGTCAACGTACCCTATCCTTTCGGCACCATGGCAGAATTATTGGCACATGGCAAAAGCACTGGACTCTCTTTAGCGGCTCTCTTGCGTGCCAATGAACTCAGTCATTGCAGCGAAGCAGAGCTTGACGCGGGCTTAGATAAAATCTGGGCTGTAATGAATTCCTGCATAGAACGTGGCTTGAAAATCACGGGTGAATTGCCAGGCGGCTTACATGTGCAACGCCGTGCAGCCAAGCTCTGGCTGACCGCTAATGAAACCCATAACAGCCTGCCACATGATGGCATGCATAAAGTGAGTTTGTACGCGATGGCGGTCAACGAAGAAAATGCAGCTGGTGGCCGTGTCGTCACTGCACCAACCAACGGCGCTGCGGGCATCATTCCTGCCATCATCAAATACTATTCACAAGACTGTCATCCTAGCTATCCAGTGAAAGGCATCCGTGAGTTTATGCTGGTAGCTGCGGCAATCGGTATGCTGTGCAAGAAAAATGCCTCGATCTCCGGCGCGGAAATTGGCTGCCAGGGTGAAGTTGGCGTGGCTTGCGCCATGGCTGCGGCTGGCTTAACTGCGGCATTAGGTGGCAGCAATGAGCAAATCGAATCAGCTGCTGAAATTGGCATCGAACATCATCTCGGCATGACTTGTGACCCTATCGGCGGATTGGTGCAAATTCCATGTATTGAGCGTAATGGCATGGGTGCGGTCAAAGCAATTACAGCAGCTTCATTGGCATTGAAGAGCGATGGCACCCACCACGTTAGTTTGGATCAAGTCATCGAAACCATGCGCGTGACCGGCTTCGATATGCAAGCAAAATACAAAGAAACGTCTTTGGGTGGTCTGGCGATCCATGTGGTCACCGTCAATCATGCTGCCTGCTAATCTGGGTGACGCCTTACTAGTAATTCAGTCCATCAAACTGAGGTAGGTTCCGCCAGTTCAGTGCTGGCGGTCAAAGGAATTTCAATCATAAATTGGGTTCCTTTGCCGACTTCACTTGTCACTTCAATACGACCACCTAGCATCGCAGTGACGATGTTGTAAGCAATACTCAAACCAAGTCCAGAACCTCCCTGCCCTAATTTGGTCGTAAAAAATGGATCAAATATTTTTTGCAGACTGTGCTCATCAATTCCTACTCCATTATCAGAAAAAAGTATTTGCACCCAACTATCGGGAAGCAATCTAGCTCGTAGCAAGATCTGCCCATTCTGCTGCCCTTCAAAACCATGACGTAAGGCATTGTTGGTTAAGTTCATGAGTACCTGTTCCAAAGGACCGGGAAAGCTATCGAGTAGTATTCCTTCAGGCACTTGATTAATTAATTGATGCGAGGTTTTACGCAAAGCAGGACTCATAGTGACAACCACTTCATGTGCAACTTCATGCAAATTAAATCGTCGCCTTTGTTCACTAGTCTGATCAACTGCGACTTGCTTAAAACTATTAATCAAGTCGGCTGTTCTACGGAGATTTCGATTCAATATGTCAGCGGAATCATGTACTGACACTAAGAAGTGATTCAGATGTGAACGTGATAATCCCCCGTCTAAGCCTGCTTCAAACTGCGTTTGCTGATCTTGTAAAGCGCTCGCTACCATTAACGCATTGCCTACCGGTGTATTCAATTCGTGCGCGATGCCAGCAACCATCGATCCTAATGAAGCCAATTTTTCTGATTGCACCAACTCACTTTGAGTGCGCTTTAATGTTTGCAATGCCTCGCTTAGCTCCGCAGTTCTGGTCACGACTCGCTGCTCTAATTCGACGTTCAAAATATGTTGCGCCTGCTCTGCAGCCAAGCGATCCGTCTGATCCAAAAATAATGCAACGAAGCGCCAACCATCAGACAATTCAAAAGTAGCGGTACTCACCAAAAAATTGCGCATCTCACCACTGGCAAGCCGCATCATCACTGGATATCCGATCACGCCCTTCCCCAAAGTTTGACGTGCGATTACTTTGCGTTGGTCTTCACTTTCAAAAATGTGCAAGCTGTCGATAGATTGATTCAGTAATTGCTCACGTGCGTAGCCAAAATCGCTGATGAAGGCATGATTAACATCGATCAGCCGCCCGTCAATATCACCGGAAATAGATGGCAAAGGATTGGACAAAAATAGTGCAGAAAATGAAGCTTCTGAACGACTAAGTTCCTGTGCCTTGGCCTCAAGAGACACACCTAATTCACGGACTCTGGAAAACTCATGGCGCAATGCCCACACGCCGACTAGACCTAGTAGTAAGGCGATGACCAACACGCCGATCAAAATTAATAAGCGTGCCGACAAATCTGGCTGCACTGGGTTGATCACACCCTGTTGAATCAAGATGAAGTAAGCGACACATGCAAGGCAAGCGCTGGCAGTCATCGCAATCGCATGGCGTACAGACAAAGCCCAGCTTGCGGCCATAATGGAAATAGGTACGCAGACTATGCCTGGCGCATTAAATCCAAACGTGCGAAAACCAAATACAATTGGGATCAAAGCAAATCCCCAAAGGATCATCACCAAGGCAGATTTTACTTTTCCAAGTCGCAGAAATAGCACGACGAGCGCAGCAATCAACATACCAACAACCGCACCACCGTTTCCTATCCCTTTACTAAAATAGAGATTGGCGAGAAATGCGAAAGCACAGGCAAAGAATGCTGTGACTGCGATGCCAAACAGAAGCTTAATCCCAACCTCATTGATTTGAATGCGGTCTCGACCTTCTTGTATGTGCAAGATCTCATTTGGATCGACATCAACTTGCATATCTGCCTCACAAAGAATTTCTGGTTACACGAATTTAGCAGCGCTAATCTCATGGATCCAGTATCACATTCGACTTCGGACAACCCACACAATTTGAATTTAACGACAATCTTACTTCATGTTCATTAACGCACATTCATACTCAAGCAGCCGGTTAGCGAACTAAGGATTTAATGACGGGCCACTGCCGTCGTGAAATCGGCAAGCGTTCATCAGAACCATGCACGATCACCTGCCAACTATCAATCACTTTTTCCGACTCTTGCTTATCTTGNNTATCTTGTTTATCTTGCTTATCGAGATCGAGATCTGTTTCACTAATATGAACGGCACGCTCGACGCCAAGAATCGCGTTTCTTGCGACCAAGGCATTCCTATGAGCGCGTACAAAAACTTCGCCCAATTCAGATTCAATTGAGACCAGTGACTCTTCGGTCAGATACGCGCGGGATGAGGTTTGTATCGTCACGTACTTCTGCTCTGCCTTCAAAAACAATACATCTCGGACGGGAATCAGTAAGACACGATTTTTTTCCAAGACAGAAAAATTTTGCCGAACTTTTGGAATAGTTCTGAGTGATTCGCGCAACTTCTCTTGCTGCATTTGCGCATTGTTTTGCTGCCGAAATGTCTGAATTCTTACCAGTGCATCTTGCAACCGCGAAGCTTTGACGGGTTTAAGTAGGTAATCCATCGCATGGACTTCGAACGCTTGCAATGCATATTCGTCATAGGCGGTGACGAAGATAATTGACGGGCGTACACTTAATTCGGCATTGGCAATATGCTGCGCCAATTCAATTCCTGTCATGCCCGGCATTTGCACATCAAGTAACACAACATCTGGTTGTTTATCCACAATAATGTCGAGTGCTGTCTGTCCGTCGGCAGCTTCATCAAGCAACTCACATGCACAATTTTCCTGTATATCACCTATCAGCGTTTTCATACGCGCTCTGGCAGGAGCCTCGTCATCAACAATCAAAATACGCAAAGAAGTCATCGTCATCGAATTAGTTTTGGTTTAGGATTTATCAGGAAAAGTCAGCTGCACAATAAATTTGTCATCAGTTTGACTAGTTTGTAAATGAGCTTCTATATCGTAAAGCAACTTCAAACGCTGTCGTATATTATCCAATGCCATATGATTGCCTTTTGAAAGCTGTGCATGTGGATAATAGTTGTTTATCACTTTGACTTCAATTTTATCCAAGCTTTTTTGAATTGAAATACATATAGGTGCCAAATTTGTTGCTGGCTCCACGCCATAATGGATCGCGTTCTCTATCAAAGGTTGTAACAACAATGCAGGTACTTTTGTCGCACTTAGTTCAATTTGTTGAAGTTCTTGCAGCTGCCAATCGACCTCCAAGCGGTCGCCCAAACGAATTTTTTCAATCGCCAAATACTGCCTACACAAGATAATTTCATCTGCTAGCGTTGACATATTTCTAGTATCACGCATTAAGGCGCGAAACAAATCTGCCAAATCTTCTAAGGCAGTTTCAGCACGTCGTGGCTCAGTACGAATCAACGACAATACCGCATTCAAGCTATTAAATAAAAAATGTGGACGTATTCTGGCTTGTAAAGCTTGCAACCGCGCCTCGCCTAAGGCAGGTGAAAACGCCTTAGTACGCAATTCAAAATAATGCTGGAAACCTAGCCCAATCACAAAGCAAAACAAAATTGCCAGCAACATGTCCAAATTAGGAAAGCTATAGGCAAACCATTCCAAATCGCCCAAAACAAAGATCACGACATAGCAAACCAAAGCTGGCACCGTACCGCAGACGATTCTTTGCATCCAGGCAGATGCAGGCTCTCGCTCAAGCACTCGTCGAAAACCGCATAAAAATAATAAAGAAAGCAGACAAATCGACTCAACCAACATGGAGGTTTCTACAAAATCCTGAAAATTTTGTGCCCAGCCCTGTCCTCTTGCCATTAAGCACAAAAGTACCAACAAATTACTTGAAACCAGTACGCGAACAACGATACCCAAATTACAGCAATCAGGAATCAATAACTCGGTTTTTTCTTCGTCTTTCTTCATTTCCATTAATTTTTGAATTTTTATCAATTTTTATCAATTTTTATCAATTGCCAAAATGACAGCAATTGGCTTCTAAGAAAGCTCCGCAGTGGCTAAGGCCGACGAGGATCTGGTTCTAGGCCTGCTCTGGATCTAGTCCTAAATACAATCAACGCAGATCAAGCTTGATTACGATCTCATTCACAGAGCTTAAGGACAAATACGGCGAAACTCCAAAAGTCTGCTGCTACTCGCGGTATAATCTACGATGATTTTTACACTGCAAAAGAAGTCCGCTTGAACTTAACAATGGGCTTAGAAATAAGGGTGCAAAACCAAACCATGGTGGATGTGCAGTAATTTCTACCAGAGATGATTTATCAGGTTTAGGCAAAGCGACACAATCGTTTTACCCTAAACAAGCTTCATCAGCCTGTTTGTTCAACAAACTTCAACTTGTTTTTGCAGTTTCACTATTTATCTTAATTTACAGCCACTATGACATCACAATTTTCCAAAAAAAGCGAGGCTTGGTCAGCACGCTTCTCTGAACCTGTCTCTGATTTGGTGAAACGCTACACCGCTTCGGTATTTTTTGATAATCGCATGGCGACTGTCGATATCCAAGGCTCACTTGCCCATGCCGAAATGTTGCAAGCCCAACAAATCATCAGTGCGCAAGATTATGCGGACATTCAACGCGGCATGGCACAAATCAGTGCGGAGATTGAATCGGGCCAGTTCACCTGGTTGCTCGACTTGGAAGATGTGCATCTGAATATTGAAAAACGTTTGACTGAGTTGGTTGGCGATGCGGGCAAACGTCTGCACACCGGGCGTTCACGCAATGATCAAGTTGCCACGGATATTCGTTTATACATGCGCAATGCGATTGATAACATCATTGAATTAATCGCAGCCTTCCGCTTAGCTTTATTAGATTTGGCAGAGAAACATAGCGATACCATCTTGCCAGGCTTTACCCACATGCAAGTGGCACAACCGATCACGTTTGGTCATCATATTCTGGCTTATGTAGAAATGTTTGGGCGCGATGCCGAGCGCATGGCAGATTGTCGCAAACGTGTGAATCGCTTACCTCTCGGTGCAGCGGCATTAGCGGGTACAACCTTTCCGATTGATCGCCTACGCGTCGCTCGCACTTTGGGTTTTGACGATGTCTGTCACAATTCTTTAGATGCAGTGTCGGATCGTGATTTTGCGATTGAATTCTGTGCTGCAGCGTCTTTGGTCATGACGCATATTTCACGCATGTCGGAAGAATTGATTATTTGGATGAGCCCGCGCGTTGGTTTTATCGATATTGCAGATCGCTTCTGTACTGGCTCATCAATCATGCCGCAAAAGAAAAATCCCGATGTACCAGAGCTCGCTCGCGGTAAAACCGGACGCGTCAATGGCAACTTGATCGCCTTGTTAACTTTGATGAAGGGTCAACCTTTAGCCTATAACAAAGACAATCAAGAAGACAAAGAACCCTTATTCGATACCGTTGACACACTGGTCGACACCCTGCGTATTTTTGCTGATATGGCAAGCGGCATTACCGTCAAACCAGATGCGATGCGCGCCGCCGCTTTGCAAGGATACGCAACAGCAACGGATTTAGCCGACTATTTAGTAAAGAAAGGACTGCCTTTCCGTGATGCGCATGAAGCCGTTGCATTAGCAGTTCGCACTTGTGTCGACAAAGGGTGTGATCTTAGTGATATGCAACTGGCCGAATTACAGGGCTTTAGCAAACTCATTGAAGCTGATGTATTTGAAGTATTGACTTTAGAAGGTTCGGTTGCAGCGCGCGACCACATCGGTGGTACCGCACCAAATCAGGTCAAACTCGCGATTGCACGATTACGCGAGCAACTTAGCTAAGCGCAATAAACAAGACTGGCTGTCTGTTTTTCGTCTTGACTCGTTCGATTGCGCTACAAGTCGCCAGCTTAATCCATTATCATAGCAAGTAATTGCTTAAATAATAAAACGTCATCACGTCTTGATTGCAATAATTGCAGCGAGATCTGATGACGTTTTAGCGTTGTACAAAAAAATAAAATCTGAATTCATCAGAATAAGTCAAAAACGAGGAGACCAATCATGCAATTTCTGCTTACGCTTTCGCGAAAAATCGATAGCGCAAACGACAAAATCGGCAGTGCACTTAGCTGGGCACTACTAGCTGCAGTCTTGATATGTGCAGGCAATGCTCTCGTCCGCTATAGCGTCAATCATAGTTCGAACGGGTGGATGGAAGTTCAATGGTATCTCTATTCCGCTGTGTTTCTACTCGCGGCACCGTACACCTTACGTCGCAATGAGCATGTGCGTATCGATGTGATTGCCGGAAGATTTTCTAAACGCACCCAAGTCTGGCTCGATCTGTTTGGATTTGTATTTTTCCTCATGCCTATGGCTGGCCTAATTCTTTATTTAGGCACTCCCTACGCGATCAATGCCTTCACCCGCCAAGAGATGTCGAGCAATGCTGGCGGTTTAATTGAGTGGCCGGCAAAAATATTGATTCCACTAGGATTTGCTCTCTTGGTTCTACAAGGCATCTCCGAAATCATCAAGCGAGTTGGCTACTTGCGTGGTTTGGTCGATGCCAGCGCATTTGATAAACAAAGTAAAACACCACAAGAGGAAATCGATGCGATCAAATTGGCCAATCACGACAAACTGACTCAGCACACAAGCGGAGAACAAGCATAATGGAAGCATTTTTGATCGCGAATCTGGCGCCAATTATGTTTGCGGCGCTCGTCATTTTTTTATTGTCTGGTTTCCCCGTTGCCTTTGCTTTAGCTGCTAACGGCTTGTTTTTTGGTTTGGTGGGCATAGAACTTGGTTTACTCAAACCAGAACTCTTACAAGCTCTACCGAATCGTATTTACGGCATTATGTCGAATGACACCTTGCTGGCAATCCCGTTTTTTACTTTCATGGGACTGATCCTCGAGCGATCAGGCATGGCAGAGGACTTACTCGACACCATAGGACAATTATTTGGCCCGCTGCGTGGTGGTGTTGCTTACGCTGTGATCTTTGTTGGTGCCCTACTTGCAGCAACAACTGGCGTGGTAGCAGCTTCCGTTATTTCGATGGGATTGATTTCATTACCGATCATGCTGAAATATGGTTACGACACCAAAGTTGCCTCCGGAGTGATCGCTGCATCGGGCACTTTAGCGCAAATCATTCCCCCCTCTTTGGTTCTGATTGTGATGGCGGATCAATTAGGCCGTTCCGTCGGCGATATGTATCAAGCTGCTTTCCTACCGGGATTATTGCTCACGATGATGTATGCCGGCTATATCTTAATGCTCTCGCTTTTCCGTCCAAAATGGGTTCCGGCCTTACCCGCAGAAGCGCGAAATTTACGTCAAGCCAATGGCGATAGCGGCGTACCGTCTTTATTGATTTTAATGGCGATCAGCAGCCTCGCTGCCTTGGCCTTTGCCCACTATTACAAAAATCTTCACCCAGAAATCGCTAAAGATGCTTTAGGTATTTATTCTGGCAGCGTGGGGATTGGAATTGCTTTTTGCTTGGCATTAATCAACCGAAAATTCAAAATAGGTCTGCTATCGCGTATGGCAGAGCAAGTCACTTTCGTTCTGATCCCACCACTGGCTTTGATTTTTTTAGTTTTGGGAACCATTTTTTTAGGTATTGCAACACCCACCGAAGGCGGTGGCATGGGAGCGCTCGGCGCCATCATACTAGCACTGATGAATCGTCGACTAAATTGGAAACTCACCAAGCAAGCATTGGACTCAACGTCACGCTTGTCTAGCTTTGTGATGTTTATCTTGATCGGTTCAACGGTGTTCGCGCTCGTGTTCCGTGGCATCAATGGTGATATCTGGGTAGAACATTTATTGACAGGTTTACCAGGCGGTCAAATTGGTTTCTTGATCGTGGTGAACATTCTATTTTTCGTACTCGCCTTCTTTCTGGACTTCTTTGAACTCGCGTTTATTTTGGTTCCTTTAGTCGCACCCGTTGCAGAAAAATTGGGCATTAATTTGATTTGGTTTGGCGTCTTATTAGGCGTGAATATGCAAACCTCATTCATGCATCCGCCATTTGGATTTGCCTTATTTTACTTACGTTCAGTTGCACCAAAAATCGTGAAGACCAGCGATATTTATTGGGGGGCTATACCTTTCGTGATCGCCCAAGTCATCATGGTAGGTTTAATTATTGCCTTCCCCAACTTGGTATCAGTCGATAGTCAGGAAGTAAAGAAAGAAGAGATTCAATTAAATCTGAATCTGCCTGATGATGAGCCGTTAACGCTAGACCCACCGGCAGAGCCGATGTCGGAAGAGCAAAGCGAAACTCAAGCCTCGCCTGCGCATTCACTGTAAATCGCTATCCGTTTGAACTAGCGAATCGAAATTTAAACGCTACATAAAAAAAGCGCAATCGCCATTAAATTATTATGGCGATTGCGCTTTTGTTTTAGTAAATGCTGGAATTTACTTCAATTTATGTGTGCTATTGAAACGTGAAAAAGTGTCTTCAGCAAAACGGAACCATGTCGTTTGGTTCTGTCTGAACGCCAACCAATCAGTATAGATTTTCTTGAATTTCGGATTTGTTGCAGCCTCTTCTGTAAAGACTTCTTGCGCTGCATTAAAACACGCTTCCATCACGGTTTGTGGAAATGGCTTCAAGACCACTTTGGCATTGCTCAAACGCGCCAATGCTGAAGGATTGCGCGCATCATATTTGGCCTGCATATTGACATGCGCTTCTAAGCTCGCTGCTTCAATCGCTGCTTGGTAAAGCTTTGGCAATTTATCCCACTCTTTTTTACCGACGTAGAAAGACAACTGCGCACCACCTTCCCACCAACCTGGATAGTGATAAACCTTAGCTACCTTATTGAACCCGAGTTTTTCATCGTCATAAGGGCCTACCCATTCAGCCGCATCGATTGTGCCTTTTTCCAAGGACGTATAAATTTCACCACCAGCAACCTGCACCGGAACCACACCCAGTTTCGCTAAAACTTTTCCAGCAAAGCCACCGACGCGAAACTTCAAACCTTTTAAGTCTTCGACACTCTTTACTTCTTTTCGAAACCAACCACCCATTTGGGTACCTGTATTTCCACCTAAAAAATTGACGACATTGTGTTCAGCAAAAAATTCACGCATCAGTTTCATGCCGTTGCCATGGATCATCCAAGCTGTTTGCTGACGAGAATTTAATCCAAATGGCACCGCACAATCAAAAGCAAAAGTGGCATCTTTACCGTAGTAATAATATGAAGCGGTATGTCCCATCTCCACCGTGCCATCTTTTACCGCATCCAATACCGCGTTGAACGGCACCAGCTCTGGCGCAGCGTAGGGACGAATATTTAATTTACCGTCGGTTAATTCTTTCACTCGATTACAAAAAGTTTCCGCTGCACCGTAGATCGTATCCAAATTTTTCGGAAAACTTGATGCTAAGCGCCAGTTTAAAGTTGGCAATGCATCTGCAGCCAGACTTGGTGCGGCCACACTTGCGGCAGTAGCACCCACAGCAGCTTTTTTCAAAAACGAACGACGTTCCATGCGATCTCCATTTTTATTAATGTAAAGAGTTAATCAAATTAAGTCTGCCCATAC
>DLGN01000283.1:12927-13180 GCA_002482715.1 Oxalobacteraceae bacterium UBA7693
GGTTGGCATTTCACTCCAGACTTAAATTCCCATTGCATTCTATTAATAATTTACTACACAAGCAATCCTTCTATCTTGTGCATTGCGATGTGCGGACTTAAGCTTCGAGGCTTAGCTTCCGGCGATCGTCATTCCATCCACTAAAATCGAACCTGTCGTCTTAGTGCCACGGGTCAAAGTATCATTACCAATCGCAACAATATTTTCAAACATCTCACGCATATTGCCAGCGATGGTGATTTCCTCGACCGGA
>DLGN01000283.1:13240-13562 GCA_002482715.1 Oxalobacteraceae bacterium UBA7693
CCACGGGAATAATCACCTGTCACATAATTCACGCCCTGCCCCATCAATTCTGTGACCAATAAACCAGTACCCATTTTCTTCAACATATGCGCAAAATTATCACCGCGCTTAGTCAGGTTGGACGTCAGATTCAGATTATGTGAACCACCAGCATTACCGGTCGTTTGCATGCCTAATTTACGTGCTGAATAAGTTGAGAGGAAGTAGCCATTCAACACGCCATTCGTCACCACTTCACGCTTCAAAGTTTTAACACCTTCATCATCGAATGGTGAAGAACCAACTGCGCCTAAGACATGTGGATCTTCTAGAACTTGAATAT
>DLGN01000096.1:0-13299 GCA_002482715.1 Oxalobacteraceae bacterium UBA7693
CTATCACGGTCGCTCGTCTTCAATTGGGGTATCAGGCCAGCAATTCCGTCGCCCAATTGGCCAAACCATGCCGCCGAATGCGACCACCCCATCATTTGGCCCAGCCAAGCGTATGGATTATGAATGCGAAGTTGGCGTCTTTATCGGTCAAGGTAATGCCTTGGGTGAAGTGATTGATATCGATCATGCAGAACAACATGTGTTCGGGATGTGCTTATTGAATGATTGGTCGGCACGCGATGTGCAGGGTTGGGAATATCAACCGCTAGGCCCATTCTTAGCGAAGAATTTTGCTTCGACAATTTCACCATGGGTTGTGAGCTTAGAAGCTTTAGCACCGTATCGTAAAGGCTGGTCACGCGATGCGGCTGATCCACAACCATTGCCGTATTTGGATAATGCGGATCTGCGTAGCACTGGCGCCTTCGATATTCAACTCGAAGTCTTATTACAAACCGAAAAAATGCGTCAAGACGGTACACCTGCACAACGCTTATCTTTGTCGAATTTTAGTCATTCCTATTGGACTGTATCGCAAATGGTCACGCATCATACGGTCAATGGTTGTAACCTGCGCGCTGGCGACTTCCTTGGCTCTGGCACGCAATCTGGCCCCGCTGCAGAAGAGGCAGGTTCACTATTGGAATTAACTGAAGGTGGTAAAAAACCGATTGTGTTTAGCAATGGTGAACAACGTATCTTTATCGAAAATGGCGACAGCATCATCATGCGTGGTTGGGCACAAAAAAATGGTGCACCACGCATAGGCTTTGGTGAAGTGGAGGGACGCTTATTGCCAGCTCGTAAGTTGACCTAAATATCAAGTTGGCCTAAATATGATGAAGGCCATGACTTAGCAAAAAGCGCGCAGAAATTTGCGCGCTTTTTTGTATTCTCCATTTACGCAAGGAAGCAAACGATAGCAACAAGCCAAATGACATTCACATAAAACCATCATTTGCGCATGTTTCATCATGATTACAGCACTTTTCCCTTCTCTTCAAGGCAAGAATTTGCTTAAATAGCTGCTGACTCTAAGAATTCAATATTTGCCAATTCGTTAGAGTAATTACTTAACAGGAAAACCATGGTGCGTTTACATAAACTATTTACTATTATTGCTATTTCCAGTGCAGCCATTCTGTCCGGATGTGCATCAGTAAAAACCGCAAGCACAAGTGCAGATGCGAAAGCAAAAACATTTGTCACGAATCCGAATCAAGCCAAACTCTATATTTATCGCAATGAGTTTATGGGGGCAGCACTTCGTATGGCGGTTGAGTTGAACGGTAAAGAAATTGGTAAGACGGGACCAAAATCTTACTTCGCAGTCGACGTCGCGCCTGGCAAACATAACATCGTATCAAAAGCGGAAAATGATACGAGCTTAGAGGTAATGGCTGAAGCTGGAAAAAATTATTTCATCTGGCAAGAAGTCAAAATGGGATTCTTGTTAGCACGCTCTAAATTGCAATTGGTCGATGAGGCGCAAGGAAAGGCTGGCGTCAGAGAATCACAATTACTCGAAATGGATGGAAATAGTAGCGCCAACATCAGCAATACAAGTCCGAGCGCAAATGTAAATGCAGGTGCAGGTACAAATTCGAGCTCAAACACGACTACCAACACACAAACTAGCCCGGTGAATCCAAGCGTCGATACAAGGGCCACGACAACGCTAGCCAAACAAGCCGAAGCATCAAGCTATCCGGTCAAAATCGAAAAAGTCCCTTTTGAAATTGGTACATCATCCGCGACCGTTGAACGCATTGCTAAGCAAAATAGTTGCGAGTCCAAACAAGGTGCTGGGCTTCTGTACAAAAAAGGCCCTGTTGAGGTGTATCGCGTTGAATGTAGTGATGGACGTGAAATCAAAGCACGTTGTGAACTTCGTCAATGCAATATTTTCACACCTTAAATTTTCAAACCTTAAGACGACATCACATCGATCAAGCTCATTCATTTGAAAGCGTGCAAGCGATTGCACGCTTTTTTCTCTTGATTTCTCCTAGTTAAACCTTAACTACCATTTGATTCGCAAGACGACGCCACTACACTAAATGCCAATTCAAATGTCGATCAAATCCACACTCCTACTTGCGCTTTGCCTCATCGGGAATCTGGGTTCAGATTATTTGCATGCTCAAACAATCACCGTCGCGTGGCGTGAAAAACCGCCTCATCAATATAAAGAAAATGGGAAAGAACAAGGTATCTTGTTAGAACTCAGTAGGCGTGTTTTTAAAGATAGCCAAATCCCAACACGATTTGTGGAAGAACCAGCTAAACGTATTTGGCAAAATTTCAGCAATAAAACACCCAATTACTGCTCGTTCGGCTGGTACAAAATTCCGGAAAGAGAGGCGCTTGTTCAATTTAGCACGAGTCTTTACAAAGATCCGCCACATATCCTTTTGGTGGCAAATGCGGCGCTAGCAAGTGTCAACAGACATAAAAATTTGCAATCTCTACTCGCAGACCCACAGCTTAGTTTGGCCATCGTCGATGGCGTCTCTTACGGTGAAAAGTTAGACCAACTATTCTTGACCAGCCAGAATAAAATCATCCGCAGCAGCGCAGCACCGATGATCATGGCAAGAATGGTCAATGCCAATCGTGCATCCATGATGCTCATTGACCGAGAAGATTGGAACTACCTAAGTAGCAAAGAAGAACAATTGATGGAGCTGACACAAGTTGATATAGACGGTATGCCTGCGGGCTTAGACCGCTACATCGTGTGTAGCAAAGACATTCCCGCTACGACCATGAAAAAAATTAACCAAACACTGTCGAAGTTAAACAGTTCAAACAACATCAGCAATATAGACAATATAGGCAAACCTAGGTAAAACAAATGCCGATCAAGTTCAACGGCACTTATTTCAACTGACCAAAATCATCAGCTAATCTGCTTTATCACTGCCTCCAATGGCACACGCCAATCTCCGACTTGCTGTTGACGAAACAACTGGGCGGTTGGATACCAAGGACTATCCCGACGCTCTTGCAACCAACGGAAATCTGGCTCGTAAGGCAAGAGCAGATAAAGTGGCTTACCCAAAGCTCCCGCTAAATGCGCGACGGAAGTATCGACAGATATCACTAGATCTAAGCAATTGATGACCGCAGCGGTATCTGCAAAATCATGTAATTGCGTATCAAGAATAAAGATTCGTTTACCAAATCTTTGCATCATTTCCAGTCCAATGCGATCAGATCGCTTTATATCTTTCTGCAAAATATAGAAATCTGCATCGGCTTGCAGTAATTTACTAGCCATCGAAAATGGCAAACTACGCTGCGCGTCATTATTGTGTTGTGAGGAACCCGCCCAAACCACACCAATTTTCTTTCTGGATGCATTTTTATCGCCGATAGAATGCGTCGAAATTTTTTCTTGCCAAGCTTTTTGTAAACTCGACTCAACAGACAAGTAAGGAATATGCTGAGGAAAAAGTTCAGATCCGATTGTTAACGCTAACGGCAAACTCAACAGCGGTGACTGAAAATCAAAATCAACAGGCGCGGATCCCATCGCACAAACAGTGACAGGTAAACAACGTAACAAAGCAAGCAACGCAAGCGGTACCTCAAACACAACTTCCGCACCACGCTGTTGCAGCAGTTCCAATAAGCGGCAAAACTGCAAGGTATCACCCAAACCTTGTTCAGCATAGATCAGAATTTTTTTACCCGCAAGACTCTCTTTCCCCAACCATAATGGCTGTGAGAATATTCGACGCGAACTATCCCATTGCACGTTCTTCCAGCGCCATTCATACAGACGCCAACCTTCTTCAAAACGCCCTAAGCTTAGCAAGCAAATTGCTTTATTCAAATGCGGGCTGACATAATCAGGATCGAACTGCATAGCCAACGAAAAGGAATCAAGCGCTTCATCGAAGCGACGCAGTTTTTGTAATGCGACACCCCAGTTATTATGAAGCCGGGCATTGCCACCGTGGATGGCAAACTCTTGTCGATAGATGTTCTCTGCAGCTTGCCATTCACCTTGTTGCAGTAATTCGTTCGCGAAATTCATACGGCTTGCTGGCAATGTGACTGCTGTGGTTGAACTCGGGAATCGCTGTTCGCACTCACGCGCCACTTGCTTCAATACGGTGTGCCAATCACGTGGCTGCGTCTGTCTGAATAAACGCACATTGCGATACCATGGACTATCATCACGTGTGAGTAACCATCTAAAGTCAGGAACATGGGACAATAAAATCCAAGTTTCTACGCCCAAAGCTGCGGCCAGATGGGCAACTGAAGTATCCACACTAATCACTAAATCCATCTGCATGATTAAAGCAGCGGTATCACTAAAATTGTGTAAGTTCTGCGCATGGTCATGCACAGGTAGAACCGACAGATATGTCAAATCGCCCTGTTTAATTTCTTTCTGCAACGAATGAAATTCGAACTCAGTAGATAGCTCAGCATCAAGAACATGCACCAATTCACGCAACAGCAAACTACGATTTTTGTCGTTACTGTGCTTTTCCGAGCCTGACCAAACCAGACCAATTCTTCTTTTATTTTTTGTTCCCAACACTTGTTTCCAATGCGCCAGACTTTCGGCGTCAGCATATAAATACGTGCCAAAATCAGGAACACTATTCAGATCGGTGTTGAGAACTCTGGGTGCGCTGAGCAAGGGCAATTGATAATGAAAAGCAGGAATGCTTGCGCCTGTACTGATGACTTCAATTTGTTGAGCTTCTGGCCAATGCGCAGCACTGTTTGACACCAAACGAAGCAGCGGTTCATTCACCACCAGATACACTTTCTCTGCCTGTTGCGCTAGCACTCGCGCATAGCGACAAAATTGTATCGTGTCACCATATCCCTGCTCAGGATGCATGATGATCGTTTTGCCTTGTAATGAGTCTTGCCCATTCCAAACGGGATAAGCTAGCAACTCACTATGAATCGACATCGGCACATTTTTCCAGCGCGCCTCATACAAAGACCAGCCTTCCGCAAACTGTCCCATTAACAAACACAGCATCCCCTTATTCGCTGCCGCGATATGATCACGTGGGTCATGCCGCAAGATTTCATCATAGGCGCACATCGCTTCATCAAAGCGATGCAAATTTTGCAGCGCGTTAGCACGATTGTTTCGCATTCCAGGCAAACGTGGATCAAGCTGTAAAGCCCGATCAAATCCTGCCAAAGCTTTGTCATATTCTGCCAGAGACAAATAGGCAATCGCCAGATTCCCTTCAGCATTTGCATAATCGGTCTGCAATTGAATCGCCTGCGTATAGGCGCCAACCGCATCTTGTGCACGTCCCAAATCGAGCAAGATGTTTCCACGTGTGTTGTGTGCCGCCGCCAATTTTGAATTGACATCTAACAAATGTTCAACCACTGCCAATGCTTGCACATCTTGTTTATCAGCTCGCAAACTTGCCGCTAATAATAGGTTCAATTCGGTCGAATGCGGTACACACCGCAACGCTTGCTGCAAGCCCGCAACACATTCAACATGCCGCCCGAGGCTCGCTAATAAAGCGAACTTATTCTTGTACACAAGTTCATATTGCGGATTAACAGCAATAGCTAAATCAAACTGAGCCAATGCGCGCTCGTACAATTTTTGTTGTTTTAAACAAAGCGCATAATTGTGCAAGGCCAACAACTTGCGCGGCTGTAGCACTAGGGCGCGTTCAAAATACTGCGCGCTGTCACTGAGCTTACCAAGTTGCAGATACAAGGTCGCTAAAGACACTAGGGCATCGACATGCTGAGGTTCTGTTTCAAGCAGTTGCAAATACCCCGCTAACGCGTCCTGCAATTGACCGGCTTGATGCTGCTGAAAAATAGATTTGAAATCGCGGGCAATATTCATTTAAAAGCCAAGTAGTTGCTAGATGGCAGTTGGTCAAGCTAAGTTTAGAAATATTCAGCTGGTATTCAACTGCTATTGAACTCTGAATTATACGTTCACATGAACTTACCAAGTCAAACGAAACTACTTTCGACAACGAGTACGTGATGAATGACTCGTGTGGACAAGCTACGCTGCCTTGACCGCTTATCTTAAGCTCAATCAACCTAATCAAACGATCTCATTCTTGACTCGGTGCGGTGGGGTTCGCAACTTGCACGACCTGTGCTGTTCTCTTGGTGGCATCATGCAAGCAAACGGTGCAGATCCAGCACCAATTTGCTACTGAGTCGGCATAGTCATTCCACCCCCGATCTTTGATTCGGGCATCTTCGCAGATATCACACCATGCCTGCTCGGGATATTCCTCGTCAGCTGGATTGATATAAATACAGCGACAAGCTTGCTCGCCTATATGTTTACAACTCATCACCGCTCCCGCAATGCCATGACGCTCACAACGAATGGTCTGTTCACTCATAAAGATTCACCTCACTTCAAAAAATGTAGTTCAAGCTAGTGCAAAAAACATCATACAAAAATATTGTTTTCTAGCGCTAGTTTGCTCCGCTATTTATGCAGGCCTAGGGGGTTGATAGCTATTTTGATCTCGTATCGTGCGGAAAAGACATCAAAAAACCACAAATTACATACCAATAAATAAACTTATATCAGTAAACATTCTTGTGACATAAACGGTATAAATATGACTATTCCATGGTAAAGGCACTCAATCGGCGATGTTTATACTTAACATATACATACAAAGAAAATTTATCGAAAAATCATGCAATTCGTCTATACATATTTAAATAATTTCAATATACCAAAGGTATATTGAACTACAAGATTTTCTGTTTAACTCTCTCTTCGCTCTATCTTCACAGCGAATGTCAATCCAGCGGATTTCCTCGATCAAGGACTTTTTCAGATGGAGCGAGCACAAGCGGCAGTAAAGCCGCACACATCGTCGTAATTAAATTAGGGAGACAAACATGAAAAAAAATTCACCACAAAAAACAGGTAATACAACTCAACGAATCTTAGGCTCAAGCTTGCTTTGCGCATTGTTACTAAGTGCATTTGGTGCAGCAACTGCAGCAATCACAGCAACAGATGGTACCCGTCAAGAGATTGGTAATGCCGATGCCCTCATTCGAAGTTTGGGGGCACAGCACGCAAATCCCAATGCAAGTTTTTTGCGTTCTACCGACGTCAGTTCCGCTAAAAACAAACACCTCGATACAGACATCACCGACTATCACTTCAAAGATGGTTTGGTATCCGTGTCAGGTAAAGCCCGTGGAAGTGCGAACTCGCATTTCTATTTAAAAGGTAGCGCCAAGAATTTACATGGCTACCTGGTGAAACATGATGAGAAGAAAGCGTATGAATACAGCACTGATGCGAAAGGTGTCGTCAGTGTGACCGAAGTACCTATCAACAAAGTCGTTCCTGATTTAGATGAAAACTGGTTGAAAGCGACCACCTTCAACACCCTTGCAGGTGCAATTCATCCGGTATATAGCCCGATGGCTTTACGTCAAGCACGTCATATTGGTCCTTACAATAATGAAGACGTCACGAAGCTGGAAAGCAAACCTGGAAGCGCATGGGTTTTCTACTTAAACCATTCAGCAGTCATGAGCGGGACAACCCCATTAAATGGTGTGACTAAAGAAAATATGTATCGAGTATGGCAAATCGTGGCGGACCAATTTTCGATGTACAACATCAATATCACCACGAATCCTGCGGTTTATAACGCTGCAAAATCTGCCAATATTTTACGTACAGGCGTACTAAATTTCGTCAACCAAGATGGCCGCTCCAACGCACCTTTGAGCTCATTCGGTACCACTTCAGCGGGCACTTTATATCGCAATCCATCCAGTGGCTTTGACTATGGTTATGGCATCGGCATGACAGCTGCACATGAAATTGGCCATCAAATGGGTATGCTGCATGATGGTGGCGGCAGCGGCGGTGAATATTTTGAAGGGATAGCAGCATTCCAATGGGGCCCGATTATGGGTAACTATTGGATGGGTTCCCAGTGGGCCGCTAGTCGCTGGACTTGGAGCAAAGGCGAATACAACACTGCAAATCGATTTGAAGACGACTTACGCATCATGAATGTGAATGAATCGATCCCTTATGTCGCGGATGACAATCCTTCTGGTAAAAACTTAGCGGTGGATACTGCAGGCAACATCAGTCCAAGCACTAACTTCGGACAAATCGAAAAAACTGGCGATACCGATACCTACAATTTTACGGTGATTGGAAATGGTAAGTTGGATTTGAAAATTGATCCGATTGAGTATTTTGGTATGTTGGATGTGGACGCGAAAATCTACAATTCTGCCAATACTTTAATTGCTAGCAGCAATAAGGCCGTCAATCGTTCTGCAGAATTTATCGGCTTAAATTTAAGCGCAGGTAACTATCGCTTGGTGATTGCAGGTGGTGCGGAAGGCACACCGAAGACTGGCTTCTCTAACTATTCTTCACTCGGCTACTATGGTTTGAAAGGCTCTTTAGTTGGCAGCACACCACCAGTCGATGTCATGCTCACGAGCGGCGTTGGATTAGCCAATCAAAGCGCATCAACTGGCACATGGAAATACTACGCGATTGATGTTCCCGCCGGAAAAACTAGCATCGTATTTAATGTGAACGGTGCAAATGGTGATGCAGATCTGTATTCACAATTGTCGGTAAAACCAACGACTGCATCGTACAAGTGCAAATCTGATGGCGCAACCTCTATCGAAACCTGTACCGTCAATGCCCCAGCAGCAGGTCGTTACTACCTCGGCGTTTATGCTTACTCAGCATTTAATACTTTGACTGTGAAAGCCACCGTCAACTAAGCGAGAGTGCTTTAAGGGCAACATCGCTTGTCCACAAAAAAGTGGTGAACTCAACAATACGTTCACCACTTTCTTATTTTTTAGCTCCAACAACCAACCCTAAGTTCGCGTTAAACATAGACAACGAGTCACTTTATCGAGCTACATCAAACATCGTGATCACAAATCTATCTACTTGGTCGGTTATACTAGCGGCTCTCAAGCACCTCGTAAGAAAGAAATTATGTCTCAGTTACCAGCCTGCCCAGTTTGTGGCATGGAAAACACCTATCCCGATAACGACAATTATGTCTGTGCAGATTGCGGTCATGAATGGCCGATGCAAGCCGCAGCCGAAGAATCCGATGAACGTATCGTGAAAGATTCCAACGGTAATGTCTTAGCCGACGGCGATGCAGTCGTGTTAATCAAAGATCTTAAAGTTAAAGGCTCTTCTATCACTTTAAAGCAAGGTAGCAAAGTGAAGAGCATACGTTTAGTCGGCGGTGATCATGAAGTTGACTGCAAGATGGATGCAGGTAATTTTATGCTGAAGGCTTGTTACCTGAAAAAAGTCTAAGCTACAAGCAATTCGGCAGTGTAGAAATACTCCAACGCTGCCGAATATTTACGAATCCTGAGCTACCGGTCGTACAACAGAACCAGCTAACATTCCGCCATCGATATTGAGTTCGCTCCCGTTCATGTAAGCAGCTTCATCACTCGCCAACAAAACCGCAACCGCCGCTACCTCTTGCGGCAGACCAAATCGTTTCATCGGACATTCACGCACTAGATCTCGCATACGCGCATCTCGATCATCACCTTGCCCTAACATAGGCTCCCACATCGTGGTCAATATTGCCGCTGGGTGGATAGAATTACAGCGTATCGGCAAGCCTTGCTCCGCGCAGTAGAGCGCTACGGATTTAGTGTGATTACGCACTGCCGCTTTAGAAGCTGCATAAGCAGTTGCAGCAGGAATGCCAACCAAACCAGAACGGGACGAAATATTAACAATCGATCCCCGAACAGCGGTTTTACGCATGGCTTGAATCGCATTTTTACATCCCAAGAATACACCATCAAGATTGGTCGCCAGCACTGCACGCCAATCCGGTAAGCTAGCATGTTCAGGATCATGGGCGACAAAGCCATTTTCGAATCCAGTAATGCCCGCATTATTCACCAGTACATGGAACATTCCGAAACGCTGCAAAACCTCGGCCGTCACGGCTTGCCATGCAGATTCATCACGTACATCTAGTGGCAGATAAATGGCGCGATCTCCTAAGGAATTTGCTACTGCAGTTCCTAATTGATGATCAATATCGGTAACAATCACGATCGCACCTTCATCGACAAAAGCGCGCGCGATAGCTTCGCCAATGCCGCGCGCCGCGCCGGTGATTAAAGCGACTTTTTGATGTAATCGTTGCATAACTTTTCCTCCTTTTCCTACTTCAATTCAGGATAAAAAATTTAGAAATCTTAAACCGACATAGGTCGATTAAATTTCCATTCTGCAATGAGCAAATTGGGTACCCAACACAGCCACGAGATAATCGGATAACACAGTTCAAACGGTAGCCCAAGCACCATAGACAAAGGCAAATAAATGCGCAAAGTGACCGCTGCTAAAGTCAGTGAAAAATTGCGTATCATCCATTGCTGATGACTGACAATATCGCCTTGTCGGATTGCCCAATACGCCCGAGCACCAGTGAACAACCACAGTAATGCTAAAAGCCCAAAACCCAAGTTGGAACCTAAACCGCCATAAGAAAAAGCTGCCATCAACAAGCCAGCTAAACCACCTAATAGCACACCCAAGCCCAAGTAAATCTTACCCAACAATCGGTGTAATTGCGGCCGACTCGCACGCAAGCGTTTTGAAAATTGGAATGGCCCTATCAATAAAGCCAAACTAGAGGCAAAGATATGCAGGTAAATGGCAATTCGATGATTTTCAAAATTGGTTTTCATGTCTGGATGCACCAAACTTCCCAAAGGAAACGCGGCATAGGCAATCGTGGCGTAAGCCGCCACACCAAGGCTTAATACCAGCATCAGGCCATACAGGATTTTCTTATGCATAGAGTCATTCCGATGAAGAATTTTTCGCTACCAACTCGGTTAACATCGCTTGCAGTTTTGGCTCTGGTTTCCAGTAATTTGGCCCTTTCATAACTTTGCCGCGCTCATCGTAAATCGGCAAACCATCCTCACCCAACTTAGAAAAATTCGATTGCATAATGATCGATAAAACCTGATCTAAAGGCAAGCCAAATTTAGCCATTTCTGATGCACAGTAAACTTGAATATCGCCGAGCAGATCTGCCAACATAGTCAAGACTTCAATGGGATCTTTACCGGCATTTTGCGCGGCAATGATCTCGTCGATCTCATGCACTTCTTCCATCAAGATGTCTTTAAACGCTGCCATCCGCTCGGCCGCAGGGACGCCGACATCGAGTGTTGGCGTGGCACTGACGGGCAGTTTATAAATACCGTTGAATTGCTTAATATCTTCTGAAAATGGTCTCATAGCCTGATGACTCCTTTATGTATAAACGACAGCAATAAAAAACTACATGGATTCGACAATTCTTTTGATCTTTTCAGCTTTTTCAAAATGATCAAATTTGTGCGTCATGATCCACCATGTCGCGGCTTCCATCAAGAGTTCTGGATCATCGTTTTTATTCGCGAAAAAGGCGTAAAAAGATAAGCCAACATCGCTCCCTTTTTGCGCGATCTTGCGTTCACAAACGTCGAGAATTTTCTGTTTTAATCTTGGTTGCATTTTGTCTTTTTTACTTTCATTCAAATATTTCAGCATCGCTTAAAATTCAAACCTTTAAACACCATCTGTGCTGCACCACGTTCCAGATCATAATGCGCCAAGCGACGCTGACCGCGTTGTTGTCGTGCTTGTTGCGCATCCAATGCCGCCAATTTTTGCGCAATCAAGAGATTTGCTAATTTCTTATTCGCGTATTGACTGCGTTCGGTCTGCACTTTAACACTGATTCCGCTGGCAATATGAGTGGCGCGGATCGCACTGTCTGTCTTGTTCACATGCTGCCCGCCAGGACCGCTGGCACGACAAGCTTCGTAACGTATGCTGTGATCCATAGAGCTTGCCTCAGATTGAAATAAGCGCACACCGATGAACCAGTTTTTACGTGGGTGACGCAAGCGATAAGGGCTTTCACAAATCCATAGCAAACTACCTTGCCAGTCTTGAATCCAGTCCAAATTTTGCTCACTATGTTGGGACTCCAGGCTTAGTAATAGTGATTTATAGGTCATTGGATGCTCAGCAATTACTGCTTCGATCAAGTCTAGGCGACAGTGATGTTGCCCAGCCTCAACCTGCAATGCTTGCCAAGTTTTTGCCACGGCCAAACAGCATTCCGCGGGACCTTGTCCTGCTGTGATTTGCACTAATATCATACGCAGCAAGCTCCCGAAGTTTTGTAACTCACGAGCGGTTTGAGCTTAGCGACCAAATGAATCAGTCCCGCTTCTTGCAAGGACAAAATCACACTATCAATTGACTTATATGCTTCCGGCGCTTCTTCAAAAATCAAGCCTTTGTCGTGGCAGATGACGCGACTATCTAAAGCCGTTCTACTCAACTGTGCGGCTGTATAGCGTTTACTCAAACGTGCTTCACATTCACTCCGCATCCATTTTCTGCCCGCGCCATGCGCGAGAGAAAATAAACTGAGGCTGGACAATTCCGCGTTGAGTGCTTGCACTAAGTAAGAATAATCACCTCGTGAACCCGGAATGATCAGTAAGCCCGGACCGGCTGGTGTAGCCCCTTTTCTATGCAAAAAACCTTGCTCACCATTGATATTGATTTCGCTCAAAAAATTATGGTGAATATCTAATACTGTTTCGGCAGAAGTCGACAAATTTGCACAAATACGCTCGGCAATAAGACTGCGATTTTCTTGTGCATACTGCAAAGCTCTCGCATGTTGCGTCCAATATGCAGCAGCGGCAGCCGACTCTGCAAGCAGGCCCTCATGTCCAAATTGATCGATATGTTGACGTAAGATCTGTCCACCAAAGCCACGTGAACCGCTGTGTACCAAGAGCATCATTTGTTTGCGATCTAACGCATGACTTGCGAATAAAGTTTGATCGAAAATTGCATCAAACTGCTGCAACTCAGCGAAATGATTACCACCGCCTATGCTACCCAAACTGTGTTCAAAACCCGTGTCTTGCATCTGGCAAGCGTTCACCCGCTCTAGCCAAAAATCACTTTGATCCATTAAAGGCGCATCAAGATTGCCTAAACGTTTAACAAGTTTATCGAGAGATAATTTAGTGATCGATAAATCAGTTTTTAAGAGACGCATACCGCAACCGATATCGCCACCGATTAAGGCGGGATAAAACCGGTCAACAGAGAAAAATGCAGCGCCCACCGGATAGCCGCGCCCCGGATGTAAATCAGGCATACCTGCCACCCGACGCATGCCGGGTAATTTTGCTGTCGTTTGTAATTGCTGGATTGCGCCT